>CAZKXC010000004.1:52340-57104 GCA_964556645.1 uncultured Halobellus sp.
GGTGCTCCGAGCGTTTCGTAACGATCGGACCAGCCTCAACGACCACCTCGCCCACGCTGACTGCGATGAGCACAACGGTGGCTCTCAGCTCCGCCCAGCTGCTCGTGAGACAGCTGTCACAGACGTCTCCAAAAAGTTGGTACACACCCACGATCCGGCGGCGAAGACCGCCGCAGTGTGTGAGGGTAGTAGCGAATACGATTCGCGGGGACGACTGAACCGGTCCGACGTCTCCGCCCCGCGTGGCGACAGCGCTTCGGCCGATCGCTCGCCCGGTTGCCGAGTAGCCGCCGATGTCGACAGAGCCCCGATGCGTACGGACTCGCCGCGACGAGAGACGGTTGTACGGACGCGTCTCACCTTTCTGTGCGTCTGACCCGACAGACGCGACCTGTGGGTCCCGAGCCCTGCGCTCGCTCCGCTCGTTGAAGCCGCTTCGCGTCGTTCCGACGGCGACACGCTCTCAGTCCGTCCGGTGGTGACCTCGCGTCGCGAATCCGGTCACGATCTCAGTCACGTCCCGTGCGCGACGACACGGTGGAGACGAGCCGACCGGTGAGATAATCTGTGCGAGCGGGAGCGGAGCCGACAGCAACTACACAACTCGAGACCGGCCCTCCTCGATCGAGAACCTCCCTCTCTCGAAACGCGACTCGCAGGGGGCGCTCTGTCTGTCCCCGCCTGAGTGTCCTCGACGCGACCGACGCGTCAATCCGTGTTTCGAGGACGCGACTCCGGGGGTCCGAGACCGGAGAACACCTTTCCTCGGGCTTCGTTTCTGGGGACCGACTCTCACTACACCTCTCGTAGGATATGTATCGAAACGCGCTCCAGGTCGACCTATCTGGCCGATCGATCGGGGTGGCTTCACCCAAGAGAGTTGTGTGTCGGCAGAAATGTGTTATTTGTGAGTGTGGACTACTTTTCCGCTCAGTAAATGCCTATTTATCCAAATAAGCTGTAAGCTGCCGGGATACGGAGATCCACACTCACAAATAAATGCCCTTATTTGTGTGCGTAGGTAGTTTCATACGTCTCGGGTCCGTGCGCCCGTCCATGAGCCAGGACGGTCAGGATCGGAAGGCGGTGAAGACGTACGTTCCGGCGTACCAGAAAGCGATCTGGGCCGACCACGCCGACGAACTCGACATGAGCCAAAGCGAGTTCGTCCGGACGATGGTGCAGGCCGGGCGCACGAAGTTCGAGTTCTCGTCGCCGGAAAGCGACACGGGCGAGACCGAAGACGTCAGCGAACGCGTACGGTCGGTGCTTCGGGAGCGTGGTCCGCTCGACTGGGAGGAGCTGATGGAGGAGCTCACCCGCGGGCTCGAGGGTGACGTCGAAGACTCCTTAGAGGCGCTTCAAGCCTCCAACGAGGTCCTGTACAGCGGCAAACGCGGCGGCTACCTGCTCACCGATGAGTGACGACGGATCCGTCGAGTACTTTCTGAACGACATCGGCCAACACGGCCGCAACGAACGCACGACAGATGCCTATCGCCGGGTGTTGCGAGACTTCGAGCGCTTCGTCTCCGAGGAGTACGGCAAGACCCCGAGCGAGGTCGATTACAGGGAGTGTATGGCGTACGTACACGAACTCCGGGCCGACAAGTCCGAAAGCACCGTCGCCACCTACGCGTCGTATCTGAATCGATTTTACACGTACCTGATCCGTGTCGGCAGACACGAGGAGAACCCGATGTCGCTGCTCATCGACGAGATGGAAGAATCGATCGACTCGGATCCGGAGCGCAGAGACGTCTCGCTGCGGGAGATGCGGGCGTTTCTGGCCGACATCGACCATCCGCTCCACCGAGCCGTCATCACGACGCTGTTGAAGACCGGTATGCGTTCTGGTGAACTCTGTAACCTCGATCTCACCGACCTCCACCTCGACAGCGATACCGCCGACTGGTCGCCGCGAGCGGCGTTGTCGGGGACGCCGGACACCCTCTACGTCTCCGCAGAACACACGTACGGCGCGACGAGCAACGGCGAGCGCCGGACCGCGTCGAACAAGCGACGACGGAACACAACGATACCCGTCGACGACGAGCTCAACCGGGAGCTGCGGCGCTGGCTGGCCGTCCGGCCCGACACCGACGGCTCGCCGGAGCCGTTGTTCGTCGCCACGGCGGACGCCTGGGGACGCCGGGTCACGCCGGACATGATCCACCACATCGTCGAGTCACACAGCCGCGAGTTCGGCTGGTACCGAACGGGCGGCTCCGCGGCCGAGAACGTCACGCCACACTACTTCAGACACTTTTTCACCACACACCTCCGCGACAGCATCGGAGACCGCGGCATCGTGAAATACCTGCGCGGCGACGTCGGCGACGACATCATCGACACGTACACGCACGATTGGGGCAACAGAGTCCGAGAAACGTACCTCGCACACATATACACGCTGTTCCCCGACTGACACCCGAGAACCGCTCGCGCTGCGGCTCACAGCCGTGTGATTCCAGTCGCATAAACCGCATCTCGCTATATAGAATTATCTGGCGGAGCCGCCAAGGGCCCCCGATATCGGGCCGGTCCCGAACGGGTTGTCGAGGTGCCGCGTCGCTCTCGGCCGAGAGTCGGACTCGGATCGTTTCGGCGTGTCGAGTCGCCGAGCCGGCTTCGACCGCCACGAGCGCGCGCCCGCATTCGAAGCCCGAACCAGATCAGATATATCCCGAGGAGACCTACCACGGCCGTGGCGATTTTCGACCCGTACAGCGACCGATCGCGGGCCGTGCTTGCCGTGGTCGTCGTAGTCACAGCCGTCGTCGGAGCCGTCGTCGCCGGAGCGTTTCTCGCCGACCCGGCGGCGAACACGCCCGACCCCGTCGCGTACGACGACACCGTCGAACTCGGATTGTCAACTGAGACCGACGCGTTGATGGCCGATTCCGGGCGAATCCCGCGCGTTCAGGTGTTCTACTCGCAGCTCCAGTACGTCGTCGGCTACAACGGCGTCGAGTCCTTCGTCGACCGACTCGACGACGGCTACACGGAACGTCGATTCGGCTATCCGCTGGTCGCCTACGTCGAAACGTTCGACGGGACCGATCCGGGAACGACCGACGCCGGGCTGTTTACCGCGGCCGAACCGAGGCCGTCGTCCTGGGCGCCCGCCGAAGAAGCGGTGTATGTCGTCGACAGCGCGGCTCGGACCCCTGCCGGCGAGACGGTGATCCCGTTCTCGTCTCGCGACGCGGCAACGGCGTTTACCGCGGATCACGGCGGAGCCGTCGTCGGCTGGGCGGAGCTTCGGGCGCGGTCGTTCGACGTCGACTCCGCGGCGGTCGCACGGGAGATGGCGCCGGAGCGGTGGGCAGTCGCCGACGAGCGAGTGGCGGCCGCGGAGCGCGCTGGCGACCGCCCGGTCTCAGTTACGGTCGGCGAGGACGCCGCGACGATTTCGGCCGCCGTCGACGCGGCCCCGCCGAACACGACGGTGGTCGTGCCGTCCGGATCCTACGAGGAACGGGTCACCGTCACGAAACCGCTCACGATCGCCGGCGAGAACGCACGCGTCAGCGGCGGCGGCAACGGCTCGGTGATCACGGTCGAGGCGCCGGACGTGGCGATCACGGGAGTGACGATCGACGGGACGGGATCCCGAACGCGGGACCGAGAGGCGGCCGCACAGCGGGCCGAGGCGGCAGCCAGCGGAGACGAACCCGAGTCGTGGGACACCAACATTCGGCTCGGATACGGCTACGGCGACGCCGGCATACGCGGGATCGACGCGCCCGGGCTGTTCGTCGACGACGTGACGATCGACACGAACGCGAGCGGCGTCCTCCTGCGGAACGGATCCGACGCGGTGATCCGGGACAGCCGCGTCGACGGGACCGCAGAGTGGAGCGACGGCTTCATGGGAGTCACCGGAATCGAGTCGCGGGTGACCGTCACGAACGCCACGTTCACCGGCGGCAGAGACGGGATCTACCTCCACCGCGCCGACGGCTCGATCGTCAGAGACTCCGCGTTCAGAGAGAACCGCTACGGCGTTCACCTCATGTACACCGGCGACGCCCTGATCGCGGACAACTCCTTCCGGAACGAGATGTTCGCGGGGATCACGGTGATGACGCGTCCCGCTCGGAACGCGATCGTCGGCAACGACGTGCGCGGCTCCGGCGCCGGGATTCAAGCCTCGGGCACGCTGACGTACGTCGGCTACAACACGCTCGCACACAACGAGCTCGGATTCTCGACCAGTTCGCGCGGCTCGGTGTACGAACACAACGTCATCGTGGGCAACGACGAGGGTGCCCGCGCGACGACGGTCGTCCCCGCGAGCCGCGTGGTCGCGAACGACTTCGTGGGGAACGAGCGCCACGCCGGGGCGGGAGCGGGGTCGCTTCGCGTGTGGGCAGACGGAGCCCGCGGTAACTACTGGGAGGGAGCGAACACGGGGCTTCACGAGCCGGGCGAGCGCGCCTACCGTCCGACGTCGGCGGTCGACGGCGCGGTCCACCGTGAACCCAGCGTCGTCGTGTTTCGCGAGGCGCCGGTGTACGAGATTCTCGAGCGCCTCCGGGGGACGGTCGCCGGGGCGCGTTCCGGCGGCATCGTCGACCCGGTACCGGCGGCGGAGCCGTACGCTCCGGATCGGGTCGCGGCGGCCGCGGATCCGAACGGGACGGCCGTTCACCCCGACTGGCGGGCGCGTCTCGCCGACCGCGCGGACGACGGTCGGCGGGTCGACGAGCGACGCGCGAACGCGACCGGTCGACCCGCGACGCGGCACGCTCGAGAACT
>CAZKXC010000004.1:57204-59751 GCA_964556645.1 uncultured Halobellus sp.
ACGAGCGACGCGCGAACGCGACCGGTCGACCCGCGACGCGGCACGCTCGAGAACTCGGGACGAACGGGCCGAAACTCGCGGAGGCGGTGTCGGCATGACCGAGCGACCGGAGCCACCCTCGGCGGCGGACGACGGGCCGGCCGGCGGGGAGGTGACGCTCGAAAACGCGGTCGCGGTCGTCGACGACCTCACCCGAACGTACGGCGGCGTTCCCGTTCTCGATTCGGTGTCGATCACGGTCGAACCGGGGCTCACCGCGGTCGTCGGTCCGAACGGCTCCGGGAAGTCGACGCTGCTCGGCGCGCTCGCCGGCCCGATCGCTCCGACCGCAGGCGAGGTCCGGCGCCCGGGTGTCGATAGAACCGAAGGAAACGGAAAACCGATCGGCTACCTCCCACAGCGAGTCCCGTTCCGCGAGGGATTCACCGCCCGCGAGACGCTCGCGTTCTACGCGCGACTCGTCGACGGAGACCCCGACGCCGCCCTCGCGGCGGTCGGGCTGACGGACGCCGCGGAGAAGCCGGTAGAGGCGCTCTCGGGCGGGATGAAGCGGCTGCTCGGCATCGCACAGGCGACGCTCGGCGACCCGTCGCTCGTCGTGCTCGACGAGCCGACAAGCGGGCTCGACCCGGGGATGCGCGAGCGGGCGTTCCGGACGGCGGCCGACCGGGCGACCGGCGACGCCGGGGTCGTCGTGAGCACCCACGATCTCGACCTCGTTGACGCGCACGCGGACCGCGTCGTTCTGCTCGCCCGCGGTCGGGTCATCGCCGCCGGCGACCTCGACGCGCTGTGTGACGACCGCGGCGTCGACACGACCGCGGAGCTGTACGACGCCGCGATGGACGACGTCCCCGTCTCGGAAGACGGAGACGACCCGAGTCGAGGGGGCAACGACGGCGGCCGTGGAGTCCACGTGACGGGGGTTTCGGAGCGATGACCGGGGTCTTCGGCGACGGCGTCCTCGCCGGCGTGAGAACCGTGTTTCGTCGGGAGCTCGCGACGGTCCTCCGCACGCCGGGATACGGCGTCCTCGCGGGCGGACTTCTCGCCGTGCTCGGACTGCTCGTCGCGGTCGGGGGCGGCGGCGCGACGGGATTCGTTCCGACCGTGGTGGACCTGCTCTTGCCCGCCGAGCTGCTGGTGCCCGTCCTCGCGACGGTGTTGGGGTACCGTGCGTTGTTGTCGGACGTGGTCAGCGGCGAGCTCGCGGTGATTCGGACGTATCCCGTGAGCATCGCGGGGTACGTCGTCGGGATCCTGCTGGCGCGGCTCGTCGCCCTGGTCGCGGTCGTGGGCCTCCCGTTCGCGGCGGTCGGCGGCTACGTCTGGCTGACCGCCGCTCCCGACACGGGGATCTTCGCGACACACACCGGCGTCGATTCGCCGCTGTTGTACGTCCGCTTTCTCGCGTTGTCGTTGCTGCTCGGGGCGGCGTTTCTCGCGACGTCGATGTGGGTGTCTGCCGCGGCGACGAGCCGTCGAAACGCGGTCGCGCTCGCGGTCCTCGCGTTCCTCGTTGGAACGCTCGGCGGCGACCTATCGCTCATCGGATCGCTGATGGCCGGTGCTGACCCGTCGGCGGTCGCCGGACGAGCCGCGCTCACGCCGAACGGAGCCTTCCGCGGGCTCGTCTTCGAGACTGTGATCGGCGTCTCGTTCGCGCAGGAGCAAGCGGTCGTCGACGTCGGCCGGGCGGTCGGCTCGCTCGTTGGATGGACGGTTCTCGGCAGTTTCGCTGCCACCGCTACGCTCGCCGTGCGCCACCGCGTGAACGCCGCGATTGAGCGGGTCCGGTACACGACATGACCCGACTCGGGGCCTGAGCCCGAGGCACTCGGCCCGCTCCGCCTGTAGAACGCCCGGTCTCGCGATCGCACCGGGGGGGGGCGGATCGCTCGCGGCGTCGAGTCCGGCGGAACGGCGTTCGACGTTCCCACCAGAAGAGATATGATCGGCCGAGCGAAACAGCCGACATGGACCGACGCCGGGTCATCGCCGCCGGAATCGGGAGTGCGGTTACCGGACTCGCCGGCTGTCTCGGCGACGCCTCCGAGGAGACGCCGCCGGATCCGGTAGATCTCGAGGGGAAGTTCGACACCGACCACGGGATGGAGATCGGGCCGCACGGCGGCGCGAACGGACAGATATTCTACCGAGACGCCGATCCGCGGGACGAGGGCAACCCCGCGTGGTTCCACACGCTGGTCCACAGCCTGTTCCCGTATCACTTCGATCGGCTCGACCGCGGCTGGGAGCCGGTCGTCGTCTACGTCACCGACTTCTCGCTCGTCGAGTACAGGGTGCGCCGGCGCGACGGCGCGCCGCGGATGCCCTCGCCGACGGCGCCGGAGACGTTCGCGGACGCGACCGACCTCGTCTACGTCGCCGAAAGCGACGTGATGGGCGGAATGGGGCCGGCGTTACACCCGTTTTCGGACGCGGACGACGCCCGGTCGTTCGTCGACTCACACGGCGGTCAGACGGTCGCGTTCGACGAGATCGACCGGGCTCTGATCGAGGCGATCCGTCAGCGAGGGGCCTGAA
>CAZKXC010000005.1:0-2512 GCA_964556645.1 uncultured Halobellus sp.
GACGACGTGATCCGGTCGGCGGCGCTGACGACGAACTTCTTCGACACCGACGAGATCATCGTGGTCAACCACACGGACTGCGGGATGATGAGCGCGCCGGACGACGCCGTCCGCGACGGCCTCGAGACGCAGGTCGGCGACCTCGACGAGGCCGCCATCGACCCGTCGCTGCCGGAGTTGAGTCTCGGCGACGCCGACGTGACGGAGTGGGTGCGAATGACCGACGACATCGACGACGCGTGCGCCGCACAGGTCGAGTACCTCCGGGAGTCCGCGTTCATCCCGGACGACGTGACGGTAACGGGATACGTGTACGAGGTCGAATCCGGCGAGCTGCGCCGCCCGGGCGACCGGGTCGCCGAGGAGATAAGCGAGCGGCGCGACTGATCTCCGGCGGCCTCCGAGTTCGCGAACCGAACGGCTTACACCCGGGCGACCCCCTTGTTTCGGTATGAACACGGTGTTGTGGGTTCTGACCGGAGTCCTCGCGTACACGGCGGCCACCATGTGGCTCCGCAACCGAGGGCTCCTGCCGGAGTCGGTGCGGGTGTCGGGCCCGCTCACGACCCTCCACACCCGCCGCGGGCGCGCGTTTCTCGACTGGTTATCCGGCCCGACCCGCTTCTGGCGTGCGGTCGCGAACCTCGGACTCGGCGGCGCGCTCGTCGCGATGGTCGGCTCGTTCGTCCTGATCTTCTCCTCGGGGCTCTCCGCGCTCACGGCCACACAGCCGTCCGCGATCCAACAGCCGCAGAACTTCCTCATCATCCCCGGCGTCAACGAGTTTCTGCCGTTGTCGGTCGCCCCCGAGATCGTCGCCGGCCTCGCGGTCGCGATGGTGGTCCACGAGGGGGCTCACGGCCTGTTGTGCCGCGTCGAGAACATCGACATCGACTCGATGGGGCTGGTCTTTCTCGCGCTCTTCCCCGTCGGCGCGTTCGTCGAACCCGACGAGGAGGCGACACAGGAGGCGTCCCGCGGCGCCCGCGCCCGGATGTTCGCCGCCGGCGTCACCGCGAACACGGTCCTCACGATCGTCGTCTTCGCGCTGCTTTTCGGCCCGGTCGCGGGCGCGGTCTCCGTCGCGCCCGGCTACGCGGTCGGCGAGGTGACGCCGGGGTCGCCGGCGGCCGACGCCGGCCTGGCGCAGGGCGACCGGGTGGTCGAGGTGGCCGGCGAGCCGGTCGCGGACGCCGCCGAGTTCGACGCCGCGCTCGCCGACGCCGACGCGGACGTCTCGATGCTCGTCGACGAGGGCGACACCGAGCGAGAGGTTCGGATCGAACGGGAGCTTCAGGCGGTCGGATCCGCCGGCGGCAACCCGTTCGGCGCCACCGTGACGGACGAGCCGCTGGTCGTCACCGGCGTGAACGGCGAGCCGGTGCGGACCGAGGCGGCGTTCCTCGCCGCGGTCGGCGACGACGAACGCGCGGTCGTGGCGACCGAGACCGCCGACGGCGACAACGCCACCGAGACGGAGGTCCCGGTCGGCGCGTACATCGTCGGCGTGCGAGAGGACGGCCCGATACACGACGCCGGCGCGACGGTCGGCGAGCCGCTCACGATCGTGGAGATCGACGGGGATCGGATACACGACGACGAGGCGCTCGCGGCGACGCTCAGGGAGCGCGAGCCCGGCGAGACCGTCGAGGTGGTCGCGTACACCGCCGACGACGACCGCACGAGCTACGACGTGGAGCTCGCGCCCAACCCGAACCGCGAGGGCGGGTTCATCGGCGTCAGCGTCTTCCCGGGGACGAGCGGACTCGCGCTCGACGATGTCGGCGTCTCCGAGTACCCGGCCGGCGCGTACCTCGAACTGCTCGGCGGCGACGGCGGCGAGGGAGCGCTCGACGGCGTCACGCTCGGCGGGCTCGCGGACTCCACGCTCGGACTCGTCTTCATCGCTCTCATTCTGCCGCTCGGCAGCCTCTTCGGGCTCCCGTTCAATTTCGCCGGGTTCGCCGGCGGGATCACGAACTTCTACGTCGTCGAGGGGCCGCTCGCGGTTCTCGGCGGCGGCACGTTCCTCCTCGCGAACCTGTTGTTCTGGGCCGGCTGGATCAACATCCAGCTCGCGTTGTTCAACTGCCTGCCGGCGTTCCCGCTCGACGGCGGCCGGATCCTCCGGATGGCGGCCGAGGCCGTGGTGAGCCGGGTTCCGGTGCCCGACCGACACGCCGCCGTCCGCACGATCACCGTCTCCTCCGGGCTGATCATGCTCTTCGGGCTGGTGGCGATGGTGTTCGGCAACCAGATACTCACGGCGCTCGGCGTGATCTGAGGTGGTGGCGCGTGCCTGCGAGTGGCCGCCGCAGGCGGCCGCGAGGCGCACGCGCGAGGGCGTCGCGAACGAAGTGAGCGACGAGGCTGGGGAGGCGAGAGGCGCGGTTGCGGTGCTGTGCGGGGTGGGACACAACGGGGCAGCCGCGAGAACGAAGCACGGCGACTCAAGCACCGCAGGCCGCGAACGGAGTGAGCGGTCGAGGAGCGCAGCGAGCCGCGCGAGTTC
>CAZKXC010000005.1:2612-37318 GCA_964556645.1 uncultured Halobellus sp.
CCGCAGGCCGCGAACGGAGTGAGCGGTCGAGGAGCGCAGCGAGCCGCGCGAGTTCTCGTGGTTGGGGCTTTGAACGCGTTCGCCGTTGATCCGCAGTCTCTATACTGTCCGAGACACGTCAAACTGGCAATGTTGGAATTTTTATAGTTAACAATTTAACGAACTTGTGCTGAACAGAGGGCGCGAGTCGGCCACCGATCTCTGAGGATCGAGTCGGATCGTTCGATACAGGGAATTGTGTAGATCAGAGAGGTGATCGGTACCTAACAGTCCGAGACAACTTCACCAGAGAGTACACCCGATGTTGAGCTCCTCTCACAGGGCGAGGGAAACGCGTTTGCCCGCCGGGCATGACATCACCGTATGAGCCACGCGCGAACCGTCGAGATCGAGGGTCACATCATCGACAGCGGAACGATGCAGCGGTGTTTCGGCGCGGTGATGGACCTCGGCGGCTCCTTCGACGTCGAGGCGTTCGACGTGGGTACCCACGAGGAGGCGGAGTCGTACTGCCGGATGACCGTCTCAGCGGACGACGAAGCCACGCTCCAGGCGATCGTCCACGAACTCCACCAGAACGGCGCGGTGTTGGAGAACCCGTCCGACGTGACGCTCGTCGCCGCCCCCGCCGACAAGGTCGTTCCCCCGGACTTCTACTCGACGACGAACCACCCGACGGAGGTGTTGTACGACGGCGAGTGGATCGACGTCGAGCGGATCGAGATGGACTGTGCGCTGATCGTGGAGCCGGACGGCGACCCGAGCGGCGGGCCCCGCGCGGCCACGAAGGTGCTCGACGCGGTCGAGGAGGGAGACCTCGTCGCCACCGACGAGTCGGGGATCCGCGTGAACCCGCCGGAGCGACCCCGGGGGGCAAGCGGCGCCTTCGGGTTCATGCAGGGCGGCGTCTCCTCGGAGCGCCCCTCGGAGTCGACGATCCGCGAGGTGGCGGCGGAGCTCCGCCGGGTGAAGGCGTCGGGCGGCAGCGTGATGGTCGTCCCCGGGCCGGCGGTGATCCACTCCGGAGCGGGCGAGGCGCTCGCCGACCTGGTCGCCGCCGGGTACGTCGACGCGCTCTCGGCGGGCAACGGCTTCGCGACCCACGACCTGGAACGCTCGTTGTACGGCACCTCACTCGGGATGGACGTCGAGACGCTCGAACACCCGCGGAAAGGCCACAAACACCACATCTGGACCATCTCGGAGATCATCCGGGCCGGCGGCATCGAGGCGGCGGTCGAGCAGGGGCTGATCACCGAGGGCGTGATGTACGAGTGTGTCGAACACGACGTCTCGACCGTGCTCGCGGGCTCGATCCGCGACGACGGGCCGCTGCCGGACACGATCACCGACGCGGTCGAGGCACAGGACGCGATCCGCGACCAGGCTCACGAGGCCGACATCGTTCTCATGCTCGCCACGCTGCTTCACTCCGTCGCGGTCGGAAACTGCCTTCCCTCGACGACGAAGACCGTCTGTGTCGACATCAACCCCGCGACGGTGACCCAGCTGCTCGACCGCGGCTCCGCACAGGCGGTCGGCATGGTCACCGACATCGGGACGTTCGTCCCCACGCTCGCGGAGTTCGTGCTCGACGGCGACGGCGACCCGGCCGCGGAGGTCGAGGCGGACCGATGAGCGTCGCCCTCCGACCGTACGACCCCGCGACCGACGAGGACGGATTGTACGCGTGTAAGCGCGCCTTCGAGCGAGGGCTCGGCGCGACCACCGGCGGCGACGAGAAGGCGGCGGCCTACGAGGGGAAACTCACCGGCGACTACCGCGAGCGGTGGCTCGCGTGGGTCGACCGCTGTGTCGCCGACGACCCGCGCTGTGTGACCGTCGCGGTGGCCGGCGGCGGCGTCGTCGGCTACGTCTTCTGTCTCCCCGAGCGGCTGGCGTTCGTCTGGGACGCCGCGGTGATAAACGAGCTCTACGTCGCCCCCGACCACCGCGGCACCGGCGTCGCCGACGACCTCATGGCCGCCGCGCTCGACCTCGCCGCGGACCAGACGCTCCCGCTCGACCGAATCGTTCTCGACGTCGACCCGAAAAACGAGCGGGCGCGGGCGTTCTACGACCGCCACGGCTTCGAGAGCTGGGGAGAGATGATCGCTCGGCCGGTCGGGTCCGGCGGAGAGTGACCCTCGAGACCGCCCTCGTCCGGCCGCGGCCGCGCCTCGCCGCCGGAAGCGTATTGTGGCCCGGCACAGAGACGAAACCATGACACACCACACGCGCGAGTGGATTCTGGCCGAGCGCCCGCACGGCGAGCCGGACGCCGACTGCTTCGCGCTGCGCGAGCGTGACCTGTCCGGCCCCGAGCCCGGCGAGCTCCTCGTTCGGGTTCAGTATCTCTCCGTGGACCCGTACATGCGCGGTCGCATGCGGGACAGCGAGTCGTACGCGGAGCCGTGGGCGCTCGGCGACCCGCTCCGTGGCGGGGTCGTCGGCGAGGTTCTCGCGGCCGGAGACGGCCGATACGCGGCGGGCGACCTCGTCACCGGCACCGGGACGTGGGCCGACGTGACGCGTCTGGACGCCGACGACGCCGCTCCCGTCGACCCCACGGTCGCGGACCCGCCGGCGTATCTCGGCGCCCTGGGAATGCCGGGACGAACCGCGTACTTCGGGCTGCTCGAGGTCGGCGAGCCGAAGCCGGGCGACACGGTCGTGGTCTCGGGGGCGGCGGGCGCGGTCGGATCGGTCGTCGGGCAGATCGCGAGGCTGAACGGGTGTCGCGTCGTCGGCTTCGCCGGCACGGACGAGAAGACCGAGTGGCTCACCGGAGCGCTCGGGTTCGACGCCGCGATCAACTACGCCGCCACCGACGAGTATCGGGCGGCGCTCGCGGAGGCGGCGCCCGACGGCGTCGACGTCTACTTCGACAACGTGGGCGGGCCGATCTCCGACGCGGTGTTGTCGCGGCTGAACCGCGACGCCCGCGTCGCGGTGTGTGGCCAGATCGCCCACTACAACGAGGAGGAAACGCCGACCGGCCCTCGGACGCTCCCGCGGCTCATCGCGCCGCGCGCACGGGTCCAGGGACTGCTGGTGACCGACTACGCGCCCCGGTTCGACGAGGCGGCCGACCGGCTCGCGGAGTGGGTCGCGTCCGGCGACGTCGTCCACCGCGAAACCGTCGTCGACGGGCTCTCGAACGCGCCCGACGCCTTTCTCGGGCTCTTTTCGGGCGACAACGTCGGGAAACAGGTCGTCAGCGTCTCCTCGTCGTAGCCGAGCGGTCGGTGTCCGGCGATCCGCTCGTGGGCCCCCGCAGGCATATGCCGCTGCGCGCCGTCTCGCCGCGCATGTGTCCGGTGAACGAATCGGCGCTGGAGTGGACCGAACTCGACCGCGGCGAGACGCGGTTTCGGCGGAAACAGCTGAGCGAGGCGGCCGACGGCGACTCGCTGGGGTGTAGCCTGTACGAACTACCGCCGGGCCACAAGTCGTGGCCGTTCCACTATCACACGGCGAACGAGGAGGCGATATACGTGCTCGACGGAGCGGGTCAGATTCGGCTCGCGGAGGACACCCACGCGCTCACGGCCGGCGACTACGTCGCGCTTCCGGCCGGCGAATCCGGCGGTCATCGGGTGATCAACGACGGCGAGGCGCCGCTCAGGTACCTCGCCGTCTCGACGATGGTCGAGCCGGACGTCACGCTGTATCCCGACTCCGGGACGTTCGGCGTCTTCGTCGGGTCGCCGCCCGGCGGGCGCGAGGAGCGCTCGCTGGAGGGGTTCTACGACGCCGAAGACCGCGTCGACTACTGGGCGGACGAGTAGCGGGGCGTCTCTTCGATCTACCCGGCAGCGTCACCCGGCAAGAACGCCCGACAGGAGTTATGTGGGTGGCGACGGGAGCGTTCTGTATGCGTCATCTCGTTGCCACCGACGGATCAGCGCTGGGAGACGAAGCGGTCCGATACGCCGCGCGCCACACCGTCGCCTTCGACGGGACGCTCGTGATCGCCCACGTGTTAACGCCGGACTCGGAACTGATCGACGGCACCATCGTGCTTCCGGGCGAGGAGGCGGCGGTCGCGGAGGGCGAACGAGTCCTCGAGCGCGCGCGCTCGGTCGCGACCGACGCGATCGACGGCGGCGCCGACCTCGCCGTCGAGACGGAACTGCTCACCGGGCGGCCCGCGGAGGCGATCACGGACTTCGCGGCCGAAACGGACGCCGACGCCATCTACGTCGGCCATCGCGGGCTCTCCGAGGAGCGCGAGCAGGTCGTCGGCAGCGTCGCGAAAAGCGTCGTCGACAAGGCGACGATCCCGGTGACCGTGATCCGGTGAGGCGACCGGCGGAGCCGGCGCGTCGACGGGCCGACGCCCGCGGGTCGTCCTCCCGACAGGTTTTAGCCCGGTGACGTACTATTGTACGGTATGAACACAAACGTCGGATCCATGGACAGACGCGTCAGAACGGCGATCGGCGCCGTCGCAGGCGGCCTCTCGCTCGCGACCCTCGCCGGAGCCGCGCCGATCCCGGCGCTCGGCGCTCCGGTTCTCGGCGTCGTTGCGATCGCCATGCTCGTCACCGCTGCGACCGGAACGTGTGGGCTCTACGCGCTTCTCGGCGTCGACACCTGCTCGATGAGAAACGAGACCCCCCGATAACGCCCGCCCGTCGACGCGGTCACTCCCAGGCGTCGGGCGCGAAGTCGGGGTAGACCTCCCGCTGCGTCCGGTCGATGGCGTCGATGGCGTCGATCTCCGCGTCGGTCAACGCGAGGTTTCGGCTCGCCCAGTTGTCGCGGATGTGCGCCTCGCTCGTGGCCTTCGGAATCGCCGTCACGCCCTTCTCGCGGAGCCACGCCAGGCTGACCTGTGCCGCGCTCGCGTCGTGGGCCGCGGCGATCTCCGCGAGCGTCTCGTCGTCGAACACCGCGCCGCGCGCGAGCGGCGAGTACGCGACGAGCTCGTAGCCGTGTTCGGCGGCGTGTTCGCGCAGCTCCGTCTGCGTACAAAACGGGTGCGTCTCGACCTGGTTCGCGAACACCGGCGCGTCGAGGGTCTCCATCGCCCGCTCGACGTGGTCGGGCTCGAAGTTCGACACCCCGACGCGGTCGGTCAGCCCGCGGTCGACGAGTTCGTCGAACGCCGGCAGCGTCTCGTCGGGGTCGTACTCGCCGGCCGGCCAGTGGACGTACAAGAGGTCCACGTCGTCGACGCCGAGTTTCGCGAGGCTCTCCTGGGTCGTCTCCACGACGTCAGCGCGTGAGAGGTTCGAGATCCACACCTTGGTGGCCAGAAACACCTCCTCGCGGTCGACGTCGGCCGCGGCGATCCCCTCGCCGACCGCCGCCTCGTTGCCGTAGATCTGTGCGGTGTCGACGTGGCGGTATCCCATCTCCAGCGCGGTTCGGACGCTTTCTGCACACGCCGCCGGATCCTCGTTCTTCCAGGTTCCGAGTCCGAGAACCGGCATTCCGCTCGCCCGCGCGACGCCGTCGACCGTCTGGTCCGAAGAAGACATGCGACGACCTCTGCGCTTGACTCACTAATGGGTTCGGAAAGCGCCGCGTCGCCGCCACGGGATCGAGCGGGGACGCGAAACAAAAAGCCCTTGACCGTTCCACCCGCCAACACAAGCGAATGAGCGACTTTCCCGCGGATATCGACGTCGACTACGCGGACGGCGAGAACGAGGACCCGGCAGACTACCCCTCGCTCCAACACAAGATCGAAAAGGCGGTCGAGGTGACTCGGCAGGGTCTCGAACAGTACGACACCCCGGCGGTGATGTGGACCGGCGGAAAGGATTCGACGCTCACGGTGTACTTCATCAACGAGGTCGCCGAGGAGTTCGGCTACGAGAAGCCGACGGCGGTGTTTATCGACCACTTTCAACACTTCGACGCGATCACCGACTTCGTCGAGCGCTGGGCCGACGCGTGGGATATCGATCTCGTGTACGCGCGCAACGACGACGTGGGCGCGTACGTCGACGAACACGGCCTCGAACCCGGCGACGACGTGCCGGTCGCCGAGCTCTCGGCGCACAATCAACACCACGTGCGCGAGATTCTCGAGTACGAGGAGGACACGTTCCCCTTCCTGCTCGACACCTACGTCGGCAACCACCTGTTGAAGACGGTCGCGCTCAACGACGCGCTGGAGACACACGGGATCGACGGCGTGATCTCGGGGGTGCGCTGGGACGAACAGGAGGCCCGCGCGGACGAGACGTTCTTCTCGCCGCGGCACGACCCCGACCTGTTCCCGCCGCACGACCGGATCCAGCCCATCCTGCAGTTCGACGAGCGCGACGTGTGGGACGCCTTCTGGCAGGTCGTCGTCCCCGAGACGGTCGCGGCGTTCCCCGACGACGGCTACGTGCCCGAGTCGGCAGACGACCTGCCAGACGGCGTGAGCCAAGACGATATCCCCATCTCACCGAAGTACTTCGCCGGCTTCCGCTCGCTCGGCAGCGAGGTCTCGACGGAGAAGACGACCGAGAAGCCCGCCTGGCAACAGGACCTCGAGGGGACGACCGAACGCGCCGGCCGCGCCCAGGACAAAGAAGACCTGATGGAGCGGCTGCGCGACCTCGGCTACATGTAGGATCGTTGCGGCCGCCGCCCGCGGCGCGAGGGCGGCCGGCCGAGCCACATCCGACGTGTTTTTTCCCCGGGGAGACCGACGGCCAGACACCATGGGCCTGTTCGACCGCCTTCGTGGCAACGACGACCCCCGCGTGGTCTTTCTCGGCATCGACGGCGTGCCGTACGACCTGATAGCGGACCATCCCGACGTCTTCGCGAACCTCCACCGTATCGCCGACGCGGGGGCCGGCGGCCCGATATCGAGCATCGTTCCGCCGGAGTCGAGCGCCTGTTGGCCCAGCCTCACCACCGGCGTCAACCCGGGACGAACGGGCGTGTACGGCTTCCAGGACCGCGAGGTCGGCTCCGACGAGACGTACGTCCCGATGGGCAAACACGTCCGGGCGACCCGCCTCTGGGACCGCGTGACCGACGCCGGCGGCGACGCGACCGTGCTCAACGTTCCCGTCACCTTTCCGCCGCAGGCGAACGTCCAGCGGATGGTGTCGGGGTTCCTCTCGCCGTCGCTCGAGGCGGCGGCGAGCGATGCCGACGTCCAGGCGACCCTCGAAGACCACGAGTACCGCATCGACGTCGACGCGAAGCTCGGCCACGACGAGGACAAGACGGCGTTTCTCGAGGACGCCTACGACACGCTCGACGCCCGATACGACGCCTTCGACCACTACCTCTCCGCGGACGACTGGGACCTGTTTTTCGGCGTCTTCATGACGACAGACCGGGTGAACCACTTCCTGTTCGGCGACTACGCGAACGACGAGCCGGACGCGGCCGAGTTCATGGCGTTTTACGAGCGTCTCGACGAGCACATCGGCCGGATCTACGACGACCTGCCGGACGACGTCTCGCTCGTGGTCGCCTCCGATCACGGCTTCACCGAACTGGTTCACGAGGTGAACTGCAACGAGTGGCTCGCCCGAAACGGGTACCTGCGCTACGACGCCGACGAGCCCGACGAGCTCGCGGACCTCGCGTCCGACACGGAGGTGTTCTCGTTCATTCCCGGGCGGTTCTTCGTCAACCTCGAGGGACGAGAACCGAACGGGAGCGTGCCGGAAGCGGAGTACGAGGCGGTGCGCGACCGGCTCATCGATGACCTGCGCGAGTTTACCGGCCCAGACGGGTCACCCATCTGCGGACAGATCCACCGAGGCGAAGACGTCTTCGAGGGGCCGGCCGCGGACATCGCGCCCGACGTGGTCGTCGTTCCCGAGGACGGGTTCGACCTGAAATCGGGCTTCGGGCGGAAGGAGTCGGTGTTCGCCTCCGGCCCCCGAAACGGGATGCACAAGTTCTCGAACGCGTGTCTGATCACCGACGACGACCGGATCGCACTCGACGACGCCGACCTGTTCGACCTGACGCCGACGCTGCTGGAGATGCTCGACGTCGACGCCGACGGCGCGGCGTTCGACGGCCAGAGCCTGCTCCGATCGTAGTCCCCTCTGGCCCGCGTCTTCTCGACAGGTCCCGAACGGACCCGTTCGTCCTTCGGTGGTGGGCGTCCGATCGCTTCTGCGACCGACAGACCCCGCCGATACACGGCCGTGGGTTTATTTTCCAGCGGTTCATAGGATGGATACCACACCACCCGATCATGGCCGACGACACCACTGGCACTCCGACGCCCGAACTCCTGTTGCGACGCAACGTCGTCGCGGGGGTCGCCGACGACGCCGTCGCGACGGTGACCGATCTCCAACCCCGCGGCCGTGCCGACGAAATCGAGGCCGCGCTCCGTGAGACGCACCTTCCCGCGCTCGAGGAGGCGGGCTACATCGAGTGGGACCGCGAGTCGGGCGAGATCTCGCCGGGCCCGCAGTTCTCCGAGGCGGCCGATCACCTCGCGGAGCTTCCGGATATGGTGTACGACCCCGACGCCGACGACTGATCCTCGTTTCACCGACGGGCTGTGGCCGCCTCACCCGTCTACGAACCGGTCGCGCTCCGCGAGCGCGGCCTCCGTTCCGTACTGCTCGACGAGCGGCTCGAAAACCCTTCCGAGCGCGCGCATACACGCCGCCGTCGAGGCGTACCCCAACTCCGCGGCGACGTCTTCGCCGGGGTGGCCCTGTAACACCTTGCGGACGAGCAGGCGTTCCTCGCGCGCGTCGAGCGTGGGGCCGGCGTCGCTTCCGCCGGCCCCGACCAGCGTCGCGAGCGCGAGGTCGCGAAACGCGCCGGGAGCGACGTCGTACGTTCCCGGCCCGAACGACGCGCCGACGACGACCCGCCACTCGTGTGGCGTGAGGTCGACCGCGACCGGCGCGGGACAGCCGGCCAGCACGCCGCGGACGACGTCGGGGTCGACGTCGCGGTGGGCGTCCGAGAGCGCGTCGCGCTCGCGGTCTCGCAGGGCGGCGGCGTGTCGAGACAGGAGACGCTCCCCGGCGTCCCGCTCGGGCCGGAGCATGATCGCCGAGCGTTCGCCGGAGGCGTCGTTTCGGGTCGTCGAAAGGTGGACGCTCCGGTAGCCCGCCCGCCGCCAGAACCGAAGCAGCCGCGGGGTCGCGCCGAACCCGACGGAGAAGTAGTCGACCGCGCCCGCGAACTCGGCGTGGATTCGGTCTAGCAGCAGAGAGCCCAGCCCGCGGCCGCGGAGCGCGTCGTGGACGGCGATCCGGACCGTCCGAAGACCGCGAGCGTCGGCGGCCGTCTCGTCGCGAAGTTGGCTCGTGAGCAGGTCCGGAACCATGTTGCCGCGGACGCGCTCGCCCTCGTACATCGTCTCGCGCGTCGCCGCGGAGAGATTCCCCTCGCGGGCCAGCAGCGCGACGGCGACGACCCGGTCGCCGTCGACGAGCGCCCGCGCCACGAGGTTCGGCGCGTCGAGCAGCCGCGCGAGGTCGTTCGGCTCCGTCCGGTAGTGTGCGGCCACGAGCAGGCCGAACGCTTCTCCCAACAGGACCTCGTCGGCGAGCAGGTCGTCGGGCGCGAGCGCCCGATACCGGACGTCGGCGGCGGTCGTTTCCGCGACCGCCTCCGGAACCGGCGGCCGCGCGTCGAGAAGCAGGGCGCGGGCGGCCCACGACTCGACCGGGTCGTCGCGGGCGTAGCGGATCGGCTCGTCGAGCCGGACGTCGTGGACGGACCGGTCGGTCGCCGCGAGTCGATCGCGAAACCGCACCGAGAAGCCGCGGCCGGCTCCCTCGTAGCCGTGGACGGTCGTACAGAAGGCGACCGCTGGCGCGTCGAGAAAGCGGTCGAGCAGACGGACCGGAAGCGCGGCCGCCTCGTCGACGATCACGGCGTCCGGCTCGCCGGGAAGCGCGGCGGCGGCCGCCGGCGGCTCGAACCGGACGCGGCCGCCGCCGGACGCCCGGATCGGCTCGGTGCGGTCGGCGTTCTCGCTCCCGCTCGATTCGCCGGCGGCCGTTTCCGAGCCGTCGACGAGTTCGCGAGCGCGCGCGAACACCTCCGCCGCGTTGTGGACGGCCGGCGCGGTGACGAGCACGTCGTCTCCGGCGCGCGCGAGCGCCGCGGCGGCGAGCCCGGCGGCGCTCGACTTCCCGCGTCCGCGGTCGGACTCGATCACGACCGCCGTCCCCGGCGTCGCGAGCGATTCGAGCGCCCGAACCGCCCGCGACTGGTCGGCGGTGAGACACGCCTCGTACACCGCCTGAGGAAACGTCGCGGATCGGGTCGGCGGCGAGTGCGTCCCCGGGGTTGGTCGAGACGTTTTTGCCGTCGGTGTGCGCGTCCCCTCTGCCGATGTGCTCGCACCCCGCGCCGGCGGGCGCGCATCTCGCGCCGGCGGGCGCACACCCCCCGCCGACGGGTCGACACGCCCATCGCGTTCGATTCGACCCCCCGCTCCGACCGGCTCGCCGGCGTCCGCCTCGTCGTCGGGAAGCGACGCCACGGCGACGCCCGGATGCGTGCGGAGCGTCTCGACGAGCCGTCGACGGAAGCGGCCCGTCACGTCTTCGAGCCCGAACGGCGGGACCGCGAGCGACTCGTCGAACCCGTCGCGGCGCTCGGGCCAGTCGTCGAGCGGCGGCGTCAACAACACGAGCAGCCCGCCGCCGTCGACCGCGCCGACGGCCCGGCCGAGCGCGTTCGGAACGAACCGCTCGTGGCAATCGAGAACGACGAGCTCTCGGGTGCGGCCGAGCAGTCCGTCGGCCCTGCGGGGAGCGACCCGCTCGAACCTGAACCCCTCGCGCTCGGAGACGAACGAGACGGCGTCGTCGTCGACGCCGGCGGCCGCAACCGCCTCGTAGGCGGCGTCGATCCCGCGGTCGCGGCCCCCCGCGAGAACGAGGAGCCGCCGCTGGTTGGCCCGCTCGGCCTCGCGTTTCAGATCCGCGACCAGCTCCGCGATCATCGGCCGTCCTTCTCGGTCACGGGCCATGTGTGTTGCCTTCGAGCGCGGAGAGGAGACGCCGAGACGGCTCCACGAGCCGGGACGCTTACCACACGGGAGCGCGTGGACTCGGATATGGCAACGGTCACACTCATCGGCTCGCGGCTCGCGGACACGGGCCGCGAGTTCGTCTACGAGGGCGAGTCGCCCGACTGCGAGGGGTGTCCGTATCGGAGCCAGTGTCTCAACCTCTCGGTCGGAACGCGATACCGGATCACGGACGTGCGCGAGAACGCACAGACGCTGGACTGTGCCGTCCACGACACGGGCGTTCGCGCGGTCGAGGTCGAGCCCGCGCCGGTCCCGGCGAACGTCCCGTCGAAGGGCGCGTACGCCGGCAGCGTGGCGTCGCTCGCCGGACCGTGTCCTCACACCGAGTGTCCGAGCCACGAGTACTGCGTACCGGACGGCGCCGACTTCGACGAGGAGCGCCGCATCGAAACGGTGCTGGGTGACCCCCCGCACGACTACTGCGCGCTCGACCGCGACCTGACGCTCGTGGAGTTCAAACCCGAAGACGAGTAGCCTCACGCCCCGAGCGCCGGCTACAACCGGCTAACGGCGTCGAGCGTGATCCGGATCGCCCGCTCGACGTTGTTCTTCGCCTTTTCGGGGAGCTCGTCGTCGGAGTCGGCGCCCTTCTGTGAGCCGGCGACGAGGTTGCCGTCGACGGTGCAGATCGCGCCGGCGGCCAACCCCTTTCGTCGCGCCAGCGCGAAGACGGTCGCGGCCTCCATCTCGATCGCCAGCAGGTTCGCGTCGCTCCAGTCTTGGACGTACTCGTCGTTCTCGTTGTAGAAGGCGTCGTCGGAGACGATCGGCCCGACGTGGACCGCCTCGTCGTTCGCCTCCGCGCCGTCGACGAGCGCGGAAAGCACGCCGTAATCGGGCACCGCCGGGTAGACCGCGGACTCGTACCGCTTGCTCGTCCCCTCTTCTTTCGCGGCGCCCGTCGCAACGACCATGTCGCCGATCTCCATCTCCGATTGAAGCGCCCCGCAGGTGCCACAGCGGAGGAACGTCTCGACGCCGACCCGCGACAGCTCCTCGACGGCGATGGCCGCGGAGGGGCAGCCGATGCCGGTCGAACAGATCGTGAGCTCCGTCCCCTCGTAGCTCGCGTTGACGACCCTGTACTCGCGGTTCTCGGCGACGAGTTCGCTGTCGTCACACAGATCCGCGATCCGGTCGACGCGACCCGGGTCGCCGGGGATGATCGCGGTCTCGTGGACGTCACCCTCCTCGATCAGCAGGTGCGGCTGTTTCGCCATGCCGGATCTCCAGCGGCCGCGCGCAAAAACCGCCCGGTACCGACGCCGACCCCCCGGGACGGCGACGACCCGATCAGATTTGATATAGCGATATGAGCTATATCGGCTGCTACAGACCGCACCGATGGGACTCAAGGCGGCTCCACCGAGACCGCAGAGCCGCAGACGGTTATCGCCCCTGAGAGACGGCCGCGGGCATTTATACGCGTTGGCGTCCGAGTGGCACGTATGAGCTTCAGTCACGACCGGCGAGGCCAGTCGGTCGTGGTGGGAACGGTGATCCTGTTCGGCTTTCTGATCCTCGCGCTCTCGCTGTATCAGGTGCAGTTCGTGCCGGCCGAAAACGAGGAGATCGAGTTCGAACACAGCCAGCAGGTGGAAGGCGAGTTCTTGGACCTGCGAAACGCCGTTCTCCAGGCCGGGTCGACGAGATCGGCTCAGTCGACGCGGATACAACTCGGGGAGCGATATCCACAGCGGACGTTCTTTTTGAATCCGCCGCCGGCCGCTGGAACGCTCCAGACGACAGACACCAACGCAATCGAGGTGAACGGCCAGATCGGGGACGGTGCTCACGAGAACGTACAGGCGTTCTGGGAGACGGATCCCCAGTTCAACTCGACATCGATCCGATACACCTCGAACTACAACGAGTACCGCGGTGCTCCCCAACTGGTGTACGAACACTCTGTCGTGGCCGCCGAGTTCGACGACGCCGTCCTCCTTCGATCGGACCAGACGGTCGTCCGCAACGATCGGATCTCGGTGACTGCCCTCAGCGGGGATATCTCAGAAACCGGGGTTCAGGCCCAAAGCGTCGATCTGCGGCCGATTTCGCGGAGCGTCAGGACGGTCCCGATCACCGGCGACGGCGGCGACGTCGAAATAGTTCTCCCGACCGCTGTCGACAACACGACCGCGTTGCGGGACCGATGGGCGACGACACTTCCGGGTGCGACGGTCACCGAAGACGGCGACGCGATCCGAATCGCACTCAACGGAAGCGAGACGTACCGACTCGGACTCTCAGCGGTCGCGGTCGACGGCGGCGGAGAGACGGAACCGGCGTACATCGTGCCGGTCGGCGAGACTGATGTCGCCGTCAGTGACAGTATCGGTGTGGAGGTCCGGGACAAGTACAATAATCCGGTTGCGGACGTGTCCGTCTCGATCGACGGCGAGACGCTCAGAACCGGCGACGAGGGACGGGTGTTCACCGAGGTATCCGAAGCCGGGACCGTCGACGCCACGATCAACGGCGGAAGCGAGTCTTACGAAGGGGTGGAGTTCACCGTGACGAGCACGGAAGACGCTGCGGGAGCGAACCGGACATTTGACGTCAACTGGATCGACAAGGAACCGGTACGGATCGCTGAAGGGATGACTGACACACTAACAGTTCGGATCACGGATCGTAACAGTACTGAATCGATCAGCGATGCGAGGATCGATTACTCGTTTGCCGGAATCAACGACCCATCCGGTCCGATCAGTTTGCCAGATGATTCGACGGAGCACGACGGAACGGTTACGATTGATATTGGTTCAAACGAGGCGCAGGCTGGCGACGAGTTCGACGTATATGCGTCTGTAGGAGACGATGTCGACAGAATCCGAGTCGAAATAATCCAGGAAGGCGAAGGATCGATGGCAGACCGTGCGAGCATCAGTAGCACGGAGACAATAAACGGAAACAACGGTATCGCATTCGCAATTGAGAGCGCTGAACCGGACTCACAGAGCATCAACATCACCCACGTAACGGTTGACTCTATCGAACCGAATCGGAATAATTTCGACCCGAACAACGTTGACGATCAAGACAATCGCGGTGGTTCATTCAGAACGGAAGACGGAGCTCTCATACAGGACCGCATTGACGTCGGTGACACAGTTTCGCTAGACAATGAACTGGGGATCATCGGTGGTGAAGATATCACTGTCGAACTAGGACAGTTCAGAGAGAATGACAGTGCTGGCAACATGAACAAAGCGGAAATCAATATAACGTTGAGCTTTGCTGATGGAAGCGAGGAGTCGTTCGTACTCACCGTTTAATATTAGCTACTCCTGACGTACCAGTGAGGATATGATACCGAGCATGAACACATAATTAGTTCAAAATAAAGCTAACAAAATTGTCCGAGACAATATAGAATCATCATTATCTGTACTATCAACTAGTGTGCGTTAAGTTTATTCTGGAAAATGCTCCGACTCCGTAAGATTACACCTGAGGGCGAACAAACCCGTACACATCAGTCTTCCACGATCGACGTAACTGACTATCGACAAGCCCATATGCCCACCTCATGAACGCCCGGTCATGACCGCAGTGGGGATCGACGCCATCGAGATCCGATCCGGCAAACTGAAACTCGACCTACCGAACACCTTCGCCCCGCAGAAGGGCGACGACCCGGAGAAGTACACGAAGGGACTCGGTCTCACGAACTCCTCGTTCCCGGACGTCTACGAGGACATCGTCACCATGGGCGCGAACGCGGCCAAGCGTCTGATGGACCGCAAGGGGCTCGAACCCGACGATATCGGGCGGATCGACGTCGCCACCGAGTCGGCGTTCGACCACTCGAAGCCCGTCTCGACGTACATCGCGGGGTGTTTAGAACGGGTGTACGACGACGACTTCGTCCACGCCAACAAAGGCGAGCGCAAGTTCGCCTGTGTCGCCGGCACGCAGGCGGTCGACGACGCGTACAACTGGATCCGTGCGGGGCGGAACCGCGGGCGGGCGGCGCTCGTGGTCGCGACCGACACCGCACTGTACGCCCGCGGCGACCCCGGCGAGGCGACCCAGGGGGCGGGCGCGGTGGCGATGCTCATCGCCGAGGAGCCGAGCCTCGTTACGCTCTCGACACACCAGGGATACGGCTCGAAAGACGAGACGGACTTTCTGAAGCCGAACCAGCAGTTCCCGAGCGTCGACGGCAAGCGCTCGATGCAGGTGTACCTCTCGCGGATGCGGGAGGCGCTCGAGGATTACGAGTCGGTCTCGGGCACGATCGAACTCGACGACTTCTCGTACGCGCCGTTTCACACGCCGTTTCCCGGGATGGTTCGGAAGGCGGCCCTGCTCGCGTACCGCCACGTGATTCGCGATACGGGATACGAGTCGGAGCTCGCCGGCGAGATCGGCCGCCAGCCGCGCGAGGCGGCGTACGACGACCGCGAGGCGTACGAGGAAGCGATCCGCGGGTACATGGACGAGCTGAAGACCACCGAGCAGTACCAGACGTGGTACGACGGCGTCGTCGAGCCGACGCTGGGGCTCTCGCGTGAGGTCGGCAACTGGTACACTTCTTCCGTCCACCTCGCCCGCGTGAGCGCGTTGCGGGACGCCCTCGAGCGCGACCGCGACCTCGTCGGCGAGACGCTGCTCGTCGCCTCCTACGGCTCCGGCGCGCAGGCCGAGATTCACGCCGAGACGGTTCGCGACGGATGGCGCTCGGAGATCGCCGACCTCGACATCGACGCCCAGCTCGCGGCCCGCCACGACCTCTCGTGGGACGAGTACGAGGACGTCCACGACATCCACGAGTACGACAAGGACCTCGACCGCGAGATCGAGGAGTTCACCCACCCGGACGGGGAGTTCGTCTTCACCGGCTGGGGCCGGATGAACGAGCGCACATACGAGTACGTCGAGTAGCGTCCGTTCCGTCCGTTCTCCGTGAAAACGGCTCACACGACGCTTCTCGAATACGATGGGTTTAAACGACGTTGGGCTGAATTTTCTCCCAATGGTGACCATCTACGACGTGCCTGCCGACGCCCTCATCGAGGCCGTCGCGGCACGACTCGAAGACCGAATCGACGAGCCCGACTGGGTGGCGTTCACGAAAAGCGGCGCGGGCAAGGAGCTCCCGCCCGAGCAGGACGACTTCTGGTACGTCCGGTCGGCGAGCCTGCTCCGGAAAGTCGCCCAGAACGAGCCGATCGGAATCGAGCGGCTCGCCACCGAATACGGCTCGAAAAAGCGCGGTTCCAACCGGTACGCCGTCCGCCCCGGCGAGCACGAGGGCGGCTCCCGGAAACTGATCCGCGCGTCGCTGCAGGCGCTCGAGGAGGACGGGCTCGTCACCACCGCCGCCGGCGAGGGCCGTCGGGTCTCAGACGAGGGAGAAGCGTTCCTCTCGGCGGTCGCAACCGAGGTTCTCGAGGAACTCGATCGGCCCGAGCTCGAACGCTACGCCTGACTCCGCCGGCTCCTTTCTCCCGACGTCGCCGTTTGCTCTCACGAGGCTTGCTTCGCCTGAGGGGTTTCTCACTCGATCGACGGTATACATCGTATGCTGCTATATGAAACTGATCGCGGGCGTGGTTCGGGTTGCGAGCGCCGGTCGACGGAAGCCGACGGTCGCTCGGCCGGCGGCGGTCACCCGGTGTTTTTCATTCCGGCCGCGATGCCGTTGACGGTGAGCCGCAGGGTTCGTTCCTCCTCGTCGGTTCGATGGGTCCGTCCGAGCAGGTCGGCCTGGAGCAGGTTGAGCGGGTCGACGTAGGGGTTTCGACGCTCGAGGCTCTCGGCGAGCCAGTCGCGCCGAATGAGTTCTTCCCGGCCGCTGACCTCGAGAACGAGTTCGCGGGCGCGCTCGTACTCCTCGACGAGCTGTGGGAAGAAGCGCTCGCGGAGGTCGTCGTCGGCCAAGTCGGCGTACTCGGCGGCGATCTCCGGCTCGGTTCGGGCGAGCGCGAGCGCGGCGTTGTCGAGCGTCGTCCGGAAGAACGGCCACTCCTCGTACATCGACCGCAGCGTCTCGAGACCCGTCTCCTCGCCGACCGACTCGAGGTAGGCGTCGAGTCCGGATCCGAGCGCGTACCAGCCGGGGAGGATGAGACGCGTCTGCGTCCACGAGAACACCCACGGGATCGCCCGCAGGTCCTCGACGGTGCGCTCCCCGCTGCGGGAGGCGGGCCGCGAGCCGAGGTTGAGGTCCTCGACGACAGAGATGGGCGTCGCCTGTCCGAAGTACGAGACGAAGCCGTCGGCGTTCAACAGGTCGCGGTAGGTTTGTCGGGCCGCCGGCGCCATCGTCTCCATCGCGTCGATCCAGGTTTGTGGGACGTCCTCCGTTGGCTCCTCGCTGGCCTCGTGGCGGGCGCGGATCTGCGCGTCGAGCATCTGTTCGAGCTCGCGCTCGGCGATCCGGCGATTTGCGTACTTCTCGGCTATCGCCTCGCCCTGCTCCGTGAACTTCACCTGGCCGGTGACCGTCTCGTTCGGAAGCGCGAGCAACGCCTCGTTCATCGGCCCGCCGCCACGCGAGATC
The DNA here is from genome assembly GCA_964556645.1 of uncultured Halobellus sp. Taxonomy (GTDB): domain Archaea; phylum Halobacteriota; class Halobacteria; order Halobacteriales; family Haloferacaceae; genus Halorubrum. The sequence goes on from CAZKXC010000005.1 coordinate 20,120, forward strand.
GAGCCGCCACGCCCGTGGAACAACCGAAGGGTGATATCCTCCTCCCGGCAGAACCTCGCGAGCCGACGCTGGTTCTTGTAGAGGTCCCAGTTGGCGGCGAGAAAGCCGTTCTCCTTGTTGGAGTCGGAGTAGCCCAGCATCACTTCCTGTACGTCGTCGCGAGCCGCGAGCGCCGCGCCGTACGCCTCGTTCTCGAAGAGGGTGCCGAGGATCCGTTCGGCGCCGTTGAGCGCCGACTCCGTCTCCAGCAGCGGCACCACGTCGAGTCCACAGTGGTCGGGCAACACGACGACGCCGACCTGATCGGCGAGGAACAACACCTCGAGAACGTGGCTCGGCTCCTCGGTCATCGAGATGCAGTAGGTGTCGATCGCCTGCGTGCCGTACTCCGCCTGCCAGTTGGCGAACTCGCGGAACCGCCGCAACACGCGCTCGGTGGTCTCCGAGACGTCGCCCGGCTCCTCGACGTCGACGACGGGGTCGTCCTGGAGGATCGCGTCCGTGAGAAACTCCGTGCGCTCCGTCTCGTCCATCGAGCGGTAGTCGACGCCCTCGGCGGCGACGGCCTCGGCGACCGCCTCGGTGTGGTTCTCGCGGTGGTCCCGCAGGTCGAGCGACGCGAGCACGAACCCGAACGTGTCGACCTGGCGACGGAACGGGTCGATAAAGGACGTGCGGACCACGTCGTTGCGGTCGACCGACAACGACTCCGCGATGACGTCGAGATCCGCGAGCAGCGCCTCGGCGTCGGGATATCCGCCGGGGCGGACGTCGTCGACGCGGTCGAGCCGCTCGCGCATCAGCTTGAGCTTCTGGCGGTACGGCTCGTCGGGGTACCGTTCTCGGGCCTCCTCGACCACCGTCGGAAACCGTTCTGCGTCCGCCGCGAGCGACTCGCGAAGCGGACCGTCGACGGCGTACCGGTCGCCGTCCTGGCTCAACACGGCAGAGAGCTCCTTGCAGCGGTCGCGGTACTTCTCGATCGCGACCGAGCGTTGTCGGTTGAGCGTTTCCTCTGTCACCTCCGGGGTGACGAACGGGTTGCCGTCGCGGTCGGAGCCCGCCCACGAGCGAAACTCGAACAGCTTCGGACAATCGATGTCGTCGTACTCGGTCGCGATCGTCTCCTCGAACTCCTCGTAGGCGCTTCCCACGACGTCGAAGAGGGTGTTTTCGAGGTACCAGCCGACGTTTCGCGCCTCGTCTTCGGGCTCCGGCCGTCGCTGCCGGACCTGCCGGGTGCCCCAGAGGCTCGTCACCTCGGCGGTGACGTCGCGCCAGACGGCGCTGCGCTCGCGGCCGGTGAGGCCGTGTTCGTCCAACACCTCGAGGTGGTTCGCGATCGACCGGAGCTTCGCTTTCACCGTCGCCCGGCGCGCCTCCGTCGGATGCGCGGTGAACGTCGGCTCGATGAGCACGTCGGAGAGCAGTTCTCGGAGCTCGTCGGCCTCGACGCCGGCCTCGGAGAGCTCGGCGACGGTCGCCTCGAAGGAGTCGTGTAACGAGCCGTCGACGTCCGCGTTCCTGACGGCTCGGACCCGTTCGCGCTCCTCGGCGAGGTTGATCAGCTCGAAGTAAGTGGTGAACGCCCGGGCGACGATTCCTTCTCGGGTCGTCGAGAGCCCCTCGATCGAGTCGTACAGCGGACCGCGGCTCGAGACCGTTCCGTGACGATACTCGATCGCGGCTGTCCGGAGCTCTTCGACCGTCTCGTATGCGTCCGTCGAGGTCTGCGTGGCCAGCACGTCACCGAGGAGGGCGCCGAGTTCGCGAACGTCCGTGCGCACGCTGCGATTGTGTAACTCCATACCACCCACACTGCGTCCGGTTCCGGTTAAAACCGCCGTCTCCGCGAACGTTTGCGTCGGACCCGAGTGAACGTTCGTGAGACAGCAGCGACCGGCGACGCACCCGAGTGACCGCGCCTCGGCGGGACCCCGAGTCGGCTCGAACGGGCGGGTTCGTCACCCTTTTTACCGGTCCATCCCGAAGCAGGATTCATGAGCGACTCCGACAAGTACCCGGCCGAGTCCGGACGCCGACGCTTCGTGAAAGGCGTCGTCGGCGGCGCGGCCCTCGCGGGGGTCGGCGCGATGGGCTCGGCGACGGTGAACACCCTGACGACGTCCGGCGGCGTCGGCGGGGGGCAAACCACCGCGATGACGATCGCCAAGGTGACCGGACCGGCTCCGCGCGGGCTCCCGCAGATTCCGGTTCGGGTGACCGACGACGGGTACCTCGAGGGGATCTGGCCGGAGGTCCAGACCGTCGAGCAGAACGGGGTTGAGATCCAGGTGGCCCAAGAAGAGCTCGGCGGACGCACCTACTCCGGCGCGTGGTTCCAGTACTGCGGCGTCGAATCCCAGGAGAACGTCGCGCCCGACTTCGAATCCGACAACCTCTTTCGTGCGAACACGGGGGCGTACGACTGGCAGGACGACGCGTACAGCGGCGGCGACCGAATCCACGTCGACGACTTCCAAGACTACGACACGTGGGGTAACGGCGTCGGCGCCGACGGCGTCGGCAAGCCCGCGGCGGTGACGTGGCGCTCCGAGGACGCCGACTCCACGCTCAACGCCACCGTCATCCGGTCGACGCGGGTCGAAGAGGCCGCCCAACAGGACGAGTGGGTCGGCGCGTCGACCGACCAGGGGTTCATGGCGTACCTCAACGTGTGTACGCACTTTTGTTGTGTTCCGGGCTACAAGGAGCTCGAAGAATCCGCCCGGTACGGCGTCGAAGACGGAACGTACTGCGTCTGTCACCAGTCCGGCTACGATCCGTTCACGCTCGAACAGGCGTTGTTCGTCGCGCGCCCCCGGCCGGAGTGACCGTCGTCACCCCCGAAACGCCGCGTTTTTCCCTCGTTCGCCCGCACTACGTGTATGAGCAACGACGGAGCCGACGCGGACAGCGACGTCGACGCGGCCGACACTCACTCTCACGCGAACGACGACGCGCCGGCCGACGAGTTCGGCGCCGAACTGGAGCGAGCCCGCGCGCTCCTCGACGACGACGGAATCGAGGCCGTTCACGTCGGGGTCGTCCGCGACGGCGAGGTCGACACCACGTTCGCCCAGCGGAGCGCGGACGACCCGGAAGACGAGGGCCTGCGCGCGCTCGCGCTGCTCGCCGCTCACGTTCGGCTCGTCGCCGCCGAGGCCGGCGTCGAGGCGTCGACCGTCGCCGGCGACGCCGCGACGCTCGCCGGACAGGTCGAGCAGATCCCCGCCGACACCGACGACCTTCCCGAGGAGTAGCTCCGCTACTCCTCCGATACGCGTCCCGTCTCCGAGGGCGCGTCACCCCGGTCGCCGGCGCGGATCCGGTACAGCTGGTGGGTCACGCCGGCGAGCGCGACGAACAGTACGGCGAGGTTGAACGCCGCGAGCGCGATCGGCTGGTAGGCGGGGTCGAGCCAGGTTCGGATCGCCCTGCCGGCCTGGCTGTAGAAGCTCCAGCCGGCGATCAGCGCGAGCAGAACCAGCGCGGCGAGACCGATGCGGTCGAGCAACCCGCGCAAGTCCGCCGACGACAGCCGGGCGAACCGCGGTTCGGTCTCCTCGCTCGACGGGGAGTCGCTTCTCGTTTCGGGGGTCTCTCCGGTCGACGCGTCGTTCTCCGGTCGGGTGTCGGTCATGCTGGTGGTGTCGTCTTGGTCGGTCGAACGGTCGTCTGTCATCGGCGCCTCCGTGCGAGCTGTGCCGCGACGAGGAGCGCGAGCACCGCGACGAGAACGCCGAAGCCGGGCGTCGCGTCGCCGGTGGCCTCCGCCTCCCGCTCGGCGCCCGCGTCCTCGGTCGGTTCTGCGCTCTCGGTCTGATTTCTGCTGAAGTCGTCGACCTCGAACGCGACGTCCTCGACCGTCTCGTTCGCGCTGATCCGTTCTTGCGGGTCGAGGTTGGCGACGCCCTGTGTCTCGTCTATCAGCACGTCGTCGTCGAACAACGCGGCGTCGACGTAGTAGTTGTAGCCGTCCGGCGCCTCGAGCGTCGTGGTGATCGTGTCGGTGCGACCGGGTCGCACCGAGCCGACGGACTCCGTCGCCTCGTCGGCGACGACGTTCGAGTCGGCCTGCCGGAGCAACACCCGAAGCTCGAGGTCTCCGGAGGCGTCGTCGCCGCGATTCGTCACGGAGACCGACGTCGAGAGCGTCGCCGTCTCGCCGTCGACGTCGGCGACGCTGACGGCGACGATCGGCCAGACGTTCCCGTCGGTGAAGCCGACGGGGGAGTTCGCGTACGCGGGCGTGAGCGCGGAGACCCCAGCGACGCGGGTGGTCTGCTCGCTTCGCCGTTCGCCGTCGACGTAGACGACCGTCTCGAGCCGATAGCCGCCGGCGCGTTCCACGTCGAGGCTGCCGTTCACGGCGGTTTCTCCCCCGCCGTCGACGTCGCCGACGTCGACGGTCGTCTGGTCGACGAGCAGTCCGGAGTTCGCGTCGATCGCCCGATGCCGAACGGTGACGTTCTCCGCGGTCGATCCACGATGCCGAAGATCGACGCGGAGTTCGAGCGTTGCGGTCTCGCCGCGGATCTCGCCCGGAGCAACGACGACGTCGACGACGTCGACGTCCCCGGGTCGCTCCGAGGCTCCCCGGGGGTCGTCGACGGCGTCCGGGGCGGCGACGACCCCGACCGCGCTCGCGAGGACGACCGCGGCCGCGACCGCAAGGAGGGTGGTTCGCGTGTCCATACGCGGCGATTCGGAGGCGGGCGTAAGTGTTTTTCAGATCGGGCTCGCGAGCCGCCCTCACAACACCCGGTATCGCCCGCCCGACTCCGACACGTCTCCCCGGCGGGTCAGCTTCGTCAGGAGTTCGGCGGCGGCGTCCTCGGGAACGCCGTTGTCCGCCGCGTGCGCGACGATCCGCTCCTGTGTCGGGTCTTCGACCGCACGAACCGCGTCGCGAACGACCTCCGTGCGCGACCGCGTCGTTCCGGGTTCTCCCTCGGCGCGCGCGCCGGCCTCGGACACCGCGTCGGCGTCGACGCCCGCCGCCTCGAGGTACTCGCGGTCGTCGATGCCGGCCGTCTCGACGGCGCGTTCGAGCTCGGAGACGTGGTCGACGTCGGCGAAGGCCTCGCTGTCTCCGCGCTTCTTCGCGAGCAGCGCCGAGCGGGCCTCCCGGGCCGCCGCGCGGTCGTCGGACTCGAAGAACCGTTTGAGCTTCGTCGTTCGGTGTGTGGTCTCACACCGCGGACAACGGGCCGTCTCGCTCGTTCGCGGGTCCCGAAGCAGCCACAGGGTGCCACACTCACTACACCCGACCACGGCGTACATACCGACCGGTTCGGCCGGATCCGATTTGAACCCTCGGCTCCCGGCCGAACGCCGCGCGGTCGGTCAGGCCTCGGTGCCGTCGCCGGACGGGTCCTCGCCGTCCGTTCCCGGCTCGTCGTCGGGCAGCGAGATCAGGTTCTCCCGGCCGAGCCGCAGCTTCTCGACCCGGTCCGCCTCGGCCATCGCGGAGAGCAGCTGTGACACCTTCGCGTCGGACCAGCCCGTCTCGCCGACGATGTCGGCCTGTCGCATCCGCCCGCCGTTGCGCTCGAGCAGGCGCTCGACGCGCTCCTCGTCGGAGAGCAACGAGAGGTCCTCTTCGGGCTCCGGTTCCGCACCTGCCTCGGCGTCGCTCTCGCTCGCGTCCGTCTCGGCTGGCGGGGCTCCCGATTCCGTCTCTGCCGGCGACGCTCCTCCGGCGGGCGCATCTGGCTCTCCCGGCACGCCGGCGTCGTCGGGTCCCAGTCGGCGATACCCGACGAGCCCTCCGGCGATCACGACGGCGGCGAGAACGATCGCGGCGGCCAGAAGCGGCCACGGCGGCCCGCTCGTGTCGGTCGGGGTGTACACCACCGCCACCCGATTCTCGCCGTCGAACGCCCGCGGTCCCTCGATGATCACGGCGTTGTTCTGAAGGCTCACGCTCGCTCCCGGCGTTCCAGAGACGGAGTAGCCGTCCGGCGTCCGCACCTCGATCGTCTGGTTTTCTTCGAGCGACCGGAGCCACGTCCCGTTGTTCGCGGTCGTCAGCGCGTCGCCCAACACCAGCGCGCCGTCGTCTTCGGCGAGGAACTCGGTCCAGACGAACGCCAGCCGGAGTTCTCCGACGGCGACCGCGTCCTCGTCGTCGATCGTTTCGGCGTCGGCGGGGTCGACGACGGCCGCGTCTCGCTCGACGTCGACGATCGCCATCTCGCGGTCGACGGTGCCGTTTGCCGCCGCGGCAAACGACTCGAACAGCTCCGGGGTGGGGCCGACCTCGCCGTCGACGAACCGCTCACCGACGGCGTCGAACGGGGCGGTCTGGTTCGTGTCCGTGAGCGGGTACCTGACGACCACCTCCCAGCGCGCGTTTCGGTTCGGCCGAAGGTCGATCCGGATTCGCGTGGTCGACGCCGGCGCGAGCGCCGGCTCCGTCTGCGCGGGCGCCTGCGACGGTCCGAGAACGGACGGCGGCTGTGCCGGGGCGGCGTGGCTGGCGGCGGCCGTGTCACCGCCGACGGTGCTCCCCGCTCCGGCGACGAGGGCGACGGCGAGAAATGCCACGAGGAGGACGCGACAAACGGGATTCCGCATGCGATCTGGAGGCACTCGGCCCCCGGGCAAAACGCTTTCTATGCCCGATTTCGCCGGCCGCGGGCTCCCGTTGGTGAGATGGGTTTTTATTCTCGGCGGTGAAACGAGCGACGATGAGAGCCCTCCTGGTCCTGCTCGCCGCCCTCCTTCTTTTGTTCGCTCCGATCGCGGCCGGGATTCCACCCGCGGTCGCGTCGGACGGGGTATCGATCCCGGGATCGACCGACGGCTTCGCCGCCGGCTCCGTCGACGCTCCACCCGACGCCGCGTCGGTCCACGAGTCGAACCTCACCTATCGGGTGTTGTCGACGCCGGCTGCGGCCGACCGACGCGTCGGGAGTCTCACCCGAACCGCCGACCTCGGGACCTCACTCGGGCTCGCGGTCGGCGACGCGGACGCCGCGCTTCGCACCGAGACGGCGATCCAACGGATCGAGGCCGCCGAGACGACCGCGGAGCGCGAGCGCCGGCTCGCCGACGCGTTCGACCGCATCAACCGCGCCGAGGCGAGCCTCGAACGCAGACAGGCGGCGGCGATAACGGCCCACGCCGCCGGAGAGCTGAGCGACCGCGAGCTGCTCGACGAGCTGGTGCGGATCGCGGCCGTCGCCGAGGCTCACGACCGGCGCCTCGGGCGTCTCGGCGACCTCGCCGACGAGACAGACGAGTTCAGTTCTCCCGAGTTCGTCGCCGAGCTCCGGCTCCGGCTGCAGGTGTACAGGGGTCCCGTCCGCGCGGTCGCGGCCGAGACGCTTCGCGCCGGCGACACGGGCGCCGAGATACGCGTCGAGTCGAGCCCGAACGCGCTCGTTCTCGCCACGGTCCACGACGGCCAGTACGTTCGGGAGTCGGTCCGCCACGACCGCTGGGACCGCCCCGGCGAGCCGATTTCGAGCGAGGCCGCCATCGACGTCACCAGCGAGAGCTACCCGGAGACGACCGCCCTGCGCGAGCCGAACGCGTTCGGCGCGGGCTCGATCCAGCGCGTCACCGTTCCCCACGAGTTCGGAGAACTTCGGACGTTCGTCAGCGGCGGCACGGAACGGGTGTTTGCCGAACACCAGCGGGTCGACCTCGCGACATTCCCCGACGTCGACCCCGTGTCGACGACCGGAGACGGCTTCGACGTCACGGTCAACCGGACGTACCCCGGCGGTCCGATCACGGTCACGGTGGTCGACGCGGAGACGGGCGCCCCGATTCCGGATATCACCGTGACGCGGAGCGTCGGCGACGACGGAAGCGAGGCGATCGGCGACACCGACGAGACCGGGGTCGTTCGAACGCTCTCGCCGGGCCAGCCGTACCGGATCACCGTCGTCGACGAGCCGCGGGTCGCCGTGATAGACGAGATACGGCCGACCCCGACGCCGCGGCTCGCGGACGACGCCGGCGAGTCCGACGCCAACACCACCGCCGTCGACGCGGACCCTCAGCCGGAGACGACCGACCTCCGGCCATCGCCCGTCCGCTGAGCGCGGGTGTCGCCGACTCCTTTTATTCCATGCCGGCTCAGCCACCCCGTGTCGTCACGATCCCGCGTGCCCCTGTCGCCGCCCCGAACCGCGCGAGCTACCGCCCCAGTTGCCGCCGTGCTCCTCGTCGGGATGACGGTCGCGCTCGGCGCCGGCGTCGCTGCCGTGGCGACGACGGTCGGCTCGCCGGCCGCCCCGGCGCCGACAGCGACGTTCTCGCTCGACGCCGAGGCCGACAAGATCACGGTCACTCACGACGGCGGCGATCCGATCGCCGTCGACGCGCTCCGCGTTCACGTCCGGGTGAACGGCGACCCGCTGGCCCGCCAGCCGCCGGTGCCGTTCTTCTCGTCGGCCGGGTTTCGGCCCGGGCCGACCGGCGTCTTCAACGCCGCCGGGAGCACGGAGTGGACGGTCGGGGAGTCGGCGTCGTTTCGCGTCGCCGGAACGAACGACCCGGTTCCCGCGGCCGGCGATCGCCTCACGCTTCGGCTCTCGGTCCGAGGCCAGCCGATTGCGACGCTGGAGACGACGGTGCGTGCGGGGGGGTGAGGGGGATCGACTACTCGTCGGGGACGCGCGCGACGGTCGTGATCGCCCGGGGACTGCGCGGCGTCGCGCGCTGGATGTGGTGTTCGAACGAGTCGTACCCCGCCGCCTCGAACATCCGGTCGGCCTCAGCCTCGTCGTAGAACAACATGATCGCGTCGGCGACGCGCTGGAGCACGCGGTTGTGCGGGTAATCCGGCCCGACGACGAGCACCTGTCCGCCCGGCTTCGCGACGCGGCGCAGCTCCGCGAGCCCTTGGACGGGATTCGGCCAGTACTCGATGGAGCCGGACGACCAGACGATGTCGAACGCGTCGTCGCGGAAGGGGAGCCGCTCGGCGTCCCCGCGGTAAAACCGCACCCGGTCGCGTCTGCCGAACTTCTCGAACGCCTTCTCCATCTGGTGGATGCTCTGGTCGAGCCCGTGAACGTCGTCGGCGTGCTCGAGCAGTCCCTCGGTGCCGAATCCGGTTCCGCAGCCGACGTCGAGCACCCGGTCGTCGTCGCCGAACTCCAGCCAGGACAACGCCTCCGCCCGCATCTCTGCGGTCCAGTTGAACCGGTTGACCTGGTCGTACACCTTCGAGAGGTACTTGTAGAACAGCCGGGCGTTCGACTTGTCCTCGAGGATCCCCATTTGCCCGTCGTTGGGCGGCCGAGCCAATAACGACACGGATCCGGCGGAGGAGACGGTCGGTCTCCGGACCGATCCGCTTCCGACCGGCTTATCCGACGGAACGCCCGATACGCCGGTATGACTCCGACGACGACCGGTCGGTTCCGCGTCCACGACCGTCGGCGCCGCCCGACCGACGGCGACGACTCCTCGGTGGAGTTCGTCCTCGTCGAACTGCCGGACGAGCCGGTCGACCCGGCCGACCCGGACGCGACCGACGCGTACGAGCCGCTGTACGCGGCCGCGGCCGGCTACGACGGGGCGCTCGCCGATCGGGTGCGGGCGCTCGACCCCGGCAACGTCGTCGAGGCGACGCTCGCGTGGGAGAACGGCACCGCCCGGTTCACCGAGGTCACGGTCGTCCGCGAGAGCCGGTTTCGGTTCGCCGACGACGTGGAGGGGATGTTCGAGGCGGCCGTCGAGACGTGGCAGCGGATTCGCGCCGACGGGGAGGCCGTCGGGTCGATCACGACGCGATCGACCGACGACGAGCCGAACGGCGCGCTGTACGTGTTCGCCGACGGACCCGGAACCGACACCTTCGAGGAGGTGGCGTCCGCCCGGCTGCCCGTCGAGCCGCTCGTCGAGCGGGTCAACGAGCGCCGTGCGGACGACGAGCCGCGGGAGGTGTTCGTGCTCCGGCCGGCCGCCTACGACTTCGTCGCGGTGTACGTCGTCTTCGAGCGCGACGGCGTGCTCGCGCGAACCGTCCGGGACACGTACGACCTCGGCGACGGTCTCGCCGCGAGGCTGGACGAGACGGGCGACGATCCGGGGGACGGCGACGACGGGGAGTTCGACCTCACCGACCGGCTGTGAGACGCCGGGAGTTCACAGCCAGTCCGCGTCGGGGTCGACGCGCCCCTCCGGCACCGCGCCGGTGAGCACGGCAACGGCGTCGGCGGCGGCGCTCCGATTCAGGTCGTCGTAGGCGTCCTCGCTGTACCACGCCGCGTGGGGAGTTATCACCGTGTCCTCGCGGCCGACGAGCGGATCGTCGACGGGCGGCTCCGTCGACAACACGTCGAGCCCCGCGGCCTTGATCGCGTCCGCTTCCAGCGCCGACACCAGCGCCTCGCCGTCGATCACGGGACCGCGTCCCACGTTGACGACGACGGCGTCGCCGCCGAGGCGACCGAGCGCGTCGGCGTCGACCATCCCGCGGGTCGACTCGGTGAGCGGGGCGTACACCGCGACGTGGTCTCCCCGGTCGAACAACGCCTCGAACCCGACCTTCTCGACGCCGTACGCGTCCATTCGATCGGCGTCGACGAACGGGTCGTGGGCGATCAGCTCCGGGCCGAACCCGGAGAGCTGTTCGGCCGCCCGCCGGGCGATGGGGCCGAACGAGAGCAGCCCGACGGTGGCGTCGCTCAGCCTGCGGACCGGGCGGCCGTCCTCCCACGTCCACCGTCCGTCGGCCACCGCGTCGTCGTACCGCGACACCGACCGAAGGCAGGTCAGAAGCAACGAGACGGAGTGGACGGCCACCTCCTCGGTGCAGTAGTCCGGCACCCGCGTCACCGTCACGCCGGCGTCGGCCGCGGCGGCGACGTCGACGTTGTCGACCCCGACCGCCGACCGAACGATACCCTGGAGGTCGGGAGCGAGCGCGTCGATAGCCTCGGCGGTCACCGGCGTGTCAATATCGGTGACGACGACGTCGGCCCCGTCTCCGGCCGCGATCAGCCGCTCCGTGGAGCCGAGCGTGGCGACCTCGATCTCCACCGGCTGGTCGACGGCCTCGCCCAGCCGTCTCCTGTAGGTGTCCGGGTCGACCATCGGAGACGCCGAGAGCAGTACGCGTTTCATACCTCTCGGTTCGCGTGCGAACACTTGAGTCCCCTTGATTTCGCTTTCGAACCGGAGATATTTATTGGTCGATCGTGAGGATCACCGTCGTCGGCGGCGATCACGCCGCCTCGGGGTTCGCTCACGTCTCGTCGGTCGGGTCGGCCCTCCGGTCGCCGACTCGTTCCGACGGCTCTTTGCGGGTGTGGCTGCTACCCGCTGGCGTGAGCGACGATACGGCGGAGAAGCCTCCGATGCTCGTGCTGCTCGAGTCGCTGGAGTTCTACCGCAACGTGCGGATCGGGGCGGTGTCGGGCGCGTTGTTGGCGGTCGCGTTGTACCTCGTGCGCACGCTTGAACTCCTCGGGCCGGTCGTCGAGGTCCGGGAGTATCCGGCGTTCGGCCCCGACGTCTGGTTTCTGTTCTTGGCGTTCGTGCTGGCGGCCACGTCGGCGCTGCTGGTCGCGATAACGCTCACGCTGTTCGAGGCGGTTCGGGGAGCGCGAGGAGTCGGCCGGAAAAAGCGCGGTTAGTCGGCGGTGCAGGAGGCGTCCTCGCCCGTGAACTCCTGGGCGGGTTCGGTGAGCTTGTAGAGATTCTGGCGCGCGTCGGCGAAGTAGACGTCCTCGTCGACGACGTCGATGCCCTCGAGCCGCTCGAGGGCGTACCGCACGGTCCGAGCCGACAACATCGACTCCTGAACGATTCCCTTCTGTGTCAGCGGTCCGTTGTATTCGAGCACCTTGAAGACGAGTTTGGCGCTCGGTGGGAGGTCGTCAAGCCCCTCCTCTTGGGTTTCAGCCATCGTTGTAAATCGACACCGCACACGATGATAAATGTTGATGTGAGAGGCCGGATTCGGCGGCCGTATCCGGATATTGTTGCTGGTTTCTCCCGCATAAACCAGCAACAATTTCTGGTAGTTCGCGGTAGACTGACCAGTCAGTCAGTCGTCGGCCTCGCGCGCGCACCCTCGCGATTTTCCTCCACTCGGCGAGCGGCGCCGCGGGCGCCGACCGCCTCGCGGTCCGGCCACAACGGACGGAACGAACGGCTTTTTACACCGGCTCGCGGATCCGTACGTATGAGCGACGACTCGGGGCTCTCTGGACACGCCCGGGGCGTGGTCATCACCACGATCTGTTGTCTCGCGGGGATCGCCGCGGGCGTGGTGTCGGCCGCCTACGTCGGGACCGATCCCGTCGACGCCGCCAGCACGACGGCCGTCCTCGTGATGGGCGCGTTCGTGGTCGTCCAGTACCCGATATACAGCGTCGTCGGCGTCGACATCGCCGACTTCGGCGTCAAGGACAACCTCTACGTGACGTTCATGACGTTCACGCTGTGGTTCATCAGCTACACCGTGCTCCTCACCTCGGCGGTGACGTTCTGAGATGGCGGACGACAGCATCGCGGTCGTCGACCTCGACCGCTGTCAGCCGGACCGATGTAACTACGAGTGTGCGAACTACTGCCCGCCGAACCGGACGGGCAAGGAGTGCATCACGAAACGCGGCGAGGAGGCCGACGAGGGCGACCCCGAACAGATCCGGATCTCAGAGGAGCTGTGTCTCGGAGAAACCTGCGGCATCTGCGTCGAGAAGTGTCCGTTCGACGCGATCGAGATCATCAATCTCCCCTCCGAACTCGACGACGACCCCGTCCACCGATACGGCGACAACGCGTTCGCGTTGTACGGGCTCCCCACTCCCGAGCCCGGGAGCGTCACCGGAATCTTGGGCCCCAACGGGATCGGCAAATCGACCGCGGTTCACGCGCTCGCCGGCGAGCGCGTGCCGAACCTCGGCGACTACGCGGAGACGCCGGAGTGGGACCGCGTGCTCGACCGCTTCCGGGGAACGGGCCTCCAGAACTACCTCTCGGCGCTCGAATCCGGCGACGTCACCGTCTCGCGAAAACCCCAGTACGTCGACCAGATTCCCAAACAGTTCGACGGCAACACCCGCGAGCTGCTCGATCGAACCGACGAGCGCGGCGCGCTCGACGACCTCATCGACCGGCTCAACATCCGGCCGGTGATGGACCAACCGATCGACTCGATCTCCGGCGGCGAGCTCCAGCGCGTCGCGATCGCGGCGTGTCTGGCCCGCGACGCCGACTTCTACTTTCTCGACGAGATCACCCCGTACCTCGACATCGGCCAGCGGATGGTCGCCGCGCGGCTCATCGAGGAACTGGCCGCCGAGGAGGGCGCCGAACGCTCGATGCTCGTGGTCGAACACGACCTCGCGATCCTCGATCTGCTCGCAGACACCCTCCACGTCGCGTACGGCGAGCCCGGAGCCTACGGCGTGATAACGGACCCCAAGTCCGTCCGCAACGGAATCAACGAGTACCTCAAGGGATACCTCGACAACGAGAACATGCGGATCCGGCCGAACGCCATCACCTTCGAGGAACACGCCCCGCGACCTGTCTCGACGGGCGCGCCGCTGGTGGCGTACCCGGACCTCGAGAAGTCGTACGGCGACGGCGCGTTCGAACTCCACGTCGAGGGCGGGACGATAAACGAGTCGGAGGTACTGGGCGTCGTCGGCCCCAACGGGATCGGCAAGTCGACGCTCGCAAAACTGTTCGCGGGCACGTTAGAGCCCGACAACGGCGTTCTCGACTTCGAGCTCGACGTGGCGTACAAACCCCAGTACATCGAGATCGACCAGCCGATGCGCGTCGACGCGTTCCTCTCGTCTATCACCGACGCGTTCGGCACCTCCTACTGGAACACCGAGGTCGCCCAGCCGCTCCAGCTCGACCGGATCATGGAACAGGACCTGGTCGACCTCTCGGGCGGCGAGCGGCAACGCGTCGCCATCGCGGCGTGTCTCTCCGAAGAGGCCGACCTCTACGTGCTCGACGAGCCCTCCGCACACCTCGACGTCGAACAACGGGTGCGCGCGACGACTGCCATCCGGCGGTACGCCGAGAACCACGACGCGACCGTGCTGGTGATCGACCACGACATCTACATGATCGACCTGCTCGCGGACCGGCTGATGGTGTTCGACGGCGAACCGGCAGAGCGGGGCCGCGCGACCCAGCCACAGGAGATGCGCGAGGGGATGAACGACTTCCTCGCGGACCTCGATATCACGTTCCGGCGCGACGAGCGCACGGGACGTCCCCGGATCAACAAGCCGGACTCACAGAAGGACCGCCAGCAGAAGCGGGACGGCGAGTACTACTACGCGCCGTAGCGCTCGGGGGGACCCCGGGTTCAGGGACACGCTGGTCGGTTCAGGAGCAGAGCCGCGGGCGTATCCACCCGGCTCGTCCGCCGCTGCGACCGGTTCAGTCGTCGACGCCGACCACCAACACCGGAACGGACCCGCCGCGCTGGAGCCGCGTCGGGAGCGTCTCGGGACGGATGAGCCGGTCGAGCCCGGTGGGCCGGGCGGAGCCGACGACGACGACGTCGACGTCGTGTGCGTCGGCGAACTCGAGCACCTCCTCGTGGGCGGTGCCGTACCGGAACCACTTCTCGACGTCCACGTCGCGCTCGCGGCCGCGCGCCTCCGCCTCCTCGACGGCGGCCTCGCCGGTGCGTTCGTGGCGCTCGACGACCATGTCCCACGCCTCGGTCGTGTCGACGACGTACAACGCGTCCACGCTGGCGCCGTGGGTGGCCGCGAGGTCGACGCCGGCCTCGACCGCCGCGTCGCCGGTCTCCTCGCCGTCCGTGACGACCAGCACGCGCTCGAAGAGGCCGGCCGTGGCTCCCGCGGCTCCGTCGACGGGGCTTGGCTTCTCGACCGGGTCTGGCCTGCTCGTCTCCTCGGTGGAGGTGCCGTCCGGGTCGGCAGCGCCGATTCCGGTGCCGTCGGGGGTCCGCACGGCGTCGTCGGGTTCGTGTCCGTTCGTGTCGGGGTCGATGTCTGCTGACATGAGTGGTGGCGCTCGACGGGCCGCCCCGGCGGACGGCTCGCCGCGTCTACTACGTCGTTGGCTCCCGGCACACTTAACGATTTTCGACAGGATAGACGATTATCATTATCTATCCGTATCTGGATTCGAAACCGGCTGTCAAGTCTGCTTATACTGATCGAACGTTTTGGATACTGTCAAATAACATCCGATACACCGTGTGAACGGTCCCCGCGAGACGGGCCCCCGTGGACGACCGACTCTGGGCCGGTTTGCGCCCGAGAGCCGGCGATCACGCGTACCGAAGCGATTAAGCGCCGAACCCGCCAACCGCGGAGCATGCAACACCTCATCGTTCGCGGCGATCCCGGCATTCGCAGGGACGCAGTCATCGAGTACGACGGGGACCGTCTGGTCTGTTTCGGGATCAGCAAACAGGGCGAGTGGCACGGTCCCGACGAGCCGCAGCTCTGGTGTACCGTCGGCACTCCCGACGAGCGCGAGGCGTACGACAAACGCGAGTACGTCCCTCACTGGCTCGACGTCGACACCGTCGACGCCGAGGCGCTGGACGTGATCGAGGCGTCGGGCGACCTCTCGGTGTAGGGCCGATCTACCGTCCTGATTCTACACCGGCGGGTCGTCGAGCCACGCCTCGACGGCGCCGGCCATCGCGCCGCGCCGATGGATCGTTCCGGCGTCGGGGTCGACGACGGTGCTCTCGGCGCCCGCCGTCTCGCCGCCGTCGACGACCGTCGCGACCCGGTCGCGCACCCGGTCGTCGAGGTCGCCGACGCGGGTGACGCTGCCCGATCCGGAGACGTTCGCGCTCGTCGCGGTCAGCGGTCCCGCCGCCTCGAGCAGCGCGCGAGCGATCGGATGGTCGGGCACCCGCACCCCGACGCGGTCGCGGCCGCCGGTCAGGACGGCCGGCACCGCCGGGTCCCGTTCGACCACCACGGTGACCGGACCGGGAAGGAACGCGCGCATGAACGCCGTCGCGCGCTCGGTCGGCCGGGTGTGTGCGAACGCGTCGTCGACGCGTCCCACTCCGAGCGAGAGCGGATCGTCGCGGTCGCGGCGCTTCGTTTCGAACACCCGTTCGACGGCGGCCTCGTCGAGGGCGTCGGCGCCCAGCCCGTACACCGTCTCCGTCGGGTACACGACGAGCTTCCCGGCCGCGACCGCGCTCGCGGCGCGGCGAACCGACTTCGTCGGGTCGTCGCCGGTCGCGAGGTCGGGGTCGTCGTGTTCGTCGTCGTCGGTCACGAGATACCGTTTGCCGGCGAGCGAAAAAAACGTAGCGGGGGGTCGGTCGTCCGCGCCGCTCAGTCGAGCAGCGCGTCGACCGCCGACTCGATCGCGTCGTAGTCGGGGAACGACGGGTGCTCGTCGCCGACCCACACGTGCCGGACGACGCGGTCGCTATCCAACAGGAAGACGGCGGGCCGCGCCTCCGTGATCCCGGTCATCCCGTCGATATCGTGGGTGACGCCGTACGACTCGGCGACGCCCGCGCCGGGGTCCGAGAACACCCGGACGCCCTCGCCGCGCTCGGCCAACAACCGCTTGTGCTCGTACGGCGAGGAGATCGAGACGCCGTACACCGCCACCGCGTCGGCCCAGCCGCGGTCGTCGATCTCGTTGTAGATGTACGTCGTCTGGAACGCGCCGTCCATCGGGTGAAACACCAGAAGCGTCGGTCCGTCGACGACGGCGTCGAGCGTCCGGTCCTCCCAGAACTCCTCGCCGACGAGCGGCCGGGTGAAGTCGGGGGCGGTCTCGCCGGCCGTCACGTGGTCCGTCTCCGGCAGGTCGACGACCTCGAACGCCGGCATCAGACACCCCCGTCCGTCGCCGTCTCGGCGTAGGTGCCCTCGAGGTACTCGACGATGTTGGCGCTCTCGGACATGGTCACGCCCGTCTCGCGGTCGACGAGAGCGGGGACGCTCCGCGCGCCCGAGACGCGCTTGACGACGTTTCGTTCGGAGTGCATCGGCTCGACGTACCGGGACTGATACTCGAGGCCGAGTCGGTCGAGCGTTCGAACGACCCGCTCGCAGTACGGGCACGCCTGAAGCCGGTACAGTGTTATCTGTGGGTCCGTCATGGCCACACGTTGGGCCGCGCCCGAGGTAATCGTGTCGACTGCGGCACGACGCGTTCGGCGCGTTCGACCGACGCGGGGGCCGGTGACCTCGCTTCCCGAGGCCCGTCCCTCAGAACATATACGTGTCCTCTCCG
>CAZKXC010000005.1:37418-53017 GCA_964556645.1 uncultured Halobellus sp.
CCGGTGACCTCGCTTCCCGAGGCCCGTCCCTCAGAACATATACGTGTCCTCTCCGACGGATACGCATGGATCGCTTGGTGTGTTACGAGTGCGGCGAAACGTACACGTTCGGAGCGGCGTCCAGGTGCGCCTGCGGCGAACCGCTCTGGTTCGCGACCGACGCGGCGTCGTTCTCCTGGCCGGACGAGCAGACGACCGCGGCCGGCGACCGCTCGCTCGGACGCGACACCCTCTGGCGCTACCGGTCCGTGTTGCCCGCGACGGCGCCGACCGAGCTGGCCGCCGTCGCCGGCGGTACGCCGTTCTTTCGCGCCCGGTCGATCGAGGCGGCCGACGGCCCGCGGATCCACCTCAAGATCGAGGGAGTCAGCCCCACGGGGAGTTTCAAGGACCGAGGGACCGCCGTCGGAATCAGCCGCCTCGACGGACCGATCGGAACCGTCTCACACGGCAACATGGCGCTGAGCGTCGCCGCCCACGCGGCGGCGGCGGACCGAGACGCGGTGATCCTCGTCGCCGAGGACACGCCGGACTCCCGGCTCGCGATGATCGCCCAACACGATCCGCACCTGTTCCGGGTCCGAGGCGAGTACGGTCGGCTCTACGACGACACCCTCGAACACGACCTCGGCGTCTCGTTTCTCAACTCCGACAGCCCCCTGCGGGTCGCCGGACAGAAGACCGTCGCGTACGAGATCTGCGAGGCGTTTCGTCCGGACGTTCCCGACGCCGTCGTCTTGCCGGTCAGCAGCGGCGGACAGGCGAGCGGCGTCTGGAAGGCGCTCCGGGAACTCCACGCCGCGGGCCTGATCGCGACCCTCCCGCGGATCTATCTCGCGCAGGCCGAGCGCTGTGACCCGATCGCACAGGCGTTTCGACGCGGCGCGTCGCGCGTCGACGCCGTCTCGGGCGAGCCGACGGCGGCCGTCTCGATCAACAACGCCGACCCGCCGAGCGGCACCCGCGCTCTCGCGGCCGTCTCGGAGACGGACGGCGCGGTCGTCTCCGTCTCGGAGGACGCGATGCTCGCCGAAACCGACCGCCTCGCGGCCGACGCCGGGCTCTCCGTGGAGCCGTCGTGTGCCGTCGCCACGGCGGGCGTCCGGAAGCTCACCGCAGCCGGCGAGTTCGCACCGACCGACGACGTCGCCGTGATCCTGACCGGCTCGGGGTACAAGTACGGTCCGCCGCCGGGTGAGACGCCGCCGATTCGCGAGATCGACCGAGCGGACGTCCCCGAAGTGGTCTCACGGCTATCGCCGTGAGCCGGCTCTCCGGGTCGGATACTCCCGAGAACGACCCGGCGCGCTCCGGACCGTCCCGTCACCGACATAATTATAACTATAGATAGTTATGAATAACTCGTCGGCAGCGGCGGGTAGCCTCCTGTGTCCGCCAGTACTGTACGAACATCCAGATATATCTATATAAATGCCCCCAAAATGTGGGTGTTTCAGATAACAGCGAAAAAATACGAAAAAGTTTAAGAACCAATCGTCGTAACGGGATACCACAGACAACGAAAATGGCTTCGACAACTCCCGCCGTCGTGGTCGGAACGATCGGTTCGGACGCACACGTAGTCGGCGTCACGCTCATCGAGCACGCTCTCAAGGAGGCAGGGTTCGCGGTCACGAACCTCGGCGCACAGACCACGCGGTCCGAGTTCGTGGCGGCCGCCGAGCAGGAGGACGCCGACGCCGTCCTCGTCTCCTCGCTCGACGGACACGCGAAACAGAACTGCGAGGGGCTCCACGAGGAGCTCCGCGCGGCCGGGCTCGACCCGACCACGTACGTCGGCGGGAACCTTTCGGTCGGCCAATCCGACTTCGCGGACGTCCGACGGGAGTTCCGTCGGCTCGGGTTCGACCGCGTCTTCGACCCGGCGGCCGGGTTCGACGCCGTCGTCGAGGCGCTCCGGTCGGACCTCGACTGGAGCGTCGAGGAGAGGGAGTCCGAGCCGACGCGCGTCCGCGCCTGAGAGCATGGTTCGGGACGAGCCGCTCCCGGCCGAGGAGTTCGAGCGAATCGACCGGGAGATCCGAGAACGATGGCCCACCGGCGCGGCCGCCGACATCGCGGACGGCGTCGCGTTCCACGAGTCGTTGCCCGACCACAAGCGGTTCACGCCGACGCTCGAGGCGGCCGACGAGGTTCTCGTCCAACCCCGCGCCGGCGTTCCGCGGCTCGACGAACAGATCGACCTGCTTCGGACGCTCGAGTCCGAGGGAGCGGCGGACCTGCTCCCGACGACCATCGACTCGTACACCCGCGACAACGACTACGAGGCCGCCCGGGAGGGGTTAGAGGCCTCCCGCGAGGCAGACGAGAGCCGGCTCAACGGGTTCCCGGCGGTCAACCACGGGGTCGAGGCCTGTCGCGAACTGGTGCGGGCGGTCGAGACCCCCGTTCAGGTGCGCCACGGGACGCCCGACGCCCGCCTCCTGGCGGCGGTCACGCTGGCCGGCGGCTTCGGCAGCTTCGAGGGCGGCCCCATCACGTACAACCTCCCGTACACCAGCAAGTACGACCTCGAGACGACGATAGAACACTGGCAGTACGTCGACCGCCTGGCCGGCGCCTACACCACCCGCGGGGTCAGCGTCAACCGGGAACCGTTCGGCCCGCTGACCGGGACGCTCGTCCCGCCCGCCGTCGCAATCGCCATCTGTCTCATCGAGGGGCTGTTGGCAGCCACCCAGGGCGTCCGCAGCGTCACGCTGGGGTACGGCCAGGTGGGAAACCTCGTGCAAGACGTCGCTGCGGTCCGCGAGATGGCGGCCCTGGGCGAGGAGTACCTGCCGACCGACGTCTCCGTGACGACGGTGTTCCACCAGTGGATGGGCGGGTTCCCCCGCGACGAGGCCAGCGCCAACGGCGTCATCGGCCTCGGAAGCGTCACTGCCGCGCTCGCGGAGCCCGATAAGGTGATCACCAAGTCGCCACAGGAGGCCGCGGGCGTCCCGAGCGCGGCGGCCAACGCCGCCGGGACCCGCACGACCGACCAGCTGTTGACCATGCTACGCGACCAGTCGACGGAGCTCGAGGGGCTCGACCACGAGCGCGAGCTCATCCGCCGGTCCGTCGAATCGCTTCTCGACGCGGTCGAAGCCGCCGGCGACGGCGACATCGCTCAGGGGACCGTCCGGGCGTTCGAGACCGGACGGCTCGACATCCCGTTTCCGCCCAGCGACGCCGCGGCCGGCGACGTGTTGCCGGCCCGGGACGACCGCGGCCGAGTTCGGCTGCTGAAGTTCGGGAACCTCGCGTTGAGCGACGCGGTCAAACGCCACCACGAGCGCGGCTTAGACGAGCGGGCCGCCAGCGAGCGGCGTGACACCTCCTTCCGGATGGTCGCCGACGACGTCTCCGCCATCAGCGAGGGCGGCCTGGTGGGCCGCCCGGAGGGATACTGATGCGGGTCCGCCGGATCACCGCGACGCCGGGGGCGTCGGCGTTCTTCTTCGACGACCAGCGGGCCATCCGAGCCGGCGTCACCGCGGACGGATTCGCCTACGAGGGCGAGCCCGTCACGCCCGGCTACGAGCGCG
Organism: uncultured Halobellus sp.; assembly: GCA_964556645.1. GTDB lineage: Archaea > Halobacteriota > Halobacteria > Halobacteriales > Haloferacaceae > Halorubrum. The sequence goes on from CAZKXC010000005.1 coordinate 40,970, forward strand.
TCCGCGAACCCGGAGAGGCGCTGCTCGTCGAACTCGAACTCGCGAACGGGCGGGTCGTTCGCGGGGACTGCGCTGCGGTCCAGTACTCCGGAGTGGGCGACCGCGACCCGTTTTTCCGCGCCCGCGAGTACGTCGACGTCGTCGAGGGACCGGTCGCCGACGCGCTGGTCGGCCGCGACGCCGCCGCGTTCGGGGACGCGGTCGAGGCGCTCTCGGCGGTTCGGATCGACGGCGAGCGCCCGCACACGGCCGTCAGGTACGGCGTCTCGCAGGCGCTTCTCGCGGCGGCCGCCGCGGCACGCCGGGAGACCCGCACGCGCGTGCTCGCCGACGCGCTCGGCACGACGCCGGCGACCGATCCGGTCCCCGTCTTCGGCCAGTCGGGCGACGAACGCCGCCGCACCGCCGAGAAGATGCTGTTGAAGGGCGTCTCGGTGTTGCCCCACGGGCTGTTCAACAGTGTCGAAAAGATCGGCCCGGAGGGCGACCGGCTGCGGTCGTACCTCGCGTGGCTCTCGGACCGCGCCGACGAGCTCGGCCCGTCCGACTACGCGCCGCGGTTCCACGTCGACGTCTACGGCACGGTCGGCGAGCTGTTCGGCCCGCCGTACGACCGGGCGGCCGTGACCGACTACGTCGCCTCGCTGGCCGAGGCGGCCGCGCCCTACCCGGTTCAACTCGAGGGGCCGGTCGACGCGGGCGGACGAGCCGACCAGATCGCCGCTATGGGCGAGCTGCGCGACGGTCTCGCCGAGGCCGACGTGCCGGTGGACATCGTGGCCGACGAGTGGTGTGACACGCTGGCGGACGTGCGCGCCTTCGTCGACGCGGGGGCGGCCGACGTGGTGCAGGTGAAGACGCCGGACCTCGGCGAACTCACCCGCAGCGGCGAGGCGGTCGCCTACTGTGCGGGGACGGACGTGCGGGCGTACCTCGGCGGGACGTGCAACGAGACGACGGCGTCGGCGCGGGCCTGTGCGCACCTCGCGCTCGCGACCGACGCCGCCCAGGTGCTCGCCAAGCCGGGCATGGGATTCGACGAGGGGTACGCAGTCGTCACAAACGAGATGCGGCTGGCGCTCGCCAGACACGGACACGACCCACACCGATGAGCGAAGACACGCACTCCGAGACGAGCACTCCGAGACGCGCCGAGTCCGAAACGGAAACCAAAGCCGAACGAACCACCGAGGCCGGCGCGCGGTGCCGGACCGACGGCGGCCGAGACGTCCGCCTGCGCGAGGGGTGGCAGGGGCGGTACTTCGAGGATTTTGCGGTCGGAGACGTCTACAAACACCCGTACGGGCGGACGGTCACCGAAACGGACAACGTCTGGTTCACGAACGTGACGATGAACCTCAATCCGATGCACTTCAACGAGGCGCACGCCGCCGAGACCGAGTTCGGCGGGCGGCTGGTCAACGGCCTGTTCGTCATCGCGTTGTCGGTCGGGATGAGCGTCGTCGACGTCTCGATGAACGCGACGGCCAACCTCGGATACGACGACGTCCGCCACCACGCGCCGGTGTATCACGGCGACACGTTGTTCGCGGAGTCGGAGGTGCTCGACAAACGCGAGAGCGAGTCCCGCGAGCACGTCGGCATCGTCACCACGGAGCTGCGGACGTACACCCAGGACGGCGACCTGGTGCTCTCGCTGGAACGGACGCCGATGGTGCTCAAGCGATCCCACGCCCGGCCGAGTGCGGCACGACCGCCGGGGTGGCCCGCGGGCGTCGGGACCCACCCCGACGACGAGACCCCGGAGGCGGACCGACACCCCGCCGGCGACGAGGGTGACACACCGTGACCACGACGGAACTGCCGCCGCGCGTCGAGGGGACGCTCCCGGTGACAGACGCCGCGACGGCGGCCACGCTCATATCGGACGAGGCGACGGTCGCGGTCAGCGGGTTCGGCAGCGTCGGCTATCCGAAGGCGGTCCCGTCGGCGCTGGCGACCGCCGCGGCCGCGGAGCGGTCGCTCGCGCTGACGGTCGTCAGCGGCGGCAGCGTCGGGGCCGAACTCGACACCGAACTGATCGAGGCGGGCGCCGTCGCGCGCCGGTACCCGTATCAGGCGACCGACGCGGCGCGGGCGGCGGCCAACGAGCGCCGGATCGCCTTCGCCGACCGCGGCATCGCGGGCATGAGCGACGAGGTCAGGTTCGGCCGTCTCGTCGATCCCGACGTGGCGGTCGTCGAGGCGGTCGCGGTCGGGCCGGACTGGCTCGTCCCCTCGACGTCTCTCGGCCAGACGCCCGCGTACGTCGCCGCGGCCGACGACCTCGTCGTCGAGGTGAACGACGCGCAGCCGCGAGGGTTGGCGCGCCTCCACGACGTCTACGAGCGGGCACCCCCGCCCGACCGCGGGCCGATTCCGCTGGACCGGGTCGACGGCCGTATCGGCTCGCCGCGGGTCAACTTCGAGCGGGACAAGCTCCGGGCGGTCGTCCGGACCGACGCGCCCGACGACCCCTACGAGTTCCGCGACCCGACCGACGTCGACGACCGCATCGCCTCGCACCTGCTCTCGTTTCTGGAGGCCGAACGCGAGCGCGACCCGGTGGTCGGTGCCGCGCCGACGCTGCAGTTCGGCGTCGGCAGCCTCGGGAACGCCCTGATGAGCCGGCTCGCTGACTCGTCGCTGGCCGGCGACGACCTGCGGTACTTCGGCGAGGTCATCCAAGACGGCCTGCTCGACCTGCTTGACGCCGGCGGGCTGGCGGCCGCGAGCGCCACGTCGCTGGCGTTGTCGGCCGCGGGCCAGCGGCGGCTGTTCGACGATCTCGACCGCTACGCCGACCGGATCGTCCTCCGGCCCTCGGCGATCTCGAACGCGCCGGCCGCGATCAACCGCATGGGCGTCGTCGCGGTCAACACCGCCGTCGGCGTCGACCTGTACGGCCACGTCAACTCCACGCACGTGCGCGGCTCTCGGGTGTTGAACGGCGTCGGCGGCAGCGTCGATTTCAACCGGAACGCCCACCTGACGGCGGTCGCGACGCCGTCGACCGCCGCCGACGGTGAGGTCTCGACGATCGTTCCGATGGCGACCCACGTCGACCACACCGAACACGACGTCGACGTGGTCGTCACGGAACACGGCGCGGCCGACCTGCGCGGCCTCGCGCCCGACGAGCGCGCACGAGCCATCATCGAGTGTGCCGACCCGGCGTTCCGGCCGGACCTGCGGGCGTACTTGGAGCGTGCGACCGACGGCGGAGGCCACCTTCCTCACGACCTGGAGACGGCCTTCGACTGGCGATGACCGCCGCGTGACGCGGCCGACGGATCGTTCTCCGGGGTCAGTCCGACGCCGACCCGCCGCTCCCCGCGGCCTCCACCGGCGAGGGCAACCGCAGGTCGGCGAACTCGTCTAACCCGCCGACGCCGGTGACGATCCGAACCTCCTCCGTGACGGGGACGCCGACACAGGAGAGCCGGGCGTTCGTCTCTCGGATCTGCGCGTCAGAGAGGATCGATTGTCCCGGCATCGCCACGTCGCCGTCGACGACGACGACGGCGCAGTTCGAGCACGCGCCGCCGCGGCAGGCGTACGGCCACGACCGCCCGCCGCGTTCTGCGGCCTCCAGAATCGACTCGCCGGACTCGACGAGAAACCGCCCGTACTCGGGCAGCCCGAGGTCCGACTCGGCCGCCTTGTCGAAGAGGTCCGGATCGTCGAGCGACCAGCCACGCTCGGTCATCGCCCCGTAGTCGAGGTGGTACACCGTCGACGCGTCTCCCGTGAGGAGCGGTTCGACGCCGCCCTCCGCGTAGCCGCGGATCACGCTCGCCGCCTCGGCGACGGGGCGGTCCGACAGACCGGCGAACCACGCCTCGACCGACTCGACCGTGAGGTTCGACTCCGCGGCGACCGCCTCGATGTCAACTCCCTCTAAGCGAGCGATCGCGGCGACGTACGTCGGCGAGTCGACCGCCTCGATCGTCGCCTCGACCGCTTCGGCCGACCGGCCGTACCACGACGCCAGCTCGTCGGCGTCGACCCCTTCGTCGTACGCCACGGCGAGCATCAGCGCCGCGGTCGTCTCCGCGCTGTGCGTCTCTGAGAGCCATTCGCGTAGCTGTCGTGGCTCGACGTGTCGGAGTCGGCTCACGCTCGACGCTACGGCACCGACCCAAGTAAAAACCAGGCCCGAACGAGCGGGCCGTCACCGGGCTCGGGTCTCCGCGCCGCAGCCGTCCCATCCGGCCGCCGCCACGGGCGTCGACACGCCGGGCCGGGGCGGGCGAACGGCGACGCCGACACACAGAGGGTAACCCTTTAACTGCGTGCCGACGGAAGTGCGATGAGCATGGGCTTGTCGCCAAGCACGCTACTAGCCGTCCTGCCGCAGCTACCGGTGCCCGGACAGGGCACCGTGACCCTCCTCGGCGTCCTCGCGATCGTCGTGCTGATCGGACTCTCGGCGTTTTTCTCCTCCTCGGAGATCGCGATGTTCTCGCTGCCGCAACACCGTGTCGACAGCCTCGTCGACGAGGGGGTCAGGGGCGCGAAGACGATACGCAGCCTGAAACAGAACCCCCACCGGCTGCTGGTGACGATCCTCGTCGGCAACAACATCGTCAACGTGGCGATGACCTCCATCGCGACCGCGTTGTTCGCGATCTACCTCTCCCGAGGCCAGTCCGTTCTGGCGACGACGTTCGGGATCACGACGCTCGTGTTGATCTTCGGCGAGAGCGCGCCCAAGTCGTACGCCGTCGAAAACACCGAGTCGTGGGCGCTGCGGATCGCCCGCCCGTTGAAGTTCTCGGAGTACGCGTTGTACCCGCTCGTCGTCGTCTTCGACCGTCTCACCAAGGGAATCAACCGCCTCATCGGCGGCGAGGCGCCGATCGAGTCGACGTACGTCACCCGCGATGAGATCCAAGACATCATCGAAACGGGCGAACAGGAGGGGGTCATCGAGGAGGAGGAACGCGAGATGCTCGACCGCATCTTCCGGTTCAACAACACCATCGCCAAGGAGGTGATGACGCCCCGACTCGACGTCACCGCCGTCGCGAAACAGGCGAGCGTCGAGGAGGCAATCCAAAAGTGCGTCCACGCCGACCACGAGCGCGTCCCCGTCTACGACGGCAACCTCGACAACATCGTCGGCATCATCGCCGTCCGCGACCTGGTTCGCGAGCTCCACTACTCCGAGGGCGACCCCTCGCTCGAACGGGTGGTCAAGCCGACCTTGCACGTTCCCGAGTCGAAAAACGCCGACGAGCTGTTAGAGGAGATGCAGGACAACCGGCTCCAGATGGTGATCGTGATAGACGAGTTCGGCACCACGGAGGGGATCATCACGCTCGAAGACATGGTCGAGGAGATCGTCGGCGACATCTTGGAGGGCGACGAGCCCGAGCCGATCGAGTTTCTCGACGAGAACGTCGCGTTCGTCCAAGGAGAGGTCAACATCGACGAGGTCAACGAGATGCTCGGCATCGACCTCCCGGAAGGCGAGGAGTTCGAGACGCTCGCCGGCTTCGTCTTCAACCGCGCCGGGCGGCTCGTCGAGGAGGGCGAGGAGATCGAGTTCGACGGCGTCCGCATCCGGATCGAGCGCGTCGACAACACCCGGATCATCAAAGCGCGCGTCACCGTTCTCCAGAAGCCGGACGAGCCGTCGGCAGAAGAGCTTCAGGCGGACGAGGCCGAGTGAGAGTCGGGCGGACTGGGCCGAACTCAGACCGCGTACGCCCGCGCGGCCGCGACGAGCGCCTTTCTGTAGTCGCTTTCTGACGGGTCGGGACCCAACGCCAGAAACCGCCGCTTGAACGCGTCGACCTCGACGTCCGCGGCGTCGCTCTCGGCGGCCCGCGCGAGGTCGTACAGCCGATGGCTGGGGTCGGCGAGGTCGTGGCGTTCGACCAGCGCGAGCGCGAACGCCGCGTTCACCGCGGTGATCTCCGGGTCGGCGCCGGCGGTCACCGGCGGCGACCCGGCGCGGCTCGGGTCGGGGCGGTCCGCGACCGCGGCCGCCAGCGTCGACTCGAGGAAGCCGAGCAGCTTGTCGGCGGGGGCGACGGAGAGCGTGATGTCGTCGGCGTAGATGTCTTTCATGTGGTTCGCGATCTGATAACAGTGGGCGAGCTTCCGGCGCTCGACGGTCTCACCGGAGAGCCCGAGGTACAACGCTTCCTCCGTCGATTGGACGTGTGAGGCGTGGCCCTCCTCGTAGCGGGCCATGTGAGACAGCTCGTGGATCGCGAGCTCGCGCGCCATCGCGCTGGTGGCGGCACGCCGGGAGACGTTGAGCACGTGGTGGTCGGCGTAGTGGCCGGCCCACGTCCGCTCGTCTGGGTCCTCACGCACCGTGACGTAGACCGGGTCCTCGAGCGAGAACTCGGTCTCGAACAGGTCGGCGGCTCCGAGGAACGGGTCGGGAGGGACGTTCCCTTGAACGCGAAGATCCATGCTTACGGTTATCACGGCGTGAGGTGGTAAGTCTCTTGCGTCGTGCGGCGGCGTCCACGCTTATGCCGATCCCGCCCGAACCCGCACCCATGACGGTGTACGCGGCGTACGGCGACGGCCTCCGCGTGATCGACCCGGACCGCGAACGCGTCGACGTCCGGCTCGACGGCCGGCGGGTGGAGTGTCTGGCGGTCCACGACGACGCCCCGGACCGCGTGCTCGCGGGGACGTTCGCCGACGGACTGTATCGCTCGCTCGACGCCGGAGCGACGTTCGACCGGGTCACGGCCGAGACGGTCGGGTCGGACGGTCCGGACGCGGTCACGGCGCTCGCGACGAGCCCGGGCGACCCGGCGACGGTCCTGATCGGGACCGAGCCGTCGCGGGTGTATCGGTCGACGGACGGCGGCCGGTCGGCCGAGCGCGTCCCGGGGCTGACGGACGTCTCCTCCGCGTCGACGTGGTCGTTTCCGCCGCGGCCCGACACGCATCACGTCCGCTGGATCGAGGTCTGTCCCGCCGACCCCGACCGCTGGTACGTCGGGATCGAGGCGGGCGCGCTGGTGGTCACTCCCGACGCTGGCGGGCGCTGGATCGACCGGCCCGCCGGGTCGCGCCGAGACACCCACACCATCGCGACGCACCCGGACGCGCCGGACCGGGTGTACGTCGCGGCCGGCGACGGCTACGCCGAGAGCCGCGACCGAGGGGCGTCGTTCGCGGTCCACGCCGAGGGGCTCGACCACGGCTACGTCTGGGGGCTCGCGGTCGACCCGGGCGACCCGGACCGGGTGCTCGTCAGCGCCGCGAGCGGGGCGACCGCCGCACACCGCCGCGGCGAGGCGTCTCTCTATCGGACGCGCCCGGCAGCGGGAGCCGACGAGCGGACGTGGGAGCGGCTCGACGACCGGAGGATTCCGACCGAAACGTATCGGGCCGTGCTCGCCGGCGGCAGCGCCGCCGGCCGGCTCTGGGCGCTCCACGACCGCGGCCTCTACGTCACGACCGACGGCGGCGACCGCTTCGAGCGCGTCTCGGTCGACCTGCCGGCGTCGGCTCCGCGGGCGCTCGCGGTCGTCTGAGAGCCGGCCGCCGACGAGAGGTCACCCTCGGACCGCGCCGACGACGAGGTAGACGAACGGCGTGTCGAGGACGGCGATCGCCAGCTTCAACAGGTACTGGCCGACCACCAGCGCGGCGACCGCTCCGAGCGGGAGCGCGGTTCCGACCCCCAACACCGTCGGCGCGACGAGAAACGCGACGGCGACGAAGATCACGGTGTCGATCGCCTGGCTCGTCGCCGTGGACGCGAGGTTGCGCAGCCAGAGGCGGCCGGACCCGGTTCGGTCGCGGATCGCGTGAAAGAGCGCGACGTCGACGTTCTGGCTGACGACGTACGCCAGCAGGCTGCCGGCGACCACGTTGGTCGCGGGGCCGAGCGCGGTGCCGAAGGCGTCGGCGACCTCGGGGTCGACGCCCGGGGCGGCGAGCGTCGACCACACCAACGCGAGCACGACGAAGTTCATCGCGAAGGCGACGTTGACGACGACCTGTGCGGCCCGCCGGCCGTACAGTTCGGCGAAGCAGTCGGAGGCGAAGAAGGTGACCGCGTACGCGAGCGCCGCGCCGGGCAACAGGATCTCCGGTCCCACCACGGGCACTGCGACCGGCAGCGGCAGCGCGAGCACCTTCGCGGCCGTGAGCTGTGCGGTCACCAGCGCGGTGACGAACAACGCCACGAGTCCGATCGCGGCCACGGCCGGCCGGGAGAACGGGTCGACCGCGAACAACCGCTGGCGGTCCGCCTCCTCGCGGCTACTACGCATCGGCGTCCTCGTCTTCTAACCGACCGTGGCGCGCGTCGATCTCGTCGAGGCGGTCGAGCGTCTTGCGGATCGACGCCCGGATCGCGTCGCTGCGGTTCACGAACTTCCCGTCGTCGCCGACGTGCTCGTCGAGGTCCGCCAACAGCTCCGCGGGAATCTCGACGCTCACCTTGGGCATGGTCGCCTCGCCGCGGCCGTCTCCTGGTCGGGATCGATTCGTCGGTCGTGGTCGGCGCCGATGGATATTCTCACGGTAGTCTTCGAAGAACACCGCCCGGGCAAAAGGCTACCTGTCTCGTTCGGGATCGGCGGGCCGGCCGTTGGGCCGGCGGCTCGCGGCGCGTCGAGCGCCGTCACCGGGACTCGAGGAACAACCCGTCGACGATCGTCTCGACCAGCCGTTCTTCGGTCTCCTCGTAGCTCTCCGAGGGGACGATGTCGGTGTCCTTGGCCCGGGTGACGAACACCAGCGACCGGAACAGGTCGGCGATCGCCGCCGGGTCGTCGTACCTGAACGCGTCCATCGCGGCCCACGACTCGGCGTACGGGAGGTCGTCCGTCTCCTCGCCGGCGGCCAGCGACTGCCGCTCCGCGTCCGACAGCCGCTCTGCCACCAGCCGGAGCTCTCCCCCGACGAACAATCTCGAGGTGTGTGGGTTCGACCGGACCTCCCGGAGCATCACCCGGAGCATCGTCTCGACCTCGTCTCTCGGCGTCTCCGCCTCGGACACCGCGGCGTCGATCCGGTCGTGAAGCCGTCGCCGCTCGACGTGTAACACCTCGACGTACAACGATTCTTTCGACTCGAAGAACTGGTAGAACGTGCTCGTTCCGATGCCGGCGGCGTCGGTCACGTCTCGGATCCGCGTCTCCGCGAACCCGTACTGTGCGAACAGCTCACGGCCGGCGGCGACGAGCTGTGAGCGGATCCGCTCGCGGTCCTCCTCGGTGAATCGGGTCATACGGCTGCCGTCCGTCCGGCGGCTCCCGACCGGTCTGGTGTGCTCATACCCTCCGTACGGTTCGAAGAACGAAACGGTTATTGATTCGTGAACGAAATTGTTCGCGTGAGACGAGTCCTTCTTACTCGACCGTACTGTTGCCCTCCCACCGCCCGCTCCGAGCGGAGTTCGCCGGACGTGAGGTAGTTCGATGCGACGACACACGCTGTCCGTGCTTCTCGTCGCGGGGCTGTTACTGATAAGCGGGACGGCGACGCTCGCCGGCGCCGCCCCGGCCGACGCCGAGCGCGCCCAGACGCTCGACGGCGCGTCCGCGGCGACGATCGACGCCGGGGCGGGCCAGGCGCAGTCGGACGCGGTCGTCCGCGGCCGACCCGACCTCTCGGTCATGCTTCCCGACTCCACGGTCACGCCGGGACGGACCAACGAGTTGACCCTCCAGGTCGCCAACGACGGCACGCTGAACTTCGGGTCGGCAGAGAACCGCCAGATCGTCACCACGGCCCGCAACGTGCGCGTCGAGGCCGACGCCGGCGGGACGCCGATGACCGTCGAGACGGGCCAGATGGGGATCGGCTCCGTCACCGAAGACCAGCCCCGCGAGTTCTCTGTCGCCGTCGACGTGCCCGACGACATCGAGCCGGGCACCTACGACCTCGACGTGGAGCTGCGGTACTCCTACCGGTCCTTCCAGGGCGGCGCGCCGATCGGGTCGAGCGCGAACGAGCGAACCCGCGTCATCACCGAGGAGGTCGAGATCGAGGTGAAAGACCGCGCGCGGTTCGCGGTCGTCGGCGTCGACGCCGACGCGCAGATCGGCGACTCGGGAACGCTCGCGGTCGACGTAGAAAACACCGGCTCCGAGCCCGCCTACAGGGCGGACATCGGACTCACCTCGACCGCCAGCGGACTCACCTTCGGCGGCGCAGACTCGAGCACGGCCCGGCTCGGTGAGCTGGCTCCCGGCGAGACGAGCACCGTCACCTACGACGTCACCATCGCTCCGGATTCGCCCGTCCGGGAGTACGCGATCAACGCGGACGTTCGCTTCGAGGACCCCGAGGGCATTTCTCGAACGGACGAGGACCTCTCGTTCGGCGTGTTTCCGCAGGCCGAACAGGAGTTCACCATCGACGACGTGAGCTCCGACCTGCGCGTCGGCGAGGACGGCGACCTGGTCGGCACCGTGACGAACGACGGGCCGGCGACGGCGCGAAACGTCGTGGTTCGGTACGCCGACGACTCCCCGAACGTGATCCCGATCGAAGACAGCGTCGCCGTCGGGACGCTGGAGGCGGGCGAGTCAGTCGAGTTCCGGCTCCCCCTCGAGATCAGCGGCGAGGCCGAGGCGATCGGCCGCGTCGCCGGTCTCACGGTCCGATACCGCAACGCCGACGACGAGCTCCGGCGATACGACGATGTCGAGGCCGTCTACACGGTCGGCGCCGAGCGCGACGACTTCCTCGTCGAGGTCGACGACCGCGAGGTCGAAACCGGTAGCACGCAAACGATCAACGTGACCGTGACGAACAACCTCGACGAGACGGTCTCGGACGTCGAGGCCCGGCTCTTCGCGGACAGCCCGCTCGACAGCGAGAACGACGAGGGCTTCACCGAATCGCTCGAGCCCGGCGAGTCGACCACGATGACGTTCACGCTCAGCGCCGACGGCGGCGCGACGGCGAAGACGTACCCCGTCTCGTTCGACTTCCGGTACGACGACGCCGACGGCAACAGCCAGCTGTCCGACACCTCGCGCGTCGCGATCACGCTCGTCGAGAGCGAGGGCGGGTTCCCGCTCTTCTCGGTGTTCGGCCTGCTCGTCACCGTCGCCGTCGCCGGCGGCGCGGTCTACTACACACAGAGGGAGTAGTCGATGAGCCGACTCGGCGAGCGGATCGAACGCGCTACGGTCACGCTCAGCGAGACGGTCGTGGTCCGCCGCAGGGCCGTCATCGTCGCCTTCCTCGTCGCCACGGCGGTGTTCGCCGGCGGCATGACGATGGTGACGACCGAATCGGACGCGACGGACAGCTTCACACAGGACATCCCGGCACAGAACGCGCTCGACGCCGTCGAAGACGAGTTCGAGGACCCCTTCGCGGCCGAAGACGAGTCGACACAGCTGGTTCACACCGGAACGGACGTTCTCTCGCGGGGTGAGCTGCTCGCGAGCCTCCGGGTGCTCGAGCGCGTCAACGGCCGCGAGGACCTGCGGATGGCGTCCGCCCGCGGCCCGGCGACGCTCATCGCCCGACAGATCGACCCGAGCGCGGAGACGCCCGCCGCCCAGCAACGCGCGATCCGAGGGGCGACCGACGCCGAACTCCGCGAGGCGATCCGGGCGGCCAGCCGCCAGCCCGGCTTCGAGCGGCTGGTCTCCGACGACTTCAACCCGAACGAGGCGTCGGCGTCCGCCTCGGTGACGGTGATCACCCACGACGTCCCGGACGGGTTCTCCGACGGCGACCTCCAGGAGGTCCAGACGACGATCGAGACGCTGGCGGCCGACGAGCCGGGCGACATCCGGGCGTTCGGCAGCGGGATCATCAACGCCGAGACCGGCCAGATCATCGGCGACTCGCTGGCGCTCGTCATGCCGATCGTCGCCGTGTTGCTTCTCGGCTTCTTGATCGTCGCCTACCGCGACCCGATCGACCTCGCGCTCGGGCTCACGGCGCTACTGATGACGGTCATCTGGACGTTCGGCTTCCTCGGCTTCTCCGGGATCCCCTTCACCCAGCAACAGATCTCGACGCCGGTGTTGCTGCTGGCGGTCGGCGTCGACTTCGGGATCCACATCATCAACCGCTACCGCGAGGAGACCG
>CAZKXC010000006.1:0-1990 GCA_964556645.1 uncultured Halobellus sp.
CGATGTCGTCGACACCGGCGTTGCTCCCGAACGCCATCACGGTCTCGAACTCCGGGCCCTCCGTCTCGACGCCGCGCTCCTCGTCGCGGGTGGGAAGCTTACAGGCGAACGCGCACATCGAACACGCCGCCTTCTTGTACTTTTTCTCCTCGACGGCGTCGCCGCCGATCCCCTCGACGCCCTCGAAGGTCATCTCCGAGAAGTACCGGGTCGGGAGCCCGAACTCGTCGTTGATGAACTCCGTCCCGTTGGTGGTGCCTTGGCGTTTCATGATGTCGTCGGTCGTCGCGGCGTCGCGGTGGACCGTCGATTGTATCTCCTCGGGCAGGTCGATACGGGCCGGCGAGTCACCCTCGAACGTGACGCACTTGACGTTTTTCGCGCCGAGTACGGCACCCAGTCCGCCCCGGCCGAACGCCCGGCTGTCGGAGGTCATCACGGAGGCGAACCGGACCAGGTTCTCGCCCGCCGGGCCGATCGTCACGAGGTGTTCGCTCTCGAGGCCGTGGCGCTCGGCCATCGCTTCCGTCACCGCCGGAACCTCCGCGCCGGCGAGTTCGGGCACCGCCTCGAACTCGATGCCGTCGTCGCGCACGTGAACGGCGAGCAGGTCGTCGCTCGCGCCCGTGATCTCGACGACGCTGTGGCCGGTGCCGACGAAGTTCCGCGAGAGGTAGCCGCCGGCGTTCGTCGAGAGCAGCCCGCCGGTGAGCGGAGAAAGCCCGGTCATGTTCATCCGTCCGGTGAAACTCATCTGTGAGTGTTGCAACGGCCCCGACGAGAGGTAGACGCGGTTTTCCGAGCCGAACGGGTCGGCGTCGAACGGGATCCGGTCGTGGGCGAGCTTCGTCGCCGCCGCGCGGCCGCCGAGGAACGCCTCCAACACGTCGTCGACGTCGGTTTCCGTGGCGTCTCGGGCCCCGACGTCGATCGTCAGCATGCTGCCGTTCACGTGATTCATGATCACACATATCACGTCCGGCGGTAGGGCGTCTTGGAAACCGCACACATTTTCCGGTACTCGCGGCGGCGCGGGCGTGAGCAGCGCGGCTCGCGGACGCGAGCGTCGGAGGCACAGGCGTCGGCGGGCGCGGGCGGTGCGGAGGGTGTTCGGGGCACGCAAGCGTCGGTCACCCGTCGGCTCCTGTCGGCCGACCCGGCCCGCCTCCCGCGGGGTTTTTGCCCGCGGGCCGCCCGGTGAGGCACATGCGCATCGAGAACAGCTTCATTCCGGTCGAGGGGGTCGGCGAGACGACGGAACGCCGGCTCTGGGAGCGGGGCGTCCACACCTGGGACGAGTTCGACCCCGCGGTCGACGTCACGGGCGTCGGCTCGACCACCGCCGAACGGATCGAGACGTTCATCGCGGACGCGCGAGCCCACCTCGACGACCGCGACGCCGCCTACTTCGACCGCCGGTTCCCGAGCGGAGAACGCTGGCGGCTCTACGAGGACTTCCGCGACCGGACCTGTTTTTTCGACATCGAGACCACCGGCCTCGACGAACACCGCGACCGCGTCACCACCGTCAGTTTCCACCAGGACGGGGAGACGACCACGCTCGTCGCCGGCGACGACCTCACGGTCGACCGGCTCCGCGACCAGTTCCGCGAGGCCGACCTGCTGGCGACGTTCAACGGCGCGCGCTTCGACGTGCCGTTTCTCGAGACCTCCTTCGGCATCGACATCGACACGCCACACCTCGATCTGATGTACCCCTGCAGCCGGATCGGTCTCTCGGGCGGGCTGAAACCGATCGAGAAACGCCTCGGCATCGACCGCGACCGGCCGGACCTGTCCGGCCGCGACGCGGTCCGGCTGTGGCGCGAGTACGAACGCGGCGACGCCGAGGCGCTCGACACCCTCGTCTCGTACAACCGCGAGGACACGGAGAACCTGCGGACGCTCGCGGACACGGTGTGCGACTCGTTGCATCAGGACGTGTTCGCCCCGGCGGTCGGCGAGTGAGCACGCGGCGGGACGGGTGGCG
>CAZKXC010000006.1:2090-14347 GCA_964556645.1 uncultured Halobellus sp.
CGTCGTGTCCGGTTCATCCGACCTCGCTTCCGCCGCGTCCGGCTCGGTCGAAAGCGACTGGACCAGCTTCATCTCGCCGCGGGCCCGCAGGCTGCCGTCGATCTCCGCCCCCTCGTGCACCACGAGGTCGCCGGCAGAGACGTCGCCGCGAACGTGCGCGTCGGCTTCGATCGTGACGGTGCCGCTCCGGCTCGTCACGTCGCCGTGGATCGTGGTGTCGCCGCCGACGCGCACGTCCTCGCGGGCGCGCAGTGACCCGAACACCTCGTCGCGCTCGCCGACGACGATCGACTCCGCGCGCAGGTTGCCGTGAAGCCGACAGTCGTCGCCGACGGTCGCGGGCGTCGACACGCGCCAGGCGTCGTCGGAGACCTCGGCGCCGCGGGGGATCACCAACGGGTCGCGCGCGTCGTCGCCGTCCGCGAGCGCCTCGGCGAGCTCGTCGGCGGCGTCGGTCTCGCCGGCTCGCAGTAGCTGTGAGAGCACGACGAAGTAAAACACCAGCGTGGGGATCGGGTTCCGGATGACGATCCAGCCGTTCGCCTCGAACCCTTCTTCTATCGTGACGTCGTCGCCGATGTCGAGGTCGCCGGAGACCATCAGCCGGCCGGTGATCGTCACCCGCTCGCCGAGGTAGGCGTCCTCGCCGACGAGGACGTTGCCGTCGACGGAACACCAGGTGTCGAGCCGGCAGTCGCCGTCGGCCTCGATGTCGTCCTCGAGGTCGACGCGCTCGCCGGCGGCGACGTTGCGGCCGCGGATGCCGAACTCGACGGTCGACTGCCCGCCGACGAGCACGTCGCCGTCCGTCACCAGGTCGTGCTCCTCGACGACGGTCCCCGACGGCACCGAGAGCTCGTCTATCGGACCGGGTCCCCTCAGTGACACACGCGTTGGAACTCCCCCGGGAAACATAAACGATAGGGGGCGTCAGACACGCGTCAGACGACCGCCGGGCGCGCGAGCGGTGTCCGAGCGCCCCACACACCGCCGAACACGCCCCGCGTGTGACTCGTTCTCGATGCGACCGGCGGTCACCGGGCTTATCACGCCGGGACCGAAGTCGGGGTATGGGATTCGGATCGTACGACGAGGACGAACAGGGCGGACAGAACGTCGACGCCGACGAGGACGGAGCCGTGGCCGTCCACGAACACGACCACGACGGAGACGTCTCCGTCGAGGGCGACGCCGACACCGACGAGCTGGTCGACCGGCTCGGCGCGATGAGAGACGACGCGGAGTCAGTTACCCACGACTGAAGTCGTGGGCTTCCTCCTTGTGTTCGTGTGAGGCCCCTTCTCGCGGCCGTGTCACGCCGCTTTTGTCCGTCGGCGAGGTACGGCTCGTATGAGCACGGAGCTGACGTTCAACGAGGACGGCGTCGACGTCGTCTACGAGGGGACCGCGTTCGAACTCGAAAAGGGGCTGATAGAAGACGCCACCGGAAAGGAATACCGCGACGTGACCGACCACGAGGTGCTTCAGATCGTCGCCGAAGATCCGGCGTTCGACGGCGAGCCCGTTCGGATCGGCGACGTGTTGTGAGCGGCGGTGCCGGCGGATGTCGCCGTCCTCGAAGCCGCGCACGCGCGCGAGGCGGATCGAGTCGGTGAGTGGGGACGCGCCGGTCGAGCCGGGGCCGACGGGAGAGGATCAGCGTTTTTTATCCGGCCGTTCGAGGGATCCGACGATGGTGTCGGACGCGCGTTCCGCCGATAGCGGCCGTGCGGGCCTCGCGGCCGCGCTCGCGTCGAACCTGCTTCCCGTCTTCGGGGTCGTCGTTCTGGGCTGGCGGGTGGCCGAACTGCTCGTCGTCTACTGGATCGAGGTCGTCGTCATGGTCGCCGCCTACAGCGTCGCCGCGTTGTTCGCCGAGCGCCCCATCGTCCTCGAGGACCGGTCGTTCTACATCGTCGGATTCTCGAAGCGCTCCGAGCGCGACCCGGAACGCTGGGACGGCGACCCCGAGCCGGCTGGGGTGGTCGACGGCGCCCTGCCGGCCGCGCTCGCGGACCGACTGCCGCCGATCTACCGGCGGAACGTGGCCGTCGTCGGCAGGTCTCTCGGCATCGTGGGCTTTCTCGCGGTCGGCGCGGCGTACCTCTCCAACGCGGTCGTCGCCGACCCGGTCGCTGCCGCGACGTCGCCGACGGTCCTCGCGGCGTCGCTCGCGGTGTGTGTCTCGCAGGCGGCCGAACTCCGACGCGAGTTCTTCGCGGCTCGCCGATACGAGGAGTGGTCGGCGTACATGACCCTCGAGGCCGCCCAGCGGGTCGTCGTCTTCTACGTCGGGGTGGGGCTGCTCGCGGTGCCGGTCTCGATGCTCGGGGCGGTCGGCCTCGCCGGGGCGCTCGGCGGCCTCGGGGTCGACCCGGTCGCGCTCGCGTACGTGGTTCCGTTCTCGCTCGCGAAGGCGGTCGTCGACCGGTCGCGACAGCTGGCGAGCGACGCGGCCGACCCGAGCGGGTTCGCCGGGTGGTTCGTCCCGGAGGACCCGCGGCCGGAGTGGCAGCGGAGTCGGTGAGACGCCCGCCGGCGGGCGAGCGAAAACGCAACGTCGATACCGACGGAGCCGAAAGCGCGAGCATGTACGAGGCGGTTCACGCCCACCCCGGCGGCGAGACGACGGTCGCGCGTCACGCGGCCACCGCCGCGCGATACGGATACGAGGGGCTCGTCGTCCGGACCCGAGCGGCGCTGGCCGTGGACGGCGAGAACGCGAGCGACGAGCAGACCGATCGGCGGCGAGACCCGACCGCCCTCGCCGACGAGTACGGAATCGACGTCGTCGACGCGGTCGAGGTCGACGCCGACGAGCCGGGCCGGGCCGCCGGAGCGGTCGGGACCGTCCGCTCGACACGGACCGTCGTCTGTGTCGTCGGCGGGGACGACCGGCGCAACCGATTCGCCGTCGAGGACCCGCGGGTCGACGTGCTCGTCCGGCCCACCGCGGGCGACGGCGGCTTCAATCACGTCCTCGCGAAGGCCGCGCGCGACAACGGCGTTCGCGTCGAGTTCGACCTCGGACCGGTGCTCCGGACGAGCGGCGGCGACAGGGTGCGCGCGCTCGGTGACCTCCGGAAGCTCCGCGAGATCGTCACCTACTACGACGCCCCACACGTCGTCAGCGCGACCCCGAGTTCGCACCTCGAACTGCGCGCTCCGCGCGAGCTCGTCGCCGTCGCCGCGGAGGCCGGATTCGACCCGGAGTGGGTGCGCGAGGGGTTACGCGAGTGGGGGACGGTCGCGGCCCGCAACCGCGAACGCCTCTCCGGGGATTTCATACAGCCGGGGGTTCGACGTGGACGGTATGAAACGGAGCGTTGAGGAACACGCGGCGCGCTTCTCCGAGAAGGCCGCCGAGTACGACGACTCGAACACCGAGGAGTATCGGGCGTGTGCCGACCTCGTCGTCGCACACGCCGACCCCGGCCCCGACGACGTGGTGGCCGACCTCGGAGCGGGGACGGGCGCCATCGCGCTCGCGCTCGCTCCGGACGCGAGCCACGTCCTCGCGCGCGACGTCAGCGAGGGGATGATGGAACAGGGGCGACGAAAGGCGTCGGAGGCGCGGATCACGAACGTGGAGTTCGCGTACGGCGAGTTTCGAGACCCGAACCTCGCCGACGCCGGCCCCGTCGACGTCGTCACGTCGAACTTCGCGCTTCACCACCTCGCGGACGCGGAGAAACGCGAGGCGATCGAGGTGATGGCGGAGACGGGCGCCCGGCGGATCGTTCTCGGCGACGTGATGTTCTTCGAGCAGCCGGACCCCGACGCGCCGTTTTACAGCCCGGAGGTGGACGACCCCGCGACGGTCGGAACGCTCGTCGAGGCGTTCACCGCGGCCGGCTTCGCGGTCGTCGCCGTCGAGCGCGTCCACGA
Source organism: uncultured Halobellus sp. (assembly GCA_964556645.1). Classification (GTDB taxonomy): domain Archaea; phylum Halobacteriota; class Halobacteria; order Halobacteriales; family Haloferacaceae; genus Halorubrum. The sequence continues at coordinate 5,979 of CAZKXC010000006.1, forward strand.
CCAGGTCGGCGTGATCGTCGCCGAGCGGCTCGACGCGGACGGCGAGGAGTGACCCCCGAGGCCGACCCGTGAAACACCTCCCGAAACACCTCCGTCCGCGCTGGCGGTACCTCGGCGTCGGAATCGAGACGTGGCCGGACGCCGCCGTCGGCCGCCGCGGATTCCAGCGTGCGTTGTGGTACAGCGCGGGCAACCTCCTCGGCGACACCGGGAGCGCCGACGCCGGGTTGCGGCTGCTCTCGTTTTCGTGTGCCGGCGGCACGGGCGAGGCGGTCGTGCGGGTTCGCCGCGGCCACACCGCCGCGGCGCGGGCCGCGATCGCGTGCGTGAGCGAGGTCGACGGCGATCCGGTCGGGATCTACGTGCGAGGGATTTCCGGGACGGTGCGCGCCTGTGAAGAAAGATATATGGGTCGCGCGGCCGCGAGTACAACACAGCGAGACGTCGCGTTCGGGGACGCCGAGCGGACCGCGGTCGTGCGCGAGGACGCGTACGACGTGCGGACCGAGTCGGGCCACGTCGGCGCGGCGGCGTTCGACATCGAGTGATATCATGCAGGGCCAATCCCAACAACAGGCGTACGACCGAGGAATCACCATCTTCTCTCCAGACGGCAGGCTCTACCAGGTCGAATACGCGCGGGAGGCGGTCAAACGCGGGACGGCGAGCGTCGGCGTCCGCGCCGAGGACGGCGTCGTCCTCGCGGCCGAGAAGCGCGCACGCTCCCCGCTCATGGAGCCGGCGAGCATCGAGAAGCTCCACAAGGCCGACGACCACGCCGGCGTCGCCAGCGCGGGCCACGTGGCGGACGCCCGCCAACTCATCGATTTCGCCCGCCGGGAGGCGCAGGTGAACCGCCTGCGCTACGGCGAGGCGGTCGGAATCGAAACGCTGACGAAGACGATCACCGACCACATCCAGCAGTACACCCAGATCGGCGGCGCGCGTCCGTTCGGCGTCGCGCTGATCGTCGGCGGCATCGAAAACGGCGAGCCGCGCCTCTTCGAGACCGACCCCTCCGGAACCCCCTACGAGTGGCAGGCGCTCTCTATCGGGTCCGACCGAAACGACCTCCGTGACTACCTCGAAACGGAGTACGAAGAAGGGATCACCACCGAAGAAGCGGTCGGGCTCGCGCTCGACACCATCGCCGAGACGGCCGACGAGGGGCTCACTCCCGAGGGCGTCGGCGTCGCCACGATCACCGTCGACGACGAGCAGTACGCCGAGAAGCCGAACGACGAGATCGAGGCGGTGCTCGAGGAGCGCGGCCTGCTCGCGTCGGAGGACGACGACGCCGACGCCGAGTAGCGACGCCGTCCGGCAGCCGTCCAGGCGGCGGGTCTCCGAACACGGATTTTGAATGAGCAACCACCCAGCAGACGAAGCGTCCACCGTTCCGAAACGAGACGAGGAGCCGGCGCTGCCGGCCGGCTACGAACTCCGCGAGACGCCGCCGCCGGCCGACGCGTTCGTTCGACTCCGTCGGGCGGCGGGGATGAGCGAGCGGTCGCGCGAGGCGGTCGAGCGAGGGCTTCCCAACACGACGTACGGGGTTCACGTCGTCGACACGGCGAGTGAAACCCCCGTCGGGATGGCGCGGATCGTCGGCGACGGAGGGTCCGTCTTCCACCTGACGGACACGGCGGTCGCGCCCGCCCACCAGGGGCGGGGGATCGGGACAGCCATGATGGACGCGCTCGTCGGGTGGCTCCGGGCGAACGCGCCCGACGGCGCGTACGTCGACCTGCTCGCGGACGTCGACGGCTTCTACGAGCGCTGGGGATTCGAGCGGACCGCGCCGGCGTCGAAGGCGATGGGGTTGCGGACCGAGGAGTTGTAGCCGGCGTCCGCCGATCCGCCTCGCGTTCGGACCGGACCGGGTCGGGAGAGTTATGCCGGCGGGGGTCGACCGACGACCCGTGCAGAAGACGGTACTCATCACCGGGTGCTCCTCGGGGATCGGCCGCGCGACGGCACACGCGTTCAACGACGAGGGATGGACGGTGTACGCCACCGCGCGCAACCCGGCCGACATCGAGACGCTCGGCGAGGCGGGGTGTAAGCTGGCGACGCTCGACGTCACCGACGGCGAGGCCGTCGACCGCGTCGTCGACCGGATCCTCGACGAGGAGGGAGCGATCGACGCGCTGGTGAACAACGCCGGCTACGGCCAGTTCGGTCCCATCGAGGACGTCACGGCAGAACGCGTCCACGAGCAGTTCGACGTCAACGTGTACGGCCCGCACCGGCTGACGCGGGCGGTCCTGCCGGCGATGCGCCGCGAGGGCGACGGGACGATACTCAACGTCTCTTCGGTCGCGGGGCGGGTGGCGTTCCCCGGCGGGGGGGTCTACTGCGGCTCCAAGTTCGCGCTCGAGGCGATGTCGGACGCCCTCCGCAACGAGGTGCGCGAGTTCGGCGTCGACGTCGTCGTGGTCGAGCCCGGAGCGGTCCGGACGGCCTTTTCGGACCGCGTGAGCCGAGAGGCCGACCCCGAGGAGACCGACGGCGTCGAGTCCTCCGGCGCGTACGACGGCGTCTACGCGCTCTTCGAGGACGTGAAGGCGATCGGCGGGGACGGTCCGGGCGCGGTGGAGCCGGAGCTGGTCGCCGCGGAGGTGCTCAACGCCGCGAGCGCGACGAAGCCGCCCGCCCGCGTTCAGCCCGGGACGCCGGCGCGCGTCGGCGTGCTCGCCCGGTTTCTGCCCGACGCACTGCGCGATAAGGGGTTCGAGCTGATTCGGCGGGTCGTTTCGTGAACCGCGCGGGAGCGGTATGACTCTCCGGTGATACGTTAGGCGTTCAACATAAGCCGACAACCGTCGTCGTTGTATCGAACGTCTAACCGTTCGTGGCTGTTCACACGGGCACGCGTCACGGACAGACTGGGTCCGTGACCGATTGTAACCGAGCCGGTAATCCGGCGTTACAGGCGGTGTTAGTTAGGTCCAGACCAAGAACAAATACACTGATTGTTGTCACAACGAGAACAGTAAGGGCGACGAGGAGGATCGTTCCCACAACTGACGATACGGCACGACCGTCGGGTTTTAGCGGCTGATAAGTCATACCGACGTACTCGTTTTATTACATATAATAGTATCTATCAATCGATATCTGAATGCGCCCGGTTAGGAGTCACGGGAGAACGGCATCAATGCGGATCGCCACACCGAACTCGACCGTCCACGGCGGTAAGAGAACCGCATCCTGTCAAAACGCGTACTCGCCGATAAACACATAATCTGAATAATACGAGTCGATCGTCGGACCGAGTCGGTCAGTCGCTCAGGTCGACCGCGAACGGATTCTCCCCCTCGCGCCACGTCCAGCCGGGAAGCCGGGTCTGGAAGCCGGCGGCGAGCGCGGCGTCGAGGTCGTCGGCACCGGCGGTGCCGGAGCCGTCGGCGGTCGCGTCGTCGTCGACGCGGACGTCCGCGAAGTGGAACGTCGCCTGCGCGAGCACCGAGAGGGGTTGACCGCCCGCGATCGCCGCCGCCAGCTCCCGGCCCAGAACCTCGTCCACGACGAATCCGGGGTAGTCGCCGGCGACGTCGAGCTCGCGGAGCAGCGCGGCGTAGCCGGCGACGTTGACCGCGACCTCGCCGTCCGCGAACACCGCGTCGACCTCGCGGCGGTACGTCTCGGCGTCGACGCGGTCGACATCGGTGGCGAACAGCTCGCCGAGTCGGTCGCGGGTGTCGTTGATGATCGGGACGACGACGGGAGCGCGGTCGCGGAGTCGGGCGTGTTCCTCGCGAACGGTCGCTGGCGTGACGCGCATAGGGGTACCACGCCGGCAACGGGTATCGCTTTTGGGAAGTCTTTTATAACGCAGGGCGTCTACTGCGAGACAAGCGGGTTTTCGCTGGCTGTTCCCGCACGGTACATACGGACAGTACTTCCACTATGCCTACCCCGTCACGGTCGATCGTTCGGCGACGTGCCACGTATCGGTCAGCAGTCCGGCCCGACGGCGACGGCGATCTACACCCGCGGTGAGCTATGAGCAAAGTCGATACGCAACTCGAGAACCTGAAATCAACGATAGAACAGGAGGTCCCGAACGACGTGAGCGTCACCGACGTCAAGTACGAGGGCCCGGAGCTGGTCGTGTACACCCGCGACCCGAAGCGGTTCGCGGGCGACGGCGACCTGATCCGACGCCTCGCCTCGAAACTCCGGAAACGCATCACGGTTCGGCCCGATCCGACCGTCCTCTCCCCGCCGGGAGAGGCCGAAGCGGCGGTCCAAGAGGTGATCCCCGACGAGGCCGGGGTGACCGACCTCGACTTTCACGAGGACACCGGAGAGGTGGTGATCGAGGCCGAAAAGCCCGGGATGGTGATCGGACGCCGCGGCTCGACGCTGCGGGAGATCACCCAGGAGGTCGGCTGGACGCCCGAGGTCGTTCGGACGCCGCCGATCGAGTCGTCGACCGTCTCGAACGTCCGGGGCTTTCTGAAAACCGAGCGCGAGGAACGCCGTGACATCCTCGAACGGGTCGGCCGACAGATCCACCGCGAGGAGCTCTCCGACGACGAGTGGGTCCGGATCACGACGCTCGGCTGTTGTCGCGAGGTCGGCCGCGCCGCGTTCATTCTCTCGACGCCCGAGACGCGGATCCTGATCGATTGTGGCGACAAGCCCGGCGCGGAAGGCGAGGTGCCGTACCTCCAGGTGCCCGAGGCGCTCGGAGCCGGCGCGGCGACGCTCGACGCCGTCGTTCTCACACACGCTCACCTCGACCACTCGGCGTTGTTGCCGTTGTTGTTCAAGTACGGCTACGACGGGCCGATCTACACAACGGAGCCCACCCGCGACCTGATGGGGCTGCTCACGCTCGACTACCTCGACGTCGCCGCCAAGGAGGGCCGGACCCCGCCGTACGAGTCGGCACAGGTGCGCGACGCGATCAAACACACCATTCCGCTGGAGTACGGCGACGTCACCGACATCGCGCCCGACGTGAAACTCACCTTCCACAACGCGGGCCACATTCTCGGCAGCGCGGTGACCCACTTCCACATCGGCGACGGCCTCTACAACGTCGCCTTCTCGGGTGACATCCACTACGAGGATACGCGGCTGTTCAACGGCGCGGTCAACGACTTCCCGCGGGTGGAGACGCTCGTGCTCGAGTCGACGTACGGCGGCCGAAACGACTACCAGACCGACCAGGACGACTCCGAGGAGGCGCTCAAACGCGTCATCAACGAGACGTACGACGCCGGCGGCAAGGTCGTCATTCCGGCGTTCGCGGTGGGTCGGTCCCAGGAGATCATGCTGGTGCTCGAAGAAGCGATGCGGACCGGCGAGATTCCCTCGATGCCGGTGCACCTCGACGGGATGATCTGGGAGGCGACCGCCATCCACACCACCTATCCGGAGTACCTGCGCGACGACCTCCGGAACCGGATCTTCCACGAGGACGAGAACCCGTTCCTCGCCGAGGAGTTCAACCACATCGACGGCGGCGAAGACGAGCGACAGGACGTCGCCGACGGCGACGAGTGCATCATCCTCTCGACGTCCGGAATGATCGAGGGCGGCCCGATCATGTCGTGGCTGCGTCACATCGGTCCGGAGCCGGACTCAAACCTCGTGTTCGTCGGCTACCAGGCGCAGGGAACGCTGGGGCGTCGGATCCAGAACGGCTGGGACGAGATTCCCGTCTCCGACTGGGGCAACGGCGGCCGCGGCGACACGCTCTCGCTCGAGATGGGCGTCGAGACCGTCGACGGGTTCTCCGGCCACGCCGACCGACAGGGGTTAGAAAACTTCGTGAAGACGATGAACCCCCGCCCGGAGAAGGTGTTGTGCGTGCACGGCGACGAGCAGTCCGTTCAGGACCTCTCGTCGGCGTTGTATCACGATTACAACATGCGGACGTTCGCGCCGAAAAACCTCGAGACGTTCCGGTTCAAGTAGGCGCCGACGCCGGGCCGGGAGTCAGCGCCGAACGGGCGTCGTTTTAACTCCCGTCGCCGGAATGAGGACGTATGCGAATCGCGCTCATCGCTCACGACGAGCTGAAAGACGAGATGGTCGCCTTCGTTCGATCGCACGCCGACGTTCTCGCCGACCACGACCTGGTGACGACGGGCACCACCGGGACGCGGATCGCCGACGAGACGCGGCTGGCGGTGAACCCACAGGCCTCCGGTCCCCTCGGCGGTGACCTCCAGATCGGAGCGATGGTCGCGAACGGCCGGATCGACGGGCTGGTGTTTCTGCGTGACCCCCTCACCGCCCAGCCGCACGAGCCGGACATCTCCGCGTTGTTGCGCGTCTGCGACGTGAAAGACGTCCCCGTCGCCACGAACCTGGCGTCGGCAGAGCTGCTCGTACAGGGGCTTCTCGTCGCGGACTACCCGTTCGACGAGGAGCTGCTCGATGACCGGTCGCCGCTTTCCGACCGGGAATCTCAGAACGGATAACCGGCCCGTCGGGGTTTATGTCCCGCGAGCCGTAGCCGGAGGCGATGCGAGAAGAGACGCCGGCGCGCCGGCGACACGCGACGGCCGCGCGGCGGCCAGTCCGAACGCTCGCGGTCGTCTGTCTCGGTCTCTTGCTCGTTGCCGGTCCGGGCGTCGCCGCCGCCAGCGGCGCCGACACCCCGCCGCCGGCGACCGCGCCGGCCGAGGACGGCGTGGACCGCGAGGTGGGGCCGCTGACCGAGTGTTTCGCCGGCGAGGGGTATCCGCTGGCGATCGGTGACCCGCCGGCGACGATCGACGCGCTCGTTCACCTCTCGGTGATGACGGACCCCGCCGCCGGCGACGAGTTCGGCGTCGAACTCGCCGGGACGCTCGACGACGAGCCGGTGGTGACGCTCGCGGCCGGCGTTCGGCTGAACGCTCCCGGGCTCGTCGCCACCGGTGTCAACCCGTTCGCGGCGTTCGACCTGGTGTACACCTACGAGCTTCGGCTCCCGATGTTCGCCGGCGCGATCGACGACACCACCTACCGCGAGGACCGCCCGCCCGTGGGATCGGCGGCCGGGACCGTCCCGTGTCGGGCGACCGGCGGGTGACGTCGCGCCCGGAGGCACGGAGTGCGGGGCGACCGACGGAGGCGCAGAGCGAGGGGCGACCGGACGGAGGCGCAGAGCGACGCGGACGGAGTACGCTCAGCCGGGGCGTACACTCCGTACGAGTCCGAGAAGCTCCCGTCGCGCGTCGTCGGCGTCGGCGTCGAGCCGGTAGGCGCCGCCGGCGAGCAGGTACTCGCCCGCCTCCCAGACCGCGAGCAACGCCTCAACCGGAACGGTCTCGTCGCCGAGGAGACACCGGCCGCGGTACGTCACGAGCGTCGCGTCGGACGCGTCGGGGTCGTCGATCGCGATGGTGCGTTCGCCGTGAACCTCGATCGCCTCGATGTCGCGGTCGACGAGCCGGTCGCGAAAGCCGGACCGCCCCTTCCGCTCGACGAACCGGGTGAGCGCCGCGTTCGGCGACCCGCCGGGACGGATCCGGAGGCGACTCGCGAAAAAGAACGGGCGGGGCGCCGGTCCGTCCGTCCGGTCGTACCGGAGCGTGCTCGCGGTGACCGAGACGGGACCGGCAGCGAACGGACGGGTCGTCGTCTGTTCGGCGCGCCGCCAGCCGTCGAGGCGGTCCGCGGGAACGACCGGAGGATCCATGCCCGTCCTTTCGGGAGCGAACGGTTAAACGAGGTGGCGCGTGGGCTTTTTCGGATCGTCAAGAGTCACAGAACCGTCCGAACCCGCCCGGAGCCGTCCGCAGCCCCCCGCAGCCGCCCGACGCCACGACCGATCCGAGGTCAGTGGTCGTCCTCTCGCCACTTGTGTTCACACTCGGTACAGACGAAAAAGCGGGTCTCGGACTCGTCGGCCGAGCGGATCTGTTGCATGTACCAGTACGCGCTGTCGTTGCCACACTCGGGACAGTGGGCGGTCGTCTGCGGGAGCCCTTTGTCCTCGGCGTCGCTGACGTCGATGACCTCGGATTCGACCTGTGATTCGGTGGTCCACGCGTCGTCGTCGTCGTCGCGGCCGACCTCGTTGTCGCAGTCCGGAGAGCTACACACCCAGTGGTCTTCGCCCTCGCCCGACTTCATCATCGAGCCGCACTCATCGCAGAATTTCATGGCGGTAGCAACAACGGCCGACACATAAGCGTCGGGATCCGGCGCGTTCGGTGGGGTCCCGATCGGCGCCGCACCGACCCCGCCTCAGCTCCCGGATCCGGCCTCGAGATGCTCCGCGAGCGCGAATCGGACGCGCTCCTCGTCGCTTCCTTTCGTCTCGCGGCCGGTGACGACGACCTCGCCGATCTCGCCGGTGGCGTTCACGTGGGTCCCCGCACACGCCGTGCGGTCGTACGGGGCGGCGTCGCCGTCGG
>CAZKXC010000006.1:14447-49696 GCA_964556645.1 uncultured Halobellus sp.
TTCACGTGGGTCCCCGCACACGCCGTGCGGTCGTACGGGGCGGCGTCGCCGTCGGATTCGGCTCCGTCGTCGGCCTCTCCTCCGTCATCGGCCTCCGAGGCGAGTCCGCCGATTTCGACGATCCGCAGTTCGGTGATCGAGTCGGGAAGCAGGTCGATCCGGGTTCGGTCGGTGTCGAGCGTCGCCTCCGCGGCCGCCCGGTCCATCGTGTACCGCTCGACCGGCCGGTCGTCGTCGACCAGCTCGTTGAGCCGCGACTCGATCAGCGCGAGGTCGTCGGCGTCGAACCGGTCGTATGCCGCGTCGAGGTGGGCGTGGTCCGTGTACAGCTGGTTGCCCGTCGTGCGGGCGTCGAACTCGCGGAGCAACACCGCCGACAACAGGTGTTGTGCGGTGTGGTATCGGGCGTGAGCCCGGCGGCGGTCCCAGTCGACCTCGCCGACGACGGCGGTCCCGGGGTCGGGTACCGCCGGCACGTCTGCGCCCGCGTCGCGCTCGACGGGCGAGAGGGTGTGGTAGATCGTGTCCGTCTTCGTCACGTCGGTGACCCGCCAGCGCCGGTCGGGGTCGGCGGCGGCGTACAACACGCCGGTGTCGTGTGGCTGGCCGCCGCCGGTGGGATACAGGTGCGTGGCGTCGAGCACGACGCGGTCGTCGAGGCTGCGTTCGACGGTCGCCTCGAAGCGCCGAACGGTGTCGTCGGCGAGGTACAGTTCGTCTGTCACACGCTCAGTGAGCGGCCGCGAACACTTATGTACACCGCGCCGTCGCGCGGCGCCTGCCGGCCGGCACCGGAGCGGACGTCGGCGCGCCGTTTCCGAATCCGAGTCCCGGCGGCGGGCGTCGTAACGACTAAGAACGAAACGCCCCTCGATTACGATAATGAATCAAGAGTTTTTCGCCCGAGGTGATTCGCGTGGGCGTCGAGATTAAAGAAACGGAGGTGGAGTCGGACGACTTCGAGGAGATGAAGCGGTTCGTGAGAGACTACCTCGCCGCCAGCGTCGAAAACGAGGACGACGGCGGCCGGATGCGGTGGTACCCCTGGCACTCGGCCGACTACCGGTTCAACCACATCCTCAACGTGATCGACCTCGGCGCCGACATCGCCGAGGCCGAGGGAGCGGACGTCGACGTGGTGCGGGTGGCGGCGGCGTTTCACGACGTGGCCAAACTCGAGGTCGACCAGGACGTTCACGCCGAGGCCGGCGCCCGGATCGCCCGCGAGTACCTCCGGAGCCGCGGCAACTACCCCGAGTCGTTCATCGAGGAGGTGTGTGGAGCGATCGTCGACCACTCGTACACCGGCGACCTCGCCGACGTGCCGCTGGAGAGCCGGTGTCTGATCGAGGCCGACGTGCTCGACAAGGTGGGCGCGAACGGAGCGATACTGATGGTGTTGCGAATGGGATACGAGTCCCGCACCCACATGGACGCCGCGAAGATGATCGACCGGGTCCTCGAGCGCGGCCGCGACCACACCGACCGGGTGGTCTCCGACACCGCCGAGAGCATCGCCCACCAGCGGATCAAGCGCGTCCAGTGGCTCCGCGAGTGGCTCGAAGAAGAGGTCAGTCGGATGGACGCCGACGGCGTCACCGAGCGGTAGTCCCGCGGGCCCTCCCGCCAGGCGAGCCGCCGCCGGAGGCGGCTACCCGATTCGCCGCGTTCTCGTCCACTCAAAGAGCCGAGCGCGTCGTGTTCGAAGCCGGAACGAGCGCGAGACGAGGCTGGCCGGTCGTCGCCGCTCAGTCGTCCGCGCGGGGCGTCGGCGGCGACCCGGAGAGCCGGTCGCGGTCGTGGGGCGCCTCCCAGTCGAGGTCGGGGCCGTGAGCGATGATTCCGCTCGGGGTCACGTCCGGGTGCGTGGTGTAGTAGTGTTCTTTGATGTGGTCCATGTTCACCGTCTCCGTGACGCCCGGCGTGGTGTACAGGTCACGCAGGTACGGCCAGAGGTGCTCGTACTGGTGGATGTACTGTTGGTTACACATGAAGTGGGTGTGGTACACCTGGTCGAAGCGGACCAGCGTCGTGAACAAACACAGGTCCGCCTCGGTGAGCGAGTCGCCGACGAGGTACCGACGGCTCGCGAGGTGGTCGTTCCAGCGGTCGAGCGCGTCGAAGAGCTCGTCGACGGCCTCGTCGTAGGCGGCCTGTGAGGTCGCGAAGCCGGCGCGGTAGACGCCGTTGTTGACGGGCTCGTAGATCTCGGTGATGACCTCGTCCACGCGCTCGCGCTGCTCCGGATCGTCGGGGAGCAGCGAGACGTCGGTGCCGAGGTGGTCGAACGCGGTCGTCAGCATCCGCAGGATCTCCCGCGACTCGTTGTTGACGATCGTCTCCGTCTCGGTGTCCCAGAGGACGGGCACGGTCACCCGACAGGTGGCGTCGGGGTCGGCCTCGACGTACAGCTCGCGGAGGTAGTCGCTGTCGTGGAGGTGGTCCGGCGTGCAGCCGTCCTTCTCCGGGGTGAACTGCCAGCCGTCCTCGCCGCGCCAGGGGTCGACGACGCTGACGCCGATGGCGTCTTCGAGCCCGAGCAGCGACCGCGCCAGCAGCGTCCGGTGGGCCCACGGGCAGGCGTAGGAGACGTACAGGTGGTATCGCCCCGCCTCGGGCTGGAAGCGCTCGTCCGGCTCGGCGTCGACGTGGTCGGGAACGTCGCTCCCGGCGATCCAGTTTCGGAAGGTGGTCTCCTGGCGCTGGAACGCGCCGTCGCCGTCCGTCGTCTCGTACGTGTCGGTTCGCCACTCGCCGTCGACGAGTTGGTTCATACCGACACAACGGCCTCGAGACGTATAATCGGGCCGGGGACACGGATGTCACCGGGCGGCGAGCCACGGTGGTCGCCGCCGGACCGTTTTTGTCGTCGCCTCGAGAAGGGCCGTCGATGACGAACACCGATCACACGGACGCGCTGGACCGATCGGCGGCGCCGGACTCCGCGGAGGCAACGGTGGCGGTCGTCGGCGGCGGCGCGGTGGGCGTCACCGCCGCGGCCGACCTCGCCGCGCGGGGCGCGACGGTGACGCTTTTCGACCGCGACGACCTGGCCAGCGGCGCGTCCGGCCGGGCGGCGGGCGTGGTGTACGACGCCTACGCCGCCGACGTCGACGCGGCGGTCGCCGCCCGGGCGCTGGAACGCTTCCGCGCGTTCGACCGGACGCTTCCGGGGTTCGAGTTCGCCGCCTGCCCGTACGTGATCGCCGTCCGCGAGGGCGACGAGGACGCCGAGGCGATGCCGGAGCTGGTCGACCAAATGCGCGACCACGACCGAGACGTCTCGCTCGTCGACCCGGACGCGCTCGGCGACCGCTTCCCGCTGCGGACGGACGACCTCGCGGCCGCCGCCGTCGCCGAGGGGGCCGGCTGGACCGACCCGACGAGCTACGTCGTCGCGATGGGCGACCGCGCGCGCCGCGAGGGCGTCGCCGTCGAGACGGGCAGCGAGGTGGCGCTCGGAGAGGGGCCGACCGTCCGCGTCGACGGCGCGGAACGGGCGTTCGACGCGGTCGTCGTCGCCGTCGGCGCACACACCGAGCGGCTGCTCGCGGCCGCCGGCATCGACGTGCCGGTCAAGCCGTACCGCGTCCAGGCGTTGACCAGCCGGGTCGGCTACGACGGGCCGATGACGTACGACGCGACCGCCGGCGTCTACTTCCGCCCGCACCCGACCGGACTGTTGGCCGGCGACGGCACCGTCCCCGTTGAGGCCGACCCCGACGGGTACGACCCGGAAGGCGACGACTGGTTCGTCGAGAACGTCTCGGAGACGCTCCGAGAACGCGCCGACCACGACCCCGAGGTCGAGCGGGCGTGGGCGGGCGTCTGTACGGCGACGCCGGACGGCGACCCGCTCGTCGGCCCGGTCGCCGACGGGGTGTTCGTCGCCGCCGGCTGGCAGGGCCACGGGTTCATGCGCGCGCCGGCGACCGGCGAGCTCCTCGCCGAGGGCGTGCTCGCGTCGCTTTCGGACGACGCGGCGGCCGACTCGCCGTGGATCGAGGCGTTCGCCCCGAGCCGGTTCGAGGGCGACGAGACGTTCGAGATAACGGAAGGGATGTCGGTGCGGAACCGCGGAGAGTGAGTGCGGCGGCGCTACTCGTCGGCGTCTTCTTCGACGACGTCGACCGCCTCGGCCGCGCCGTCTTTCGGAATCTCGACCTCGACGGTGCCGTTTCGGGTGAGCGTCGCGTTCGCGCCCTGTGGGGTCACGTCGGCGTCCGCGGGGAGTTCGGCGCTGCCCGAGAGGGTGAGCCCCCGGCCGGGAAACACCATCTCGAAGCCGTCGTAGAAGTCACGAAAGCGGTCGAGCCGCACCTCGACGGTGTGGTCGAGAAACGTCACGCTCACGTCCTCGCCGGTGACGCCGGGGGCGTCGAACACGACGAGGTAGGCGTCGTCGCTCTCGAGGAGGTCGACCGACAACGGGCGGCGCTCCTGCATCTTGCTCCATCCGCGGCCGACGCGCTCGAGGCCGCGGCGGATGACGGAGCGGCCGGCTTCGACGATGCGCGTCACGGCGTTACACCTCGATCTCCGCGAGCTCGGTGCCGCCGCAGTACGGACACGTGAGGTCCGCGACGGAGTGCTCGTCGGGAACGTCGTACGTGTAGTGGTTCTCGAACATGTCGAGCTCGCAGTCGTCGCTCTCGCATTTGATCTCCATCGTCGCTGGCATTACCCCACGGTTGTGTCGGCGAGGGCTTAAACGACCCGGGGACGGAGCCGCCGACATGGACGGCGACGGCGGTCCGGCTCGGGTGTACGGCGTCGACTTCAGCGCGGCCGCGGCCGACGCGGGCCGGAAGACGTGGATCGCGAGCGGGCGCGTCGACGAGGGCGGACTGCGCATCGCCGGCGTCGCGCCGCTCGTCGAGGTCGTCGGCCTCGGAGAGGCGGGTCGGGAGCCGTCGGTGTCGGCGCTCGCCGACTGGCTGGGTGGGCTCGGCGACGACGCGGTCGTCGGGCTCGATTTCCCCTTCGGGCTGCCGCGGTTCGTCGTCGAGGCGACCGGCAACGACTCGTGGCGCGAGTTCGTCCGCGGCTTTCCGGCGTCGATCGGCGTCGACGAGGAGAACCGCGCCGCCGACCCGGTGCGAGCGTTCGCCGAGCGGTGTGTCGAACTGACCGACACGCACGGCGAGGGAACCTACGACAAGCGCGAGACCGACGCCGTCGTCGGCGCGCGGTCGCCGTACGGCTTCATCGCCGACACCATCGCGTTCTACGGGATGCGAGACGTTCTCGGCGCGGTCGTCGACGACGTCCGTGTCGCGCCGATGGACGTCGAACCGGACGGATGGCGGGCGGCCGCTCCGTCGGGACCGGTCGTCGCCGAGACGTATCCGGCCGCGATACTGGACCGGCGCGGGCTGTGTCGAACCGGGTACAAGGGCGGCGGCGACGACGAGACGGCGCGGCGGACGCGAAACGCCGAGGGATTGGAGGGCCAGTCCGCGGTGAGCTACGCCGCGGACGCCGCGATACGCGAGACGGCCGTCAACGACGCGGGCGGCGACGCCGTCGACGCCGTCGCGGCCTGCGTCGGGGCGTTCGACGCGGCACGAGCCGGGTACGCGACCGAGACCGACGCGTTCGACGACCCAGAGGCGATTGGAGTCGAGGGGTACATCTACGCCTGAGACGGGTCGGGGGCGGCCCGCTTCGGGCCGCGAGCACACCTTCCGCATTCGTTTTCCGTCTCGGCCGAGTACGACGGCGTAGATGACCGATCCGGCCGACCTTTCCGTCACCATCGTCGACGGCTACGTCGACGAGCCGGCACACTTCGGCGTGCCGCCGTACATGTCGACGTATCCGCGATACACGGCCGGCGCGCTCGTCGACGCGGGCGTTTCACAGGACTCGATCACCTACCACACGATCGACGAGCTCCGCGACGACCGGCACAAGCGCGCCGACGTCGCCGACGCCGACCTCTTCGTCTACGTCGGGGGGATGACCGTCCCCGGCAGCTACGTCGGCGGCACTCCGGCCGAGCCCGACGAGGTCCGCGAGCTGGGATGGACCGCGAACGGCACCACGCTGCTCGGCGGGCCCGTGCGCTTCGGCGTCGGCGAGGAGAACGCCGGCGCCCAGGAGATGGAACGCGACGACCTCGATTACGACTTCGTCGCGAAAGGCGACGTCGAGGCCGCCGCCCACGACCTCGTGTGCGAGGGCTTGGAGGGGTTCGGAGACCGGATGCGCGACAACGCCGAGGTCGACCGGTGGGCCGCGCTCGGCGCGTTCGTCGTCGAGCAACACCCGAACCACCCCGACTACCTGATCTGTGAGATGGAGACCTCGCGGGGGTGTGCCTACCGGTGTTCGTTCTGTACGGAGCCGCTCTACGGCAACCCCGCGTTCCGCGAGGCCCGCTCCGTCGTCGACGAGGTCGACGCGCTCTCCGACCGCGGGGTCGCCCACTTCCGGCTGGGGCGTCAGGCCGACATCCTCGCGTTCGGCGGCGACGGCGAGGCGCCGAACCCGGACGCGCTTCGCGAGCTGTACAGTGGGATCCGCGCGGTCGCGCCCGACCTCCGGACGCTCCACCTCGACAACATGAACCCCGTGACGATCACGGAGTATCCCGACGACTCCCGCGAGGCGATCCGGGTGATCGCCGAGCACAACACCCCCGGCGACACGGCGGCGTTCGGACTCGAGTCGGCCGACCCGCTCGTTCAAGACCAGAACAACCTGCTCGTCACCGCCGAGGAGTGTCTGGAGGCGGTCCGCGTCGTCAACGAGGAGGGCGGCTGGCGGCCGGGCGACGACCCGGCCGGCGAGCCGGGCGCGGTCGCGGGCCCGGACGACGACCGGCGGTACGGCCCCTCCACCGGTCCCGACGCCGCTCCGCGGCTTCCGAAGCTCCTGCCCGGGATCAACCTCGTTCACGGGCTGAAAGGCGAGCGCCCGGAGACGTACGAGCACAACAAGCGCTTCCTCCAGCGCGTCTACGACGAGGGGCTCATGCTCCGGCGGATCAACATCCGGCAGGTGATGGCGTTCGCGGGCACGGAGATGGCCGAAACTGGCGCGGAGGTCGCCCAGGATCACAAAGACCAGTTTCAGGCGTACAAACGCGAGGTGCGCGAGACGGTCGACAACCCGATGCTCGACCGCGTCGTTCCGCCCGGCACGGTGCTTCCGGACGTCCACCTCGAGTACCACCAGGACGGCAAGACGTTCGGCCGCCAGCTCGGAACGTACGCGCTGCTCGTCGCGGTGCCGGGCGAGCGCGAACTCGGGACGGCGATCGACGTCGCGATCACCGACCACGGCTACCGGTCCGTGACAGGGGTCCCGTACCCGCTCGACGTCAACGCGGCGTCGATGGACGAGCTGACCGCGATCCCCGGGATCAACCGGGGAACGGCGGGCGACATCGTCGTCGGCCGGCCGTACGGCGCGGTTAGCGAGGTCGACGCCGGCGTCGCCGACCTCTCGCGGTTCGCGGTCGCCGGCGATACCGGCGTCCCGATTCCCGGACGCGAGCGCCCCGGCTCCGGGCCCGGACCGGACGCGCGCTCGCCGCTCGGACGCGGCGACTGATGACGCCGCTCGGCCCCGGGGCGGCGGGCAACGCCGACTCCTCGAGGGTGACCCGCGTCGAGCTCCCGGTCGACACCCGCGCGCCGGCCGGAACGACGAACGCCTACCTCGTAAACGGGCTCCTCGTCGACCCCGCGGCCCGGACGGAACGGCTCGACGCCGCCGTCGCGGCACACGGCGGATCGACGACGCCGCCAGACTCGGACGCGGCGCGAGCGGCTGACTCCCCGGGCGACGCCCGGATCGAGGCGATCGCCGTCACCCACGCCCATCCGGACCACGTCGGCGCGGTCGCCGACTACGCCGACCGAACGGGAGCGACGGTGTACGCGCACGCGGACGGCGCCGATCGGATTCGCGACGCGATCGGAATGGCTCCCGACGCGACGGTCCGCGACGGCGACACGATCGGGACGACGGGCGTTCGCGTGCTCGCGACGCCGGGACACGCGCCGGAGCACGTCGCGTTCGGGATCGGCCGCGACGACGAGACGGTCGCCGCCGAGGCGCTCGTCGGCGACCTCGCCGTCGCCGAGGGGAGCGTCGTCGTCGGCGCGCCGGACGGCGACCTCCGTGCGTACCTCGACAGCCTCGAACGGGTCCGAGACGCCGGGTTCGACCGTCTGTATCCCGGACACGGCCCGCGGATCGACGAGCCGCGCGCGGCCTGTCAGCGGCTGATCGACCACCGGCTCGCGCGCGAGACGGCGGTGGCCGAGGCGGTCGCGGCGGGAGCGTCCGACGTCGACGCCGTTCTGGAGGCCGCCTACGAGAAGGACCTCACCGGCGTCGAGGACCTCGCGCGGGCGACGGTCCGGGCGCACCTCGAGAAGCTGGCCGCAGCGGGGCGGATCGACGACGCGTGGCGGACCGAGTAGCGCGACCGGGGTCGTCGGCCGGCTCCGTCGATTGGATTCTCCAAGATCGACCGACTGCGTCGGCGCCGCACTTATTGCCGTCGGTTCGGACCGATCGAGCATGCCCCGCGAGGCAGGTGCCGATCAGTCGAGCGTGAGACGGCTGCTCGGCCGGTACGGCGGCGTCGTGGTCGCCGGCGTCGGCTTCGTGATTTCTCGGGTGTTCGTGGCGGAAGCGGCGACGTTCTCCGGGGGACCGCTTCCGGTCGTCGCGACCACGGGGTCGCTGGTCGGCGGTCTCGCGGTGAGCGTCGCGGGTGTCGCGCTCGCGGTCGGCGCGTTCGACACCGCGTACGTCACGGACGTCAGCCGCGGGTGTCTGCTCGGCACCGGCGTGATGGCGGTCACGATTGCGGTCACCGTGGCGGCGACCGGGGTCGGAATGGTCGGCGAGGCGGTGGGGAGCCGGCTTCTGGTCGCGAACGTCCTCCTCGCCGGCGCGGTCGGCGGGATGGTGAACGGTCACCGAAGGGCCTCGCTGCGAACCAGAACGGCGGCGATGGCGCGCGGAGCGAACCGCGCCCGGTTCATCAACCGACTGCTGCGCCACGACGTGTTGAACGCCGCGACGATCATCGACGGCCACGCCGAACTGCTCCGCACCGACGACGGCGACCGAGATCGCTCGGTCGACGCGATCCGCGACGGGGCCGATCGGATCGAGTCGACGATACAGGGAGTCGGAACGATCGCCGAGGAGCGCGAGCAAGAATCGGTTCGGCTCTCGTCGACGATCGAGTCCGCGGTCGAGGCGGCTGACACCGACGACGCTCACGGTGATGCGGTCGGGATCGATATCGGCGCCGACCTCGAACTGAAGTCGGGGTCGGGTGTCGCGCCCGACGGAGGCGTCAGGGTCGACGCCGACGACAGACTCGCCGTCGCGTTCGAACGGATCATCGAACACGCGGTCGACGTGCGCGGCGCCGAGACCGTCGGGATCGAAACGACCGTCGGCCGCCACGACGCCGCCGTGACGCTCGTCGACGACGGGACGCCGCTCACCGACCGGCAGCGCGACATTCTCGAACGTGGGTCGTTTCCCGAGTACGACGACCCGACGAACGGATTCGCGCTTCAGGCGGTGTCGTTGCTCATCGGTGACTACGGCGGCCAGATAGCGGTCGCGAACGGCGACCCGTCCGCCGAAGCCGGCGGTGAGAAAACGCCGACACGAGACGCGGGCGAGGTCTCGAAGACCGACGGCGGCGAGACGCGCGTGACGGTTCGGCTCCGGCGGGCGAGCGCCGACGCGGCGGTTGCGACGGTCGGCGTTCCGTACCCCGACGTCGGCCGGGCGGTCGCCGCCGGACTCGGCGCGGGAACCGCGATGGGTGGCGTGTATCTGTTGGCGAGCGGCGTGCTCCCGGTCATCGGCGCGTTGTACGGCGTCGAAAGCGCCGCGATCGGATGGGTCACACACCTGTTTCACAGCGTCGTGTTCGCGTTGTTGTTCGTCGCCGGCGCGTCGACGTCGCCCGTCCGCGAGTACGTCGGTCGACCCGTGGGGACCGCCGGCGTCGGTCTCGCGTGGGGCGTCGTTCTCTGGCTGGTCGCCGCCGGCGTCGTCATGCCGGTGTGGCTTCGGGCGGTCGGCATCGTCGCCAGCCTGCCGACGCTCCCGGCGGTCGGTCTCGTGGCCCACGCGCTCTGGGGCGTGACGCTCGGCGCCGGATACGTCCTCCTCGGCGGGCGATTTGACGGCCGTGATCGGTCGGTGCCTCCCCGCGACGACGGACCGTAGCTCTCCGTCTCGGCGTCGCCGTCCGGCGAGCGGTCTCAGTCGTCGGCCCCGCGACCGGCCGGCGTCGACACGGCCGCGGAACGCTCGGTCACGACGCCGTGTTCGGCGTCCGCGACCGACGCGGGAACCCCCTCGAGACCCGCACCGTACCGCGAAAGCAACGAGCTCCGGACCGCGTCGCGGACGCAGCTCCGCACGGCGGAGCCGACCGGCGTCGCCGACCCCGAAAACGGCGCCGGGTCGGCGTCGTCCACGGCGGCCGGCGGGGAGCCGACGACGATCGCGTCGCTCGTCGTTCCGGGAAATCCCGCGGTCGCGAGCAGCGTCGCCGCCTTCGCCTCGGCGGCGACCGCGACGAGGTTGGCGAGCGCTCCGGGTTCGAGCGGACGGGCCACCCCGACCAGGAGGTTGACCGTCCCCGCCGGCGGGGGGTCGTCGCCGTCGACTGCCGCGCCGCGAGTGTGGGTCGGCGCTTCGTCGAGGCTCGCGACGGGAAGCGCCGCGGGGTTCGACACGCCGGCGGTGGCGAGAACGGTCGCGCCGTCGAGGCGTGCGATCCGCGCGTGGCGCTGGTCGACGCCGGTGAGAAGCGCCGGCGGGTCGCGGTCGGCCGCGGTCGCCGCGGCCCCCGCGGCCCCCGCGGTGCCAGCGGCCCCAGCGCCCCCAGCGGCGCCGGGCTCACCGTCGAGCGCCGCCGCGGCGACGCGGTCGGCGACGTACGCTCCGAGGTCCCGCGGCCCCGCCTCCCCCCATCCGTCCGGGACGGTCACGTTGTAGGCGGCGTCGGCGACACACCGGCCGCCGTCGAAGCCGGTCGAGAGGAAGCGGGCGGCGCCGGCCGGCCGGGAGAACCGACACACGCCGTCGGCGAGGTCGGCACGAAACGCCGGCGGGTCGGCGGCCCGGTCGGGGGTGTCAGCCGCCGCTCCGTCGCCGTCCCCGTCTCGACTCATGCGTCGAGCGCGTCGAGCAGGCGGTCGTTCTCGCGCGGCCGGCGAACCGCGGCTCGGAAGTGGTTGTCGAGCGTCGAGAACGTCCGCGCGTCGCGGAGGACGATACCGCGCTCGCGGGCGGTCGCGAGCACCTCGTCCGGGTCGTCTTCGCCCACGTCGACGAGGAGAAAGGGCGCGTCCGAGGGGAACACCGTCCAGCGGGCCGACAGGCGGTCTCGGATCCGGTCTCGCTCGGCGACGACGCGGTCGCGCGTCGCCTCCACGAACGCCGACTGCTGGAGACAGTGCGTGCCGACCGCGGCCGCCGGCGTCGACACTCCCCACGGGAGCCGACCGGCGTCGAGGCGGTCGCGCACGTCGCCGGTGGCGACGAGAAAGCCGATCCGGAGCCCCGGAAACCCGAACACCTTCGTGAGCGAGCGCGCGACGACCACGCCGGGCTCGCCCGCGAGGGAGTCGGCGGCGGTGTAATCGAGAAACGCCTCGTCGACGAACAACGTCGTCTCCGCGTCGCGACACCGCGCGGCCAGGTCGCGGAGCGCCGTCTCGTCGGCCAGTTCGCCGGTCGGGTTGTTCGGCGTACAAACGACGACGAGCGCGTGGTCGGTCGGATCCACGTCGACCACCGCGTCGTGTGCGACGGGGACGGGGTCGCCGCCCTGAAGCCGTATCTCGCGGGCGTACTCGCCGAAGGACGGCTCAGGGATCACCGCGGAGTCGCCGGGACAGACGATCGCCGAGAACGCCAGCCGGATCCCGGCCATCACGCCCGCGGTGGGGATCACCTCCGCGGGAGCGCAGTCGACGTAGTCGGCGGCGGCCGCCCGAAACGCGGCGTAGTCGTCGGCGGGATACCGGCGCGAGGCGGCCAGCGCCGAGTCGTACACCGCGGTGACGCCGGCCGGCGTCTCGGGATTGGTGTTCGCGCTGAAATCTATCACGTCGGGAGCGCGTGTGCCGCCGTGCGGTACGCGAGAAATCTCGTCCAGCGCGTCCGGTTCCATACTGTCATGTCGGATAGGGGGAATAAAAATCCTCTTCTGAGCGCTACTCGCCCGCAAGGCGGCGTGCAACGGCGAGGTCCGACGGCCGGTTGACGTTCACCGCGAGCGAGGCGCGTTCGCGAACGACGACGCGGTCGGGGCCGTCGCCGACGACGTTCACGCCGCTGGGCGCGACCGGCCGGTCTCCGTGGTCGAACGCCGCGTCGACGCTCACGCCGAGACCGCGTTTCACCGCCGCCGGGACACAGACCGCCACCGAGTCCACGGCGCCGTCGGCGTCGACCGCCGCCGGGTCGGCGCCGACGGCCGCCGTTATCGCGTCGTCGACGTCCCGCCCGGAGAGCAGCGGAAGGTCGGCGGCGACGGAGACGGCGGGACCGTCGACCGCGGCGAGACCGACGTCGAGGTCGGCGACGTAGCCGTCGCCGCTTCCGTCGAGGACGGTACACGGAACGTCGATGTCGGCCGCGAGGTCCTCGCGAAGCGCGCGGCGAGTGGCCGGCGCGTTCGGCGACGCGACCGCGACGACGCGGTCGACCCGACTCGCCGCGAGCGCGCCGAGCACCCGAGCGACCATCGGCCGGCCGCCCACCTCGACGAGCGGCTTCTCGCGGTCGCCGCCGAGCCGCGTTCCGCGGCCGCCACAGAGGAGGACCGCCGGGAGGCCGGCGGCCGCCGTCGGGCGGTCGGCCGACGCTGCCGGCGGGTCGTCGCCGTCGGTCAGGCGATCGCCCACACCACCACCCCCGCGTGGAGCGCGACCGCCCGCCCAAGCTCGTTCGCCGCGCCGAACACGTCGCCGCTGACCCCGCCGAGCCACGGTCGGACGCGAACGAGCAGGACGGCGGCGACGACCGGGCCCGACAGTAGCGCGGCCACGAGCGCCGGGAGCGCGCCGGGCGGCGGCGCGAGCACGACGGGAACCGAGACGACCGCGGCCGGAACCAGCGACCGGGGGCCGACGTCGCCGACGACCGCCGAGCCCAACCCCTCGTGTGCCGGGCGTCCGAGACAGGCGAGCAGCGCCATGCCGGCCTTCGCGCCGACCTCGGCCGCGAGGACGAGCCGGAACGCGGCGGTGCCGGCGAGCGAGCCACCGCCGCCGGTGAAGCCGGTCGCGAGCGCGAGCGCGCCGAGCGTCGTCGCGAGCAGCGCGATCGACACCGCGAGGGCGCCGCCGACGCCGAGGTCGGCGTCTTTCAATACCGCCAGCCGCCGTTCCGGGTCGTGTGCGGCGACCGCGTCGCCGAGGTCGGCGAGCCCGTCGGCGTGGGTCACGCCGCCGAGAAGGTATATCGCGAGGAGGTAGGCGGCCGCGGCGGTCCACGCCGACGGGGCGAGAAACGCGAGTCCGGCGGCGGCGCCGATCGCCGCGCCGACCACCGGAAACGTCCACGGCGACCGCCGGAACGCGTGCCAGTCCGCCGGCTCGGCGCCCGGTATCGGCACCCGGGTCAGAAACGTGAACGCCCCCCGAAGCGCCGGGATCGGACGTATCGGCCCGCCGCGGTCGGGTCGGTCTGCGGGCGCCGAGTCGGCGTCGCTTCCGCTCACAGCGCCAGCGACACCCCCGTGATGCCGACGCCGAGCCATCCCGCCCGCGAGACGACGCCGACGCCGGTTCGCGCCTCGGACTCCGTCGGCAACGAGCGGTCCGGAAGGAGGGTGTACGCGCCCGGCTTCTCGAGGCGAACGCCGAGCACGGCCGCGAGCGACGCCATCGGCCAGCCGGAGTTCGGCGAGGCGGGCCGGCGGGCGGCGGCCCACAGACGGCGGGCGGCGCCGCGCGGGTCGGTCGAGACGCGCGAGGGGGCGCTCGCGACGACCAGCAGCGCGGCCGCCCGTGCCGGGATCCACATGACCGCGTCGTCGAGGCGCGCGGGTGCCCACCCGATCTGACGGTCCCGATAGCCGAGCATCGAGTCCAGCGTGTTGACGCCCTTGACCCAGGCGGCGGCCCCGGCGGCGAGCGCGAGCCCGGCGGCGACGGACGCTCCGGCGGCCGCGCCGGCCGTCGCCCCGGCTGCGAACGCTAAAAGCGGTGCGACGAGGCCGTCCGCGAGGTTCTCGGCCGCGCTCTCGACGACCGCCGACCGAACGTGATCGGCAGACAACTCGCTCGCGTCCCGCCCTGCGAGCGCCCGCAACTCGTTCCGCGCCGCCGGGAGGTCGTCGCCGACGAGCGCGAGCACGTCGCCCGCGACGTCGAGGAGCATCCGGCGGCTCGAACAGACGAAGAGGACGACGCCGGCGCCCACGGCGGACGGGACGGGAGCCGACCCGACGAGAGGGAGGGGAAGACGGACCGCGCCGAGCGCGAGAACGGGTCCCGCGAGGAGAACGGCGAACGCGAGCGGGAGCGACGCCGCGAGGCCGACGCCGGCCGCGCGGGTGTCCGGCAGCCGGTCGTCGAGGCCGGCGACGACCCGCCCGAGCCACGCGACGGGATGGGCACGGGTCGGCGGCTCCGCGACGGCGTCGTCGAGGGCGGCGGCGAGCGCGAGCGCGCCGGCCGCCGCGAGGCTCACGGCTCGGCCTCCAGTTCGCTCGCCAGCGCGTCGAGGGGAAGTTCCGTCACGTCGAGGAACCGGCCGCCGACGTCGGTGACGCCGCCGTCGGTGGTCGGGTCGTCGCCGACGTGGACGAGCGCGGACGGGTCGACGCCGAGCGCGTCCGCGGCGGCCTCGAACGCCTTCGGGTGTGGCTTGCGCCAGCCGCAGCCGATGCTGGTGGTGACGGCGTCGAACTCGCCGCGGAGTCCGGCGCGGATCAGCGTCCGGGGAACCAGCTCCGGAACCGCACAGTTCGAACAAAGGCCGACCGGGCCGCGGTCGGCCGCCGTCCGCACCGCCTCCAGGGCGTCGTCTCGCCGCGTGACGTCCGGGTCGAAGGCGGCCACGACCGCGTGACGGGCGGCGTTGTCGGGGGCGTCGACGCCCCTGGAGTCGAGCGCCGCGGCGACGTGAGCGGGCAGCGCGGTCTCCGCGCCGGCCGGCGCGTCGACGTGTCGCTCGCCGTACGCGACGTGCCAGTCGTCGGGGACGGCGACGCCGCGGGACTCGAGCTCGCGCGCGACGATTTCGGCGGGGTCGGTTGGATACTCGACGTCGACGAGCGTGCCGAAGAGGTCGAACGTAACTGCCACGATACCGTCGATAAGGGGAAACCGGGATTGAACCTGTCGGTCCGATCGGTCACGAGAGCAGCGACGACAGGTGGAGCGTGTAAAACCGGTAGAGCCCCGAGAGCCACGCGCACAGCCAGAGGAACATGAACCCGGCGACGCCGACTCGGAGTCGGCTCCGCCAGTGATCCATGTTCTCGTGAATCTCGTCGATGTCGACGTCGGGGTCGTCGTAGGCGTCGGCGTCTCGCTTCGCCTGGAAGATTCGGACGATGCCGGTGAGCGCGAACGTCAACAACGCGTACGCCTGGAGGCCGAAGAACGCGTGGATCACCGCGCCGCCGGTCAGCTGGCCGAGGATCCGCGGAAGCATCCAGGTGACGATGGGGGTGGTCGTCAACAGGAGGCCGACGAGAATGTACTTGAGATGGTGTGTCAACACGTTCCACGTCACCACCTCGGCGTCGATCATGATCCACGCGCCGTACAGGAGGAACGGCAGACTCGCCGTCACGGACAGTCCGGCGATCACCGCGATGACCGACTCGTCGACCATATCCGTCGGTAGGGCTCTGGCGCGTAAAACTCCCCGATTCGCGGCGGGGCGGCCCCCGGGCGTCGCCGACGATGCCTCGACGACAGGCGGGACGGAAATCGAGCGACCCCACCCCCGGAGGCAGACGTCGGACGAAAACAGTTAGCCTCCGGAGCGCGTAGCCCCGGGCGATGGAGGACACCTCGACGCAGTCGGAGCCGGACGACCCCGATCGGCAGACCGTCGAGGCCGACCCCGACGCGGGCGCTGTCGACGGTGAGCGCGACGGAAACGGCCCCGAAGAGGCCGACGACGGCGCCGCCCCGGAGGCCGACGCGGCGAACACGTCGACAGACTCCGACGCCTCCGAGGCGGACGCCGATCTCGCCGAGCTCCGCGAACGGGTCGAGGCCGAGTACGACTTCGACGACTTCGGGCCCGAGGACATGATCCAGATGAGCGCCGAGGAGTGGGACGCCGCGTTCGACCCGGAGACGTGGATCACGGGCGGCCGACTGCTCGACCGCGTCGAGACGGAGCTGAAGTCGCGGATCGCCCGCCGGGAGGTGTTCGGCCTCCTCGAGCGCGTCCGCGAGGACGGCGAGGAGCGCATCCTCGTCTACTCCGACGAGGGATACGCGATCGTGCGCCCGAGCGGCGAGGTGAGCGGCCGCGGGACGGTCCTCCGCGACGTGGAGCCGCTCGTCGCGATGGCGGCCATGGAGGAGTACGACGTCCCCGAGCCGCCGGACGACTGGTCGCTCCCCCACCCTGACGCGGTGCCGGAAGGGACCGGCGAGTTCGGCAACCTGATGATCCAGGTCGTCGCGGGGGTCCAACTGTTCGCGGGCGTCGTCCTGCTCGTCGCGTCGGTGGTGATGGACCTGTCCACCATCGTCGCGCCGGCGATGGGGCTGGCGTTCCTGCTCGTCGGGGTGTTCTTGTTCGCGATGGTTGCGAACGCGCGGCTCTCGGATCGGTTCCGTTCTGAGGAGTACCGCGACCGCCTGCGAGCCCTCCGAGAGGCCGAGGAACGTCCGGGATTCGTCCCCGTCGACGGGGAGGTCATAGAAGACGGCGGCGAGGATGGATGAAACGCCCGAATTCGAGGGGTTCATCCCCCGTACAACCCGCCGACCGAACAGGTGTATTCGGTGGGTTTAAGCGCGTTCCCGTGCTGAGAAAAGACGTATGAAACGGCGGGACTTCGTGCGAACGGCCGGCGGCGCGACAGCCGCAGCCACGGCCTCGGCCGGGGCGACCGGAACGGCCGCCGCACAGGAGGTACAACCGGACTGGCCGAGCGGGGTCACGAGCGGCAACCTGGGCTCCTACCAGGACGCCCGGGGCGAGGACGCGGTGACGGTCGCCGTCGGCGCCGGCGAGGGCGGCCTCGCGTTCGACCCGACCCAATTGTGGGTGGATCCGGGGACGACGATCACGTTCGAGTGGACCGGCAACGGCGGCGCCCACAACGTCCAGACCGTCGACGGAGGCGGCCCGGCGAGCCTCGACAGCGGCAACCCCGTCGGCGACGAGGGCGCGACCTACGAGTACGAGGTGACCGAAGAAGACGCGGGCATCACCCACTACCACTGCGTGCCTCACACCGCGGTCGGCATGCACGCCGGCCTCGCCGTCGGCGAGGACGTCGCGACCGTCGAGGTCGGCGGCGGCGGTGCGACCGGGTGGCCCGAAGACATCGCGGACGTCGGCATGCCGATCCACGCACACTGGGTCGGTGTCACCGCCGGACTCGGGATCGTGCTCACGTTCGTGTTCACGTTCTACATGTTGAAGTACGGCGAGTCCGCACATACGGGCCACGGAGGCACCCAATGAGTTCCAGCGGCTCCTCGTACGGCGACATCCACCGGTACGAACCGGCGCGTGAAAGCACCGCCGCGGCCATCGCCATCGTCCTCCTCACCGTCATCGAGGTCGTGTTCGTCTTCCTGTTCGTCTACGGGTTGATGTTCACGTGGGCGTCGACGGAGTTCGGCAACATGTTCATGGGGGCGGTGTTGGCGCTGATCTTCCTCGATCTGGCGTTCATCCTGTTGTTGTACCGCAAGGAGTTCCTCCCGGACGTGATGATCGTCAAGAAGCGCCGCCGCAAGTGGGAGGACCTGTACGTCCGCGAGGAGGACAAAGACGGCGTCGGCGTCGACACCGGCGACGCCTGGGAGACGGTCAAACGGGCAGTGTACCCGTACTACAAGAAGTGATCAGCAAATGAGTTTAAAAAAGAACGACGAGATGGACCACAACGCGTGGCTCAAAACGCAGGATCTGACGGTCATCGAGACCGCGTTCCTCACCACGCTCATCTGGCTGGACAAGCGGCTGCGCATCGTCGACTACCTCGAGATTCTCGAGACGATGTACTACCGTGCGAACCTCCAGATGCCGAAGAGCCACACCGAACAGTACGACCTCGACAACAAGTTCTGGTACTGGTACCCGTTGTACTCGTTAGGGTCGTTGTCGATCCTCGCGTACCTCGTTGCGGCGGTGTCTGGAGCGTTGCTGGGATTCTACTACTCGCCGTCGACGGCGGGCGCGGCCGCACAGGGCGATCCCACGGCCGCGTACGACTCCGTCGTATTGATCCTCAAAGACGTCCAGTTCGGCTTCATGCTCCGGTCGATCCACAGTTGGGCGGCCCAGTTCATGGTGGCGGCGGTGTTCTTGCACATGCTTCGGGTGTACTTCACCGGCGCGTACAAGGAGCCGCGCGAGGTCAACTGGATTCTCGGCGTCATCCTGATCGGGCTCACGCTGTTCTTCGGCTTCTCCGGGTACGTGCTGCCGTGGAAGCAGCTGTCCTTCTGGGCGGCACAGATCGGCGTCGAGATGGCGCTTGCGACCCCGATCGTGGGCGAGTGGGCGGCACAGCTCTTGTTCGGCGGGTTCACCCTCGGACAGGCGACGCTCGTGCGAATGTACATCCTGCACGTCTTCGTGTTGCCGTTCGTGGTGACGGCGCTCATCGCGCTCCACGTCGGCATCGTGTGGGTGCAGGGAATCGCGGAGCCACACTGAGACCATGACCGACGACACCACCCGCATGACGGACGGCGGAACCGACGAGGAGGCGCGCACCGACGGCGGCCCGCCGGCGACGGTGCCGCCGGACGACGAGACGCCGACCTGGAGCGAGCGCAAGGAGCACTCACAGGGGCTCTCTCAGCTCACCTACCAGTACTTCGAGCGGTCTCGCCGCGAGGACGAGGACCTCCGGGCGGAGTCGACGTACGTCGAGCGCGACGTGTTGGGGTTCCCGGCGTGGCCGCACGAGACGATCCGCAACCTCGCGATCGCGAGCTTCTTCGTCGGCATCCTGATCTTCATCTCGGCGTTGATGCCCCCGCACTTCGGTCACCCGGCGAATCCGGGATCGACGCCGGCGATCATCCTGCCGGACTGGTACCTCTACTGGTCGTTCGGGCTATTGAAGCTCAATCCGTTGAACCCCGAACTCGCCGTACTCGGCGGAAACATCCTGATCGGCAACGAGTTCCTCGGGATCATCGCACACGGGATCGTGTTCGGCGTCATCTCGCTCGTTCCGTTCCTCAACAAGGGGAACGCGCGGCGGCCGGTCGAGGAGCCGTTCTGGGCCGGCGTCGGCATGGCCGGCGTCGTCCTGTCGCTCACGCTCGCGGCGCTCGCGATTCAGAACTTCTTCCCGTTCGAACTCGAGCTGCTCGTCACGCTGACGTTCCTGCTGCCCGTGCTGGCGGGAGTGGTCACGTACGCCGTGTTGAAGACCATGCGCGAGGGGTACTCGTACGACCTCAACCGCCGGTACTTCATGCTCCGGCCGCCGAAGTAGCGACCGGACGACTTCCGTTTGTCTCACATGTCAGACACCGATGAGCGCTCCGAGTTTCAGGCGGTCGACGAGACCGGCGACCCGGTAGCGGTCGACGACGAGGAGGACCCGCGAAACGAGCCGATCGGACCGCGGGTCGGCCCGAACGGCCGCGAGGTTGTCGTCCCGCTTCGGCTGTACAAGACCGTCACGGCGTTGTCGACGCTCGGCGCCATCGTGACGTACCTGGTCGGGTTCGTGCTGCTCGACGCCGCGACCTTACAGGTGAGCGTCGTGCGCCGGCTGCTGCGGTACCTGCTCGGCCGCGTCGGCATCGGCATCGCCGGCGACGTGCTCACGGGGGTGCTCGCGGTCGCCGCCGTCGGCTCGATACTGCTCGGAACGGCGGTGTACGTCCTCGGAACGCGGTTCCGGGCCCAGGGAATGGGAAAGGCTCAAGAGGACTCCAGCGAAGGCTAAGACATGGCAGACGAGTTCATCAAGGGGCTGGCCTTGTTCGCCCTCGGGGCCCTCGGCTGGATCACCTTCGGCGCCTGGTACCGAACGCCCTCGTACTACGAGGTCGTTCAGCTGGTGAATCCGGCGGAAGGGGTCAACACCGTGTACGGCGAGATCGGGGTGCTCACCGGCGACGCGCTCTACTGGCTGATGATCCTCGGCCCGCTCACGTTTTGGGTGCTGATCCCCGTCACCCGGGAGCTCCGGAGCAGCATCGGCGACGACGCCGCGAACTGAGGGTCGACGCCTGGCAGTCACACCCGCTGTGTAACTGTTCTGTAGGTGGTTCGGCCCCGAGCCGACGTTTAAGCGACGATCGCGTTGTTCCAGAAGTCGGCCACGAGAAAGAACAACGCGTAGTAAGCGGCGTACAGCAGCAACAACACGGAGGCCGCGATCGCGCTTTTGGGCGCCTCGAGCGTCATGTCGTTGCGGGCCTCGACGTTGCGCGATTCAAACTCGAACAGGTCGGCGATGAGCATCGTCACGGCGATGATCGAGATGATCGTTCCGCCGGTCGGCGCGTGGACGGCGAACGCGAAGCTCAGCGTCACCAGCCCGAAGTTGGTGAACGCGTGCGGGCCGTACGGTTCGACGCTGTCGCCGACCTTCGCCTGTTCGACGTGGCGTTTGTGTGCGACGTGTCGCGTCGCGAGGTTCGCGACCGCCATGGTGAGGATCGCGAACGGCAGCGCCGGGCCCACGACCGAGAGCCAGCCGAGCGGAACGAGGAACTGCAGTGGAGCCATATCGGGTTCTCCGGTCAGGAATTATTAGAACCTTTCCGATCCGCGCGCGGATCCGGCGTGTGCCCGCGGGAGGGAACGACGACGTCGACGCGCTCGGCGGCTTCGATGCGAATCGGGTGGCCGGGAGCCACCATCTCGCGGGGCGAGCCGTCGACGACCAGCGAGACCGGCTCCGCGTCGCGCTCGACCGACACGCCCAGGCCGTCTGCGACGACCCACGTGTCGCTCCGCGTCGTGAACGGGGCGATCGGAACGACCGAGAGCCCGGAGCCGGGTTCGAGACGCGGGCCGCCGGCGGCGCTCGCGTAGCCCGTGCTCCCGAGCGGCGTCGCGACGACGACGCCGTCGGCGCGGACGGTCTCCGTTCGGTCGTCCGGAAGCTCGACGGCGTACTCCGAGATGCGCGCCGGCTCGGTGGTGACGAATCCGACGTCGAAGACGGCCCGTCCGACGGGATCGCCGTCGACGACAATCGAGAGGACCGGGTGAGTGACGCGCTCGCCGCCGCCGTCGAGCAGCCGTCGCACCGCGTCCGGGGCCGCCGGTCGGTCGACCGCGTGTGGGCCGTCGCGAACGGGGAGGACCCCGGTTCCGCGGGTCGGCCGGCCGAGCGTCGCGTCCCGAATCGCGTCGTCGCCCACCGCCACGACCACGTCGGCCGAGGCCGGGGAGACGACTCGGCCGTCGGCCGCTCGGACGGCGTCTCGGAGACGGGAGCCGAGAGGGTCGTCCGCGCCGACGACGCCGACGCGCGACACGGGATCGCTCATGCCGAGGAGTCCTCGCGGCACGGCCGAAAAACCCCCGGTTCGGCGGCGGTTCGTCACGGCTCGAGACGGAGAACCACGTCGAGTGGCGTCTCCGGCGGACGGTACCCCCAACCGTCGACGGAGCGACCCGCCGATCCGGGGCCCGAAGGCTGAAGCCCCGGCGCGCTGAGTGGTGGGGCATGAACGAGTGGATCGGTGACACCTTCACCAGCGATGCCGGCTGGACGCATCTCGAACGGCTCGTCGACATCGGGAACCGGATGGCCGGCAGCGACGGCGAGCGGCGCGCCGCGGAGGCGACGCGGGACGCGCTCGCCGAGGTGGGCGCACGCGACGCGCGGCTGGACTCGTTCCCCATTCAGGGGTGGACGCGCGGCTCCGCGACGGTCCGCGCCGACGACGCGACACAGGACGCCATCGCGCTCCCGCGAAGCCCGAGCGGCGACGCGCGCGGCGAGTTGGTCGACCTCGGCTACGGCCTGCCCGAGGACTTCGAGCGGGCCGACCTCGAGGGGGCGGTGGTGATGGTCGCCTCCAACGTCCCGGAGTACTACGACCGGTTCATCCACCGGCGGGAGAAGTACTACTACGCCGTCGAGGCGGGCGCCGCCGCGTTCGTCTTCCGAAACCACGTGGAAGGCTGTCTGCCGCCGACCGGAAGCCTCGGCACCGAGGCGTCGCCGATCGGAGCGATTCCCGGCGTCGGCGTGTCGAAGGAGGTCGGGTCGCGGCTGGGGCGGCGGTGGGACGGCGAGCCGGTGACCGTGAGCGTCGACGCCGCGGTCCACGACGCGACCAGCCGCAACGTCCACGCCGACCTCGGGCCGGACACCGAGGAGGCGGTGTTGCTCACGAGCCACGTCGACGCCCACGACATCGCGGAGGGCGCGGCCGACAACGGCGCCGGCACCGCCATCGTCGTCGAGGTGGCGAAGGCGCTCGCGGCGCGGGAGGCGGAGCTCGACACGCGGGTACACTGTCTGGTGTACGGTGCCGAAGAGGTCGGGCTGGTCGGCTCGACGCACGACGCCGGCGTCCGTGACCACGACGCGATCAAAGCCATCGTGAACAACGACGGCGCCGCCCGGGGCCGGACGTTGAAGCTGTACACCCACGGCTTCGACGACCTCGCGGACGCCGCGGCGACCGTCGGCGACCGGTTCGACCATCCGATCAACACGGTTCCGAGGCTGGGGCCCCACAGCGACCACTGGCCGTACGTCCAGTGGGGCGTTCCGGGGTATCACGTGATGAGCGAAACCGGCACCGAGGGACGGGGATGGGGGCACACGTTCGCCGACACGCTCGACAAGTTGGAGAAACGGGACCTGCGCGAGCAGGCGATCCTCCTCGCCGAACTGGTCGTCGAGCTGGCGGACGACGAGACCGCGGTCGGCCGCCGGGAGCCGGAGGCGATAGCCGCACAGCTCGAAGACGAGGACCTCGCGGAGGGGATGAAGGTGATCGGCGACTGGCCGTACTGATCGGCCGGCGCCGCGCCCGGATGCGGTCGAAATCGGCGGGATCGGAATCGGCGGCGGCTCACACGCCCGGTATCGCCGGAAGCAACACCGTCGCGGTCTCGGCGGCCCGGAACGTCGAGCCGTACACGTGGTTCAACAACAGGTAGGCGACGACGCCGAGCACGAGCGAGAACAGCCACGCGCCGGCGGCGATCCGGCCGACGGTGCGGTGTGGCGTCTCGGTCCGAAGCTCGTGTTCGGTGTGGGTGAGTCCGAGCACGAGCGCGTAGAGGACGACCGGCACGGAGACGATCGAGAGCAGGATGTGAACGGCGAGCATGATCAGGTACGCGTAGTAGGCGGGGTCGGGACCGACGAAGTACTTCGTGCCGCCGCCGGCGACCTTCGGGACGTACATCCCCAGAAAGACCAGGATGAGCACGAAGGAGGTGCTCATCGCCGCGGCGTGTTTTCGAACCTCGTCGGTGCGGATCCAGTACCAGCCGAGCGAGAGCGTGACGATGGTGACGCTGTTGACGGCGGCGATGGCGTGTGCGAGCAGGTCGACGGTGCCGCGGGAAAGCTCCGGAAACAACGCCTGAAACTCGGGGACGAGAAACGCGCCGAGAACGACCGCGTAGCCGACGACGGTGAGGAGAACGGTGATCTCGCGGGTCCGATCCTTGACCCGATCGCGGACGGTGACGGCGGACATACGCCGGCTACGACCGGGACGGTTATCCGACTTTCGAGGACGGACGAGCCCGCGGGCGGTGGGTCCGCTGGCTCGTCACTCGCGTCGCTCGATGACGCCGGTCGCGCTCGCGACCTCGATCGCCGCCTCCTCCGTGATCCCGCCCTGAAGGATCGTGTATCGGTCGCGGATCTCGTGGGCGCTCGTGAGCGCGGCGATCAGCTCCTCGTCGTCGATCCCGAGTTCGGCGGCGGTCGTCGGCGCGTCGAGCGAGTCGAGCGCGTCGCGTATCGCGCGCCACTCGCCGTGCTCGCCGCTGTGGAGGTACTCGGTGAGTATCGAGCCGACGCCGACCTGGTGGCCGTGGAGCGCCTTGCCGGGCGCGATCCGGTCGAGCTGGTGAGAAACGAGGTGTTCCGCGCCGGAGGCGGGCCGCGAGGAGCCGGCGATCGACATGGCGACGCCGGAAGAAACGAGCGCCTTCAACACCACCCACGACGACTCCTCTAAGCCTGGGCGGATCATGTCGGCGTTCTCGACGAGCAGCTCCGCCGTCATCTCCGAGAGCGCGCCGGCGTACTCGCTGTACTCGACGTTTCGAAGCCGACGGGCGAGCCGCCAGTCTTTGACCGCGGTGTAGTTGGAGATGATGTCGGCACAGCCGGCGGTGGTGAGCCGCCAGGGCGCGTTCGCGAGCAGCGTCGTGTCCGCGACGACCGCGAGCGGCGGGTCGGCCGCCACGGAGTGACGGGTGTCTCCCTCGGGGATCGACGACCGACCGGAGACGATCCCGTCGTGAGAAGCCACCGTCGGCACGGAGACGAAGCCGACGTCGAGGCGGTCGGCGGCCATCTTCGCGATATCGATCGGCTTGCCGCCGCCGAGCGCGACGAGATAGCCGGGATCGACCGTCGTCGCCGTCTCGGTGAGTTGTTCGACGGCGTCGAACGAGGCGTCCTCGACGACCGCGGTCGTCGGGTCGTCGAACTGGGCGCGCACCCGGTCGCCGACGATCTCGTTCGGCGTCGGGCTGGTCACGATGAGCGGCCGGCCGCCGAGGTACAGGTCGCCGACCGCGGTCCCGAGGTCGTCGACGACGCCGTGGCCGACGAGCACGTTTCGCGGGAGCTTGATCCACGTCGACTTCTCGAACATGTCGGTCGCTCACGCCGGCGGGTGAAAGCCGTTGTCCATGCGGTTCGGTGCCGGGCCGGCGGTGACGGCGGCTGTCGCGCGGAACCGACACACGAGCGGCTCGTCACCACGCGAGCACCGTCGTCGCGGCGTCGTACAAAAAGTAGACGCCGAAGCCGCCGAGCACCAGCGCCGAGGCGACGGCGACGACCGGCCCGACCGCCTGCACGCGCTTCTCGGCCGCGGCGAGGCCGACGGGAAACGCCGTCACCCAGCCGAGAATGCCGAGAAAGAACCCGCCGAGCAGCGCCGGCGACCCGGTCGCCACCACGAGCGTCCCGGCGAGCCCGTCGCCGACGGCCGGGAGCGGAGCGAGCACGTCGAGTTCGCCGGGCCGCAGCATGCCGACGCCGACGGTGAGCCAGAACAACACCTGAAACGGGTTCGTCAGCGCCAGCGCGAGCGCCTTCTGGAACCCCTTTCCCTCCTCGGCCATGGGGTCGGTACCGGACGTGGGCCGGAAGGAGGCGCGCGCGTCGCGAGCCGTGCCGACCGCGAAGTAACACATCAGACAGCCGCCGACGCCGATCATCGCAGTTTGTAGCCGCGGCAGCGATCGGACGAACGAGACCACGCCGAGGTACGCGAGCACGAAAAACAGCACGTCGGCCGTCGCCGCCCCGAGACCCGCCCGGGTGCCCGCCGTCCACCCGCGGAGCACCGCCTCCTCGGCGATGACCGCGTTCATCGGGCCCGGCGGGGCCGCGAGCGCGAGCCCGAACACCATTCCGACGAGAACCGTTCCGACCGTGCTCACGGCGTGATAGACGGCAGTTCGCGTAAAAAACCCCACGACGCGGCGGCAGTTCCCGCACGTCCGGCGGCTACTCGGCGTCCTCGACGCGGATCGAGCGCGCGACCTCCGCGGGGAGGCTTTGGTCGCCCCGCGGAGTCCGGACCGTCACCATCCCGAACGGCGCGATGTCGATCACCTCGACCGTCGTTCCGGGCGTGATCCCGGCGTCGGCGAGGTAGTCGAGTTCGTCCTCCTCGCGGTCTGAGACCCGCGTCACGATCAGCCGGTCGCCCTCCGGGTGATCGGACAGTCGCGGGCCGCTCCCCTCGTCTATCGGCTCCAGGTCGGCGCCGGGGATCGGGTCGCCGTGAGGGTCGACCTCCGGGTCGCCGAGGGCGTCGGCGACGCGGCGTTCGAACTCCTCGGAGATGTGGTGTTCTAACGCGTCCGCCTCGTCGTGAACGTCGCTCCAGTCGTAATCCAGCCGGTCGGCGAGAAACGCCTCCAGCAGTCGGTGGTGACGGACGACCTCCAGAGCCACCGCCTCCCCCTCGGTCGTGAGCTCGACCCCTCGGTACGGCTCGCGGTCGACGAGCCCGCGATCGGCCAGCTTTCCGAGCATGTCGGTCACGGTCGGCGGGGTCTTCTCTACGTACTCGGCGATGGCGGACGTCGAGACGGGCGGACCCTCCTCGGCCTGGAGGACGTAGATCGCCTTGAGGTAGTCCTCCATGACGTCGCTGAGCATTCGCAGATCGTTGTGCGAGACGACTCAAATACCTGCCGGGCGGGACCGCGCGGCGCGGCCGATCCGGTTCCTCTGCGTCGGTCGGCCGCGGCGGTCTCGCCGCTCGCGTGGCGCCGGCGCGGGTCAGCGTCCGGCGGCCGGCAGCCCCAACGCGGCGAGGTCGACGTGCTCGCGGAGGAGGTCTGCGGCCCGGTCGGCGGGGTCTTTGGTGGGTCGTGTCGCCGACCCCGCGGCGTCGACCGCGAGGCCCGCGTTCTCGCGAACCCGGGCGAGGAATCCCCGCCGAACCGCGTCGTTCTCGAACAGGCCGTGGAGGTACGTCCCGAGCACGCCGTCGACGGCCGCGCCGAGTTCGACGCCCGTTCTGTCGCGGGCCGGGTCCGCGAACGGCGCGGTGAGGGTCGGTGACGGCGACCCGTCCGCCAGCCGGGCGGTCTCGCCCATGTGGATCTCGTAGCCGGCCGCCTCGAGCACGGGAGCGGCGCCGGCGGTCGACACCGGCGGCGTCACGAGGTCGGTGCGGCCGGTGTCCAGACGGAGGTCCGCGGCGACGACGCGCTTCTCCGTCGAGAACGCGGTCTCGACGGGAAGCAGGCCGATCCCCTCGACGACGCTCGGGGCGTCCGACGCCGCGCTCTCGACGCCGGCGTTCGTGATCCGCTCGCCGAGCAGCTGGTAGCCGCCACAGAGGCCGACCACGGGGCCGTCGAACCCGCGGACGGTCTCGTCGAATCCCGCCGTCCGACAGGCGCGCAGGTCGTCGACGGTGTTTTTCGTCCCCGGGATCACGACCGCGTCGGCGGCGTCGAGACGACCGTCGAGCGGGACGTACGCGACGCGAACGCCCGGTTCGGCCGCCAACGGCTCGAGGTCGGTCGCGTTCGAGATCCGCGGCAGCCGCGGAACGGCGACCGTCACCGCGTCCGCGTCGGCGACGTCGTCGGCCGCCCCGCGGACGGCTCGCTCGGTCTCGGCCGGGAGGGCGACGCTGTCCTCCTCGGGGAGCCCCGGGTCGTCGTACGGGACGACGCCGAGAACGGGGACGTCCGTTCGGTCCTCGAAGGCGTCGAGTCCGGGTTCGAGCAGGCTCCGGTCGCCGCGGAACTTGGTGATCACCGCGCCGACGACGCTGTCGCGGATATCCGCCGGGAGCAGCTCGAGCGTTCCGACCAGCGCGGCGAAGACGCCGCCGCGCTCGATGTCCGCGACCAGAAGCACGTCGGCGCCGCCGGTCGCGTCCGGTTCTCCGAACAGCCGTGCGGTCTCCACGTTCGCGAGGTCCCGGTCGCGGAGGTTGATCTCGGCTATCGACCCGGCCCCTTCGGCGATCACGACGTCGCTGGCGGCCGCGAGCCGCGCGTGTGCGGCCGCGGCCGCCTCGCGGGCCGTCTCGAACCGGTCGTCGTAGTAGTCGGCCGCGGCGGCGTGGGCGACCGCCTGGCCGTTCACGACGAGTTGGCTCTCGCCCTCGCCGCGGGGTTTGAGCAGGACGGGATTGTGGTCGGTTTCGGGCCGGACCCGAGCGGCCCGCGCCTGGACGTACTGTGAGATGCCCACCTCGCCGAACGCCGCGTCGGCGGCCGCCTCGGGCGACGTGGGCACCGCCCGCGCGTTGTTCGACATGTTCTGTGCCTTGTACGGGGCGACGGCGACGCCCGCGTCCGCGAGGTGCCGGCAGAGCCCGGCGGCCACCGTCGACTTGCCGACGTGCGACGCGGTCCCGGCGACCAGAAGCGTCCGAGCGGGCCGTGGCTCCGTCATCGCGGGACTCACGCCTCGGAGGCGTCCTCGGAGCGATCCGCGACCTGTGCGGCGAGTTCGCGGGCGGCCGCGACGTGTTCGTCGGCGGTCTCGTCGCCCGTGCCGTCGATTGCCGCGAGCAGCGTCCGGATTTCGGCGGCGCGCTCGCGGACGACCGCCGCGTCGGGGTCGCCGGTCGCGATGTCGGCCGCCAGCGCCTGCGCCTCGCCGAGCCGCCAGCCGGCGTCGCGTTCGACGGGCAGCGTCTCGGTGGCGACGAGCCGCTCGTGAAGCGCCGTCGCCGGGTCGGAGTCGTCAGGGATCGTGCCGTCGGACATCAGTACTCCGTCCCCTTCCGGGCGCGCTGGCCCGCGTCGATCGGGTGTTTCTCCTTGCCGACCCGGGTGATCAAGTCCGCGACCTCCGAGAGGTACGCCGGGCGCTCGTGGCTGCCGGTGAGCACGAGTTCGAGTCGGTCCGGCGCGTCGTCGATCAGTTCGAGCACCGACTCGGGAGCGATCAGGTCGCGGTCGGCGGCGTACAACACCTCGTCGAGGATCAGCATGTGAACGCCCGCCTCCGGCTCGGCGTCGAGCGGAATCGGCGCCGCGAGGTCGGCGTCGGCCGCGGCGGCGACGAGGTCGCGAGCGCGGTCGAGTCCCGCCTGTGCGTCTCGCTCGTGGCTCTCGTCGGCGGAGCCGTCGGCCATCCCGTGCCAGCCGTAGTGGCCGGTGTTCTCGAACGAGAAGCCGGGCAGCGCCCGGATCGCGTTGTACTCGCCGCGGACCGCCTCGACGGAGTCCGCTCCGCCCTTCATGAACTGCAACATGTGGACGCGGTGGCCGTGACCGACCGCGCGGGCGCCCATCCCGAGCGCGGCCGTCGTCTTCCCCTTTCCGTCGCCCCACCACGCCTGGACGAGCCCGAACTCCTCGGGCGCGCTCGCCTCGATCGGGTCCGCGTCCGGGGTGATCCCGCGGCCGGGGGTGTCGCGCTCGGAGGCGTCTCGCTCGTCCGTCGGCTCGCGCTCCGCGTCGTCCGCTTTGTCGCTCATGGCGGCCGTTGGCGCCGGATCCTCTTGAATCGGGGCGATTCCGCCAGGAGATTCGCGGCCGGCCGTCGACTCCGGCCCGCTCACTCGTCGTGGATGAACACGAGCCGTCTGTCCTCGGTGTTGCAGATACACAGCTCGATGCCGTCGCGGGTCGCGCCGATCCGCTGCCAGCCGTGGTCGCTGACGAACAACGTCTGGAACACCCCGAGGTCACACTCCGGGTTCGGACAGCCGACGCCGGCCGCGTTCTTGTACACCGTCGTGCCGCCGCCGGATGCCTGCCGCACCAGCCCGTCGGTCAGCGAGCGGAACTCCTCGGCCGACATCGCGCCTGCCGTGCTATCGTCGCCCATACGTTCGGATTCGCGGCCCACGGTATAAAAACGACCCGCCGGCCGGCGTCGGCGGCTCCGGCCCGTTCTCGGGGGCAAGTGTATCGAAGCCACGAGCCGGTCGGTCTCCTCTCTGGCGTCGCGTGGGAGCTATACGGGGCGGCGGTTACGCCGGAGCCGCAGTGTCGTCTGGGAGCATACAAGAAAGCGGCCCGAGCGACTCACCCCCTGAACAGCCGGACGACCTCGTCGCTGACGCTTTCTCTGACGGCGACCAGGTACCGGAGCCCGGGTTCCAACACCATCTCCGGACCCGGAAGCTGGTTGCTGTCGCGTCCGGCGACGACGACCGCGCCTCGGGGAAACGACACGTCGCGGAGCGCTCTGTCGGCGACCGGCGCGTCGCCAGACACGGTGAGTTCGACCAGCGTGAGGTCTCCGGTGACCTGTTGGACCGTCTGTACGCCGCCGCCCGCGACGTGGAGAATCTCGTTGGTGGCCGCGTTCGCCGCCAGCTCCTCCGCGTACACCACCTCGTCGACGAGCCCGGCGTACTCCTCTTTGTCTCCGTGGTCGATCCGCGCGACGGTTCCGATGTCAGGTTCGACGTTCGTCGCCATCGTGCAGATGCCGATGTTCGTCATCGCGCCGTATCCGGTGAGCGCCGCGATGACGTCGCTCCGGTCGAGCCCGGCCTGTCGGAGGATCGACTTCCGACCGCCGTCCCCCTGGATGATGGTCGCTTCGTACTGGTCGCTCAGAAACTCTACGCGCTCGCGGTCCTTCTCGATGATGACGATATCGTGGCCCTGTTCGGAGAGCTGTTGAGCGGCGTGATGCCCGACGTGGTGACCGCCGACGATCACGACTCGTAGGTCCGCGCTCATTTGTGTCGCTTTCGTCCCCAGATAATTGTAGGTTACGCTCAGGTCGGATTTCTCCCACGGCTGAAGCCGCGGGCTTCCCCCTCGTTACTCTGTGAGATCCGCCGCGGCACACGTCGTGATCGTTTACCGACAGGAAGCCGTCTGTTATCGGGTCCAGAATATAAAACGGAGAGCTTGGTAGCACGCAGGAGCGATTTAACGGACCTGTCAGGATCAGATTAATGTAGATACAGTCATGTTGATCGATACGGCCACTATATGAGTGTCTTCGCACGCACAGAACGGCTGGGCGAGCCATGAGCAGCCACGATCAGAGAGAACCGGAGGCCGAACTGGGGCTGTTGGACGCGACGATGATCGGGATGGGGGCGATGATCGGCGCGGGCATCTTCGTGCTCACAGGTCTCGCGGCCGAGATCTCCGGTCCGGCCGCGCTGCTCGTGTTCATGTTGAACGGGGTCGTAACTGCGTTCACCGGGCTCTCGTACGCGGAACTCGCGTCCGCGATCCCCAAAAGCGGCGGCGGCTACGCGTTCGTGCGGGAGATCTTCGACGACTTCGGCTCGTTCATCATGGGCTGGATGCTCTGGTTCGCGTACATGATCGCCGGCGCGTTGTACGCGCTCGGGTTCGCGCCGAACTTTCTCGAGCTGCTTCACGTGTACGACGTGGTCGCACCGCCCGATCAGGTCGGTGCGGTCGTGCTTCCGTTGCTTGGCGTCGGCGTCCCGGCGAACTTCGTTCTCGCGTTCGTCGCCGTCGCCGGACTCGTGGCGTTGAACGCCGCCTCGACGGCCGCGAGCGGAAGCGCAGAAACGATCTTCACGATCATCAAGGTGTCCATCCTGGTGGTGTTCGTCGCGTTCGGCTTCTTCTCGGCCGGCGGCGGCGGCGAGACCAGCTTCACCTTCCAGAACTTCGACCCGTTGTTCACCGCCGGCTCCGGCCCGTTCAGCATCCTCCCGGCGATGGGGCTGACGTTCATCGCGTTCGAGGGGTACGACCTCATCACGACGGTCACCGAAGAGGTCGAGAACCCCCGCGAGAACATCCCCAAGGCGATCTTCGTCAGCCTGGCTGCGACCGTCGTGGTGTACCTGCTGGTGGTGACGGTGGCGATCGGCACGCTCGGCGCCACGGAGCTCGCCGCCGCCGGCGAGGCCGGCATCGCGGCGGCGGCGACGTCGTTCATGCCGACCGGCGTCCCGCTCATCCAGAACGGGGGCGCGCTCATCGTCTTCGGGGCGGTGTTCTCGACGATCACCGCGTTGAACGCGGTGGTGATCGCCTCCTCGCGGGTCGCCTTCTCGATGGGCCGAGAAGGCCAGTTGGTGCAATCGATCGGGCAGATTCACCACCGGTTCGGGACGCCGTTCGTCGCGGTGTTGGTGAGCGCGGTCGTCATGCTCGGGTCCGTCGTGTTGCCCACCCAGAGCGCGGGGAACATGTCGAGTCTGTTCTTTCTGTTGTCGTTCATCATCGTCAACGTCGCCGTGATCCGGCTCCGCCGGGAGCGGCCGAACATGAACCGACCGTACGAGGTTCCGTACTATCCGATTCCGCCGATACTGGGAATCGTGTTGAACGGAATACTCGCGGTCGTGTTGATCAGGTTCCTCATCCAGACGGACGTGCTCGCGCTCCTGCTCAGCATCGGGTGGTTGGCCGCCGGCGCGGTGATGTACGTCGTGCTCAACAGGTACCGGGCGCGGACGGTGACGGACGAGACCGAAGCGACCGCCGACCAGCCGGCCACGGACGGCGGCGGAGACGACTGACATGACACAGGACATCATCATCGCCGGCGGCGGCCGCGTCGGCTTCCAGACGGCCGAACGGCTCGCCGCCAGAGACGAGAACGTAACGATCATCGAACAGGACGAGGACCGCGTCGCGGAGATCGCCGACGCGTGGATCGCGACCGTGATCGAGGGCGACGCGTCCGACCCGGAAATCATCGAACAGGCCGGCATCGACGACGCCGACACCATCGCCGCGTTGACCGAGGTGACCGGGCTGAACCTCGCGGTGTGTCTGCTCGCCACCCGGCTCACCGACGAGATCCGGACGGTCGCGCGCGTCGACAGAGAAACCGACGAGACGTACGATCGGTTCGTGGACGCCGTCGTATACCCCGAGGAGGCGGGCGCGCGGGTCGCGGCCAACAAGACCGCCGGCGAGGAGGTACAGACCCTGACGGCGGTCACCGGAGACATCGAGATTCTCGAGGTGCGCGTCGCCGAGGGGGCACCTGCCGCCGGGCGAACGCTCGCGGACGTCTCGTTTCCGGCGGGAACGCTCGTCATCTCCGGTGCGGACGCCAGCCGCATCGCACAGCCCGGCACGACGCTGACGCCGGGAAGCCAGTTCGTGGTGGCCGTCGAGCCGGGCGTCGTCGACGAGGTGCTTCAGTTGATGCGCGGGTAGCCGGCTTTCCGCGGGCGGACGACGAAGCGACAGCGGGTCGCGGTCGCCCGGCGGACGGACCGAGGACCCGTCCGGTCAGCCGTCGGGGTCGAGCCGCCGTTTCGCTCGGTCTGCGTGCGCGTCGGCGAGCCGCGTCGGCTCCGGGAGCTTGTAGCCGGCGCACAACGCCGTGACGAGGTCGACGGTCGTCGCCGGCGACACGCGGTGACCCGGGCTCACGTAGAGGGGATTCACCCGGGGGCTGTTGGGGTACTGTCGCGATTGGACGGCGTGGCCGATGACGGGGGCGTCGTTCCCCTGGTCGACCCGCTCGACGGCGTCGTCCGCACGGATCGGTGTCTGCCATCCGGCGGGACGGCCGTCGACCGACTCGGCCGGCTCGCCACACAGGAGATTCTTCGCCACGCCCACGCTCGGCAGGTCACACGCCACGCCGACGTGGGTCGCGATGCCGGCCTGTCGGAAGTGAATCCGTCCGGAGCCGTCACAGACGAGCAGGTCGGGGTCGGCGTCGAGCGCCTCGAGCGCGGCGAGAATCGGCTCCCCCTCGCGAAACGACAGCAGGCCGGGGATGTACGGGATCGAGACCGGCGTGACCGCGTCCGCGTACTCGATGACCGCGCCGTCGCGGAACGCGACCGCCGCCGACACCGCCTCGTCGCGGTCGGACCGAAACGCCTGGTCGACGCCGACGACGACTGGCGCCGCCGGGTCGCCGGCGTCGGGGGTCGCCGGCGGGAGCCCCGTAGCGCAGTCGACCGGCTCGTCGACGGCGACGGAGTCGGGAGCGAGCCCGTGGTCGTCCGTGAACGTCGCCGTCGCCGCCAGCTCTCGTTGAAGCGACTCCATCTCGGCGCGCGAGCGGTCCGGGTCCGGGCGGAACTCCGGACGGGCGAGCGTCGTCGGCATTCAGAACCGCCCGCCCGGGCCGCCTGGCCCGCCCGGCCCGCCCGGGCCGCGGGCGCGACCGCCGCCCATCGGGAGTCCGCCGGGGCCGCCCGCTCGGCTCGCGAGGTCGCGGTTGCGCGTCCCGAACGCGAGGCCGATCGCGAAGCCGATCAGGTGAGCGACGTGGGCGATGCCGCCGACGCCGCCGGCGCCCGTCGAGAGGACGAGCAGCGCGGAGACGAGCGCGATCCCCCACGTGAGGTACTTGAGTTTCATCGGGATCACGAAGAACAACAGAATCTCGAGGTTGGGCCGCCAGATCGTCAACACGCCGAGGATCGCGAACGTCGCGCCGCTGGCGCCGAGCACGCCGACGAGTCCGCCGGTCGCCAGCACGAAGACGACGTGGCCCAACCCTGCGAGAACCCCCGCGAGCAGAAAGAACCCGAGGAACTTCTTCGAGCCGACGGCTCGCTCGACGAGCGGGCCGAAGAAGAACAACACGATGCTGTTGCCGAGAATGTGGAACAGGCCGGTCCGCGAG
Organism: uncultured Halobellus sp.; assembly: GCA_964556645.1. Lineage (GTDB taxonomy): Archaea > Halobacteriota > Halobacteria > Halobacteriales > Haloferacaceae > Halorubrum. Next base: position 48,847 of record CAZKXC010000006.1, read on the forward strand.
TGTGAGAAGACGGAGGTGACCCACGTCCAGACGTTGCCGAGCGCGTCCGAGCGGAGCACGAAAAGCTGGCTGTGTGCGGCCTCGCCGAGGGTGAGCGTCACGGCCCACTGCGCGACGAACGTGAGCCACATGGCCGCGAGCAGGACGTACGTCGCGTTGCCGCGGAAGTATCCCAACACCCCGCCGGGCCCCTTCTCGCGCGCGACGCGGCGTTTCAGCCGGCTCACGACGCCCTCGTCGTCGCCGGGCGTTCGGACGTCTCCCTCGACGCTGTCGTCGAATCCGCTGTCGAAGACCTGTTCGGGGTCGTTCCACTCGGCGAGCCCCGGACAGTCGTGGTTCTCCGGCAGGCGGTGTTCACCACAGAACGTCTGCCCACACCGTCGACACTGGTACGGGAGGTTCTCGTACTCCCCGCACTCGTCGCAGGTCGCCATTGTGTCCACTTACGGCGGCGTTCCTAAAGCGGTTTGGCTCGCGGACTCGCGCGTGGTGTCGTCCGAGACGACCGGGCGTGTCGGTCCGTCGGCGAGCCCCGACGCGACCGCGACGTCACCCTACGAGCAGCAGGGCGGCGACGGCGACGGTCGTCACCGGCGCGGTGAGGACCGGAAGCGCCTGCCACCGCGAGGCCGGAACGACGAACGCACCGGCGTCGCGAGCGGCGGCCGGGCGAGCGCACACGGCGATGTCTCCCCCAGAAAGGTTCGCTGAGTACGCCAGATGGAGTAACAACGGAACGACGACGGGCCCCTCCGGCGCGACCGTCAGCCTGAGTCCGGCGGTGACGCCCAGGTAGATCGGCAGCGGCGCCACCGCGACCGCCCGGATGGCCCACGTCGGCGTCGCG
>CAZKXC010000007.1:0-26779 GCA_964556645.1 uncultured Halobellus sp.
GCGCTATTCTGGGCGAATCGGCAGTTCGACGTGCGTCGGGTGGTCGGCCTCGTGGTAGAGAGTGTTCGTCGCGACGGCGTGCTCGCGGTCGCCGTACAGATCGCCGCCCGTGTTGTGGTTGAGATCGTATCGCGGATAGTTCGACGAGGAGATGTCGAGGCGGATCCGGTGGCCCGGCGTGAACACGTTCGCGGTCGGGTAGAGCTCCAGTTCGAACTCGTACACCTCGCCGGGGTCGAGCAGGTCCGGCTCGGTTCGGTAGTTGCGGTAGCGTCCCCGGCAGATCGAGTCGGTGAGATTGAGCGCGAACCCGGACGGGAACGCCTCGCTCGCCGGATACTCGTCGATGAGCTTCGCGGTGAAATCCGTGTCGGGCGCGTCGGTCGAGCCGTAGAGGCGAACGCGTATCGGCCCCGCGATCGTGACCGGCTCCGAGAGCGGCGGCGTCCGAAACACGACGACGTCGTCGCGCTCCTCCAGCGGACCGTACGGCGGGTCCGCGCCGAACGTTTCCGGCCGCGTCCGCTGGTCGTAGCCGCCGCGGCCGGTGATGCTCACCGTCGGCCGGTCGGCGAGCGGAAGCTCCTCGATCGATTCCGACCGCTGCTCGAAGGTGTAGTACGACGAGCAGTTGCCGCCGAGCGTCGGCACCGGATCCGTCGGGTCGAACTCGTAGGTGGTCGCCGACGCCGCCGCGTCGGGCCGCGTCGTGTCGAGCGTGCCGTCGCCGTGTGCGTAGTACGCCGTGGTCTCCGCGTCCGGAAGCGGCCAGTCGGCGGCGTCTCGCCACTCTCCGCCGTGGAGGAGCCGGCCGTTCGCGGTCGGGGAGCCGTCGCCGGTCCCCATCTGGAAGTACTGGACCCGCGGCTCCTCCCACGTCGTCTCGTCCTTGAGGTAGTGGTCGAAAAAGCGCAGCTTCGTCTCGAGGTAGTCGCGGGTCATCGCCTCGCCGAACGCCGCCTCGCCGGCGTACGGCTTCGTCCACGTCGACTGGCCGCCGTGGGTCCACGCGCCCATGATCAGAAAGTGGTCGCTCGCCTTGCGGTCGGCGAGTCCGGCGAAGTTGTCGCAGGTCGCCTTCGCGTATGAGTCGTACCACGAGCCGGCGTACACCGTGGGCACGTCGGCGGTCTCGTCGTAGTGGGCCTCGAAGTTGATGCTCGGGTTCGTCCAGAACTCGTCGTCGCCGGGCGTCCCGGCGAAATCGAAGACGTACTCCTCGTAGTTCGGGAGGTGACGAAGCGGCGACTGCCCGCGGGTGACGGGTTCGTTCGCGAGAACGTCGCGCGTGTCCACCGCCGCGAGCCGTCGCCGGAGGTCCGGGTCCTCGAGCGCGCGCTTCGCGAACCCGCCGCCGATCGTCAGCGACCACGTGAGCCACCGGAGTTCGAACGCGCCGTGATGCCGGAGGGTCGCCTTCCACGCGTTCGCGGCGCCCTGGTTGACGAACATCGCCGCCAGCCCCGACGGCGTCTGTGTCGCCAGCGCGTTCTGGACCCACGCCATGTAGGAGGTGCCCATCGTGCCGACCTGGCCGTCGCAGTAGGGCCGGTCGGCCAGCCACTCCACCGTGTCCGCGCCGTCCTCGGCCTCGTTCACCAGCAGCGTGAACTCGCCGTCGCTTGCGTACCGGCCCCGCACGTCCTGGATGGCGACGACGTACCCCCGCTTTGCGTACCAGTTCCCCTGTTGTTCGACGCGCTCGCGGGCGCGCTTGTCGTACGGCGTCCGAACGAGAAGCGCCGGCTTCGGCTCGGCGACCGGCTCACCCGTCTCCGGATCGGCGGGCCGGTAGACGTCGGTCGCGAGCGCCGTTCCGTCGCGCGTCTCCACGGTCACGTCGTGGTGAACGACGACGCCGTGATCGGGCGCTGATGGCATATTCCATGATGTCGAACCCGGATCATAAAACCGAGGGTACGGGAGAAGGCGACTCGCCGGCTCGTTCGAGTCGTCGGCCTATCCCGGCTCACCGCGGCTGTCGCCCCCGACGTGGAGACGGCTGACCGGGGGTATCTTTACTACGGTCCGGCGACGACGATTCGGCGTATGGCCGCGTACGCGACGCACATCGACGGTCTCGTTCACGAACCGACACAGACCGACGGGGACGGCGTCGACCTGACGGTCGCCGAGGTATACGAGACGACCGATCCGGGAGCCGTCGACTTCGGCGGGGGCGAACTCGCCCCCGCGGCCACCGTCGCTCACGAGAGCGCGGCGCGCGACCCGGACGACGAGTACGAGTGGTGGTCGCTCGACCCGGGGACGTACCTCCTCGAGTACAACGAATCGGTCGCCGGTGCCGACCTGCGATTCACCGTTCAGACCCGCGAGGCGGTGTTAGAACGGGGCGCCTTCCATCCGACGCTCCACGTGACGGCGCTCCCGCGGGTTCCGTTGTCCGTCGGCGCCGCGGGGCTTCGGCTCAAGGAGAACGCTCGCGTCTCCACCGTCGTCGACGCGGACCCGATCTGACCGGGCGTCTTCTCTGAGGGGTTACACGAATTCACGAAAACGCCTCAAAACAGAGGATAAAACGTTTGCGCGTCTCTAAAACGTCGATAAACGGTCGAGTCGGGGGCGTGAACGGTCCGCGAAATCCGTTAATTCGGCTGAATACGCACCAACGCTCTGTCGGTTATATGCTACCGGCTCCCCATGAGACGTGTATAGACGGTGACCCCGATGTCAAGCAAAACGTCCTCTTCGATGGTCCGCGCCCCGATCCGGATCGGTACCGCTCTCTCGACCGAACTTCGGCGCCGCGCGATAGCCGGCGTTCGCGCCGTCGCCTTCTGGGCGGCCGTCGTTCTCCCGGTCGCGTACCTGCCCGCCGCGTACGGCGTCATGGGATTCGACGGCGCGTGGAGCACGGTCGCGCTGATAACGGCTCACATCGCGTGCGTCGTGATCGGCCACGAACACAACGCCTCCGCTGCCCGCCAATGAGCACCACGAACGCGTCCTCCGCGACCGACGACGGCACCGCCGAGACGACGGCGTCGAAGGCCCGGCGTCTCGCGGACTTCCTGCGGGCCGAGGCGGCCGACGGCGAGACGTACATCAAAGCCAAGTTCATCTCCGACGACGTCGGGCTCTCGCCGAAGGAGATCGGCGCACTGATCGTACAGCTACAGGAGTCGGCCGGCGACCTCGAAATCGAGCGGTGGTCGTACACGAACGCGACGACGTGGCGGATCGAGACGGCGTGACGACCCCGTCGGTCGGGCGGCCGTCACTTCGCGAAGTAACTCGTGAAAAACCCCGAGAGGAACGACGCGACGGCCACCGAGAGCAACACGTCGGAGAGGTCGTACGGTCCGTCGTCGGAGGCGGTCAGTTTGGTGATCACGACGGCGATGACGAGCGAGATGAGGCCGTTCACGAGGTCGGTGGCGAGTCCCATGTCGTTCTGTTCGGACGCGGGTCACAAATAACTGGGGCGAGTCCGGCCGCCGGACGCCTCGTCTGACGGTCACACGGCCGCAGAACGGTTTCGAGTCGGCGCCGCGGGCACGGCGCCGACGGCGACACATTTTTCCGTATTCTTCACGATCGATCAGTATGGAACTGGAGACGGCGGTGAGCGACCTGTGCGCGTGTGAGTATCCCGTCGAGTTCGAGACGGTTCTCGACCGGTGTGGCGACACCGTCGTCGAGTTCTCGAACGGCGAGAGCATGCCCCTGTCAGAGGTAGTCTCCGTCGTCGACGACTACCCCACCGCGTTCCAAACCGAGGCCGAACTCCACACCTTCATCGTCTCGGTTCTGCCGGAGGCGTCAGTCGGCCGCAAACAGTACGACGACCGAGCGGGCGTCTCGACCCGATCGGGCGACACGGTCTCGTTTTGAGCGCGGCGGGAGCCTTTCTCCTCGGGCCTGTTCTCGCCGTGAACTCGTGACACCGCCGAGACGCGTTCTCGACACGCCGATAGGCGCGCGTCCGACCGCGGTCGAACCGCCCTGCCGTCGTCAGACCTTAGCCGTGTCCCGCCGTGAGTGATACCATGGATGCTCATTCCGGGTTCCACTCGCTTCACGAGGAGACGGCGACATCGCTCCCCGTGACGGGGACGCTGCCCGAGTGGCTTCGCGGGAGTCTCGTGCGGAACGGTCCCGGGGCGTTTTCGTTTCCGGGCGGCGGCAGCGTCGATCACTGGTTCGACGGACTCGCGATGCTGTATCGGTTCACCTTCGATCCCGCCGGGGCGGGGAACGGACCCGACGCCGTCCACTACCGGAATCGGTTTCTCCGGACGGACGCGTACGACGAGGCGACGAACGGCCGGTTCGACGGCGGCTTCGCGACGGGCGAGACGACGCTCCGCTCGCGGCTGGCGGGCTTTCTGACGGCGCCGTACGACAACACGAACATCATCGCCGAGCGGATCGGCGACGCGTACCTCGCGTTGACCGAGTCGCCGCGAAAGGTCCGGTTCGACCCGAACACGCTCGAGACGACCGGTCACGCCGAGTACGACGACGACGTGCCGGCCGGCCAGCTCTCGTGTGCCCACCTCAAACGCGACCCGGCCACGGGAGCCCTCGTCAACGTCGACACGGCGTTCGGGCGCACCAGCCAGTATCACGTGTACGCCTGGACGCCGGCCGGCGACCGACGACACATCGGCAGCGTCGACACCGACAAGCCGGCGTACATGCACAGCTTCGCGCTCACGCCCCGGTACGTCGTTCTGACGGAGTTCCCGCTCCGGCTCGACCCGCGGCGATTTCTCAAGCCGGGCCGACAGGCCCCGTTCATCGAGCAGTTCGAGTGGGAGCCGGAACGCGGCACCCGCATCGTCGTGATGGACCGGACCACCGGAGACGTCGTCGCAGAACCGGTGACCGAGGCGGTGTTCGGCTTCCACCACGTCAACGCCTTCGAACGAGCCGGCGGCACCGAACTCGTGTTCGACCTCGAGACCGTCCCCGACGCGACGACGATCGATTCGTTGTACCTCGAGAACGTCCGCGCGGGCGAGATGGGGGCGATCGTCGGCGAGATCGAGCGGTTCACCGTGGAGTTGGGTACCGAGACGACCCGATACGGCTCCGGCGACCCGACCGTGTCACGCGAGATGATCTACACTGAGGGCAGCGCGCTCCCGACGGTGTCGCCAACGCGCTGGTGTCGCCCTCACCGATACGTGTACGCGATGGGGCTCGACACGCCGGTCACGGAGTGGGCGCGCCGCGTGGTTAAACTGGACACACACTCCGGCACGGTTCGGAGCTTCGACGCCGGCGGCGACTACTTCATCGAGCCCGTGTTCGTCCCGGCGCCCGACGGCGACGCCGAGGACGACGGCGTCGTCGTGACGGTCGCACTCGACACCGACGCCGACCGGTCGCGTCTGCTCGTTCTCGACGGCGACACGTTCGAAGAGCGCGCCCGCGCGCCGCTGCCACACGCCGTCCCGTTCGACTTCCACGGCCGCTACTTCCCGGAGCTGCGGGCGGCGTCCGGCGGCTGAGACGCGGCCGTCTGAGAAGCAATCTGCTCGAAGAACGCGACGTTACGTCTCACAGCGCGTCGTGAGGGATCGGCCACGGCGTGAGAAAGAACCCCGCTCCGACGACCACGAGTACGGCGGTTGCGGCCGATCCTCGGCTCGGAAACGCCCGGTGCCGTCAGGTGTACCCCAGCGCCTCGGCGGCGCCGAACAACCGTTCGGTGATGACGATCGCCGCGAGAACGATCACGATGTTGATCGTCGCCACGGCGGCGATGATCGGGCTGCCGCCGAACTGCATCTGCGCGAAGATCCGCACGGGGATCGGCGTCATCCCGGCACCGGTGAGAAAGACGGCGATCTGCAGGTTCGAGTACGTCACGACGAACGAGAAGATGGCCGCGGTGAGCAGCCCCGGCAACAACATCGGGAACGTGACCCTGAGAAACGTCTGAATCTCGTCGGCGCCGAGGTTGTACGCCGCCTCCTCGACCGACCGATCGAAGTTCTGCATCGCCGCGAGGATGCTCCGGGTCGCGTACGGCGTCGCGTACACCGCGAGCGCGAGCGAGAGCCCGATGAGCGTGTTGTTGAGGTCAAACAGCTGGAGAAACAACAACAACGCCAATCCGAGGATGATCTGCGGAATCATCAACGGAAGAAACGTCGCCGCATCGAGCAGATTCCGAAAACGGAACTCGAAGCGCGCGATGGCGTACGCGGCCGACGAGCTCAACGCGATGGCGATCACCGTCGCCAGAATCGAGTACTGGAAGCTCAACACGAAGGAGTCTACCCACTGTGTCCGTTCTAACACCGCGGCGTACCACTTGAGCGTGATCGACTCCGGCGGGAACGTGTAGAGGTCCGACGGATTGACGCTGATGACCACCGCGAAGATGACCGGCAACAAGAGGTACAAGAAGACGACCGACAGAATCACCGCCCACGAAACGCCGGCGAGCGAGACGCCCCCCAGCGACCTCGAGAGGTCGATCTTTCCGAGCACGCTCGACAGCCGGAACTTCTTCGTTCGCCCGGAGTCGGTGCTCATATCGCACCCCCCTCCGGTCGGTTCCTGCTGGTCACGACCGTGTAGAGGTAGACCAGGAGCAGCGACACCGCGAGCAGCACGAAGCTCATCGCCGCCGCGAACGCCCAGTTGAGGTCTCTGCTCGTCGTCCTGTAGATGACCGGCGCGAGCATCCGGATGTTCGGCTCGCCGATGAACACCGCGGTCGCGAACGTTCCCATCGTGAGGACGAACGCGATGAGCGTCGCGCCGATGACGCCCGGCAGCGAGAGCGGGAAGGTGACGTACAGGAACGTCTGGAGTCGGTTGCCGCCGAGGTTGTACGCCGCATCGATGAGGTCCGTGTCCATCGTGTAGAGGACGCTCATCAGGATGAGCACGGCGAACGGCATCAACACCGACGAGATGGCGATCACCATTCCCGGCATCGTGTTCAACAGCGTGTACTGGACGCCGAACACGCCGAGGGCCTGATTGATGACGCCGCTAGACCCCATCAGGGCGAACCAGCCGAACGCGCGAACGACGTTCCCGACGAGCATCGGCGCGATGACGAGCAACACCAACACCTCCGAGTACCGCCAGTTAGCGAAGACGATGAAGTACGCGATGGGGTAGCTGACCACGATGGTGAACACCGTCGAGATGACGCTTATTTCGACGGTGACGTACAACGCGTTCAGATACTGTGGCGTCGTGAAAAACCGGATGTAGTTTTCGAGCGTGAACGCCGGCTCCATCGTTCCGGCCGGAACGTTCTGATAAAAGCTCACCAAGAAGATGTACCCAATCGGAACGAAAAAGAACAGCAGCATGTAGAAGAGGTACGGTCCCGCGAGCAGATACCCCGCGTAGGACTCCTGTTTGTACCGTTGAATGAGGCCGTGTAGGCGGTCGTGGACGAACGGGACAGTGATGCCTCCCCGTCGGCTCGCGGCCACACTGGTTCCCGGTTCGTCGCTCACTCCGCTCCGCTGGCCGGCGCCCACGCCGCTGCCTGGTTCGTCGCTCATCGTCCCCCCTGCGGGATGGCGAACGGCGAGTCCGCGTCGAAAGAAAGCGTCACCCGGTCGCCCGGCTCAGAGGTCCGGTCTCCCGCGATGTTCTGTTGGATGACGTGGAGTTCGTGTCCGTCGACGTCGACGAAGTAGTCCATCCGCGAGCCCAGATACGTCACCTCCTGTACCGTTCCCTCGAGCGTGTTCGCCGCGTCGGTACCGTCCCGTGAGATGTGGAACCGCTCGGGGCGAAACAGAAGCATCAGGTCGGTGTTCGTTCGCACGTCGGCGACTTCGGCGGTCGAGCGGTCGAGGGTCACCCGTGTGCCCGCGTCGAGGTCGACGACGTAGCGGTCGTCGTCGGTGTCGGCGACCGTGCCCGGAAGCAGGTTCGCGTTGCCGATGAAGTCGGCGACGAACTCGTCCGACGGCCGTTGATACACCTCTTCCGGCGAGCCGACCTGGTGAATGTGTCCGTCGTTCATCACGGCCATTCGGTCGGACATCGTCAACGCCTCCTCCTGATTGTGCGTAACGTACACCATCGTCACGTCGAGTTCGCGGTGGAGACGCAGTATCTCGAGGCGCATCTCCTCGCGGAGCTTCTTGTCGAGGTTCGACAACGGCTCGTCTAACAACAGGACTGACGGCTCGATGACGAGCGCCCGCGCCAGCGCGACGCGTTGTTGCTGCCCGCCGGAGAGCTCCGAGGGATAGCGACCGCCGAGACCCTCCAAGCGAACCATCGAGAGCGCGTCGGCCACCCGCTCGTCGATCTCGCCGTCGGAGACGCCCTCCATCTCCAGGCCAAACGCGACGTTGTCGGCGACGGTCATGTGTGGAAAGAGGGCGTACTGTTGAAACACCATTCCCGTGTCGCGGTTGTACGGCGGGGTGTCGGTTACCGCGTCGCCGGTGATGCGCACGACGCCGTCGGTCGGCCTGTCGAACCCGGCGATCATCCGGAGCGTGGTCGTCTTGCCGCAGCCGGAGGGACCGAGCAGCGTGAGCAACTCGCCCTCGTGAATCGATAAGTCGATCTCGTCAACGGCGGTCACGTCGGGGTACGTCTTCGTCAACCTCGATAACTCAACGACGGGGGCGGGCTGCTGACGGCTCATTTAGCTGTACTCGTTGATGATGCTGTTCGCGCGCTCGCGCCAGTCGGACCGCCGCTCGGCGATCCACTCGAAGTCGGGAACGTTCAGGTTCTCGAGGTCTTCAGACTGGACGAGTTTTGCTTCGACGTCGTCGGGATACTCGGCCTCGGGGTTCGGGTTCGTGTAGAACATGTTCTCTGCGACCACCTGTGCGGCGTTGTTCTGGAGCGTGTAGTCGATGAACTTCCCGGCCCACTCGACGCGGTTCTCCGGAATGTTCTGTGGGATCGCGTTTCCGAAGTTCGTCGTCATCGCCCCAGACTCCGGGATGACGCTCGTGAGCGGCGCTCCCTCGCTGTTCCACTGGGCCGACCGGGCCGACCAGTAGCGCCCGACGGTGATCTCCCCCTGTTTGAACATCTTTCCGTACTCTTCACTCGAGGTGATGTAGACGGGGTCCATCTCGCTGACGACCTCCTCGTACATCTCGAAGGCCGCGTCCTCGTCTTTGAACGATTCGCCGCCGGTCGCCGCGAGCGAGAACGCGAGCACGTCGTGGGTCGGGTCTTCGGTGAACAACCCGACGCTCCCGGCGTGGTCGCTGTTGAGGTAGGCGTCCTCCCACGAGGTCGGCTCCTCGGAGACCTGGTCGTGATTGTAGATCAACGCGCTCGCGGCGAAGATCTGGAGGATCCACGTCTCGGATTTGAAGTTCTCCGGAATGCTCTCGTACATCGGGACGAGGTCGGCGTCCAGCTCCATCCAGAGGTCTTCGGTCTCGCCTCGCACCAGACCGGCACCGTCCTGTTGTGAGACGTCGACCGGTGGATCATCGCTCTGTGCGACGATCTTATTCATTCGGTCGGTGTTGTCGCCGAGGGCGTACTCGATCGTGATGTCTTCTTCCTCCTCGTAGGGAGTGACGACCGCGTCGATCATCAGTTCCTGCCACGTCCCGCCCCACGTTCCGAGACGCAACGTGCTCGGTTTGCCGCTAGCTTCTCCGCCGCCGAGACAGCCGGCGAACCCGGTTGCGCCCGCGGCCGCGCCGAACGCGCCGGCGCGCTTGAGGTACTCCCGGCGAATCATGTCGTGGTCTGGCATGGTGTGGCCGACGTTACGTATTCCAGTACATAAGTATATGTGCCGAAGGGGCCGACACCGGCGTTGACACGTGGGTGCGGAGAAACGACGGACGACGACCACGTCCGGCGGAACTGTTCCGTGTACATACGTGTTTGAATTAATACGAACACTGATTATGAATCGAGTGATACGCGTACCCGATGCACACGCTACACATCCCGACCGAAGAACACGAGCGGCGGCGCGAGGCGTTGTTAGAACGGGCGAGCGAGGACGGCTACGACGGCGTCGTGTTGTTCGGCGCGTTGAACATCCACTACGTGAGCGGCATGTACCACCTTCCGACCGAACGGCCCACGGTCCTCGGACTTTCTGACTCCGGGACGGAGGTCGTGGTCCCGCGATTAGAACAAGAACACGCCGAACGCGAGGCGTTTCTCCACGACGATGTCCACGTCTACTTCGAGTATCCACAGGGCGAGCCGATGGCCCGCGTCGCCGAGATGTGTGCGTCACTCGGCATCGAGACGGGAGCGGTGGCGGCAGACAGCGACGGCAGCCCTCCCCGAAACGGGTACACCGGTCCGGCGCTCTCGGACGTCGTCGACGCCGAGGTCGGCGTCGAAGAGTACGTCACGACGATGCGCGAGGTGAAAAGCGACGCCGAGATCGACCTCATCCGCGAGGCCAGCGTCTGGGCGAACTACGGCCACAGACTCCTCCAGGAGGCGCTGGCGGTCGGTCGTCGCCCGGCGGTTGTCAGCGCCGAGGTCGCCGCCGAGGGGACGAAGGCGATGCTGGACACCCTCGGCGACCGCTACGAGATGATGGACTGGGCGAGTCCGATGACGTGTAAGTTCACCGCGGGAGAAACGACCGCCCGCCCGCACAGCGTCGACCAGACCGATCCCATCGAGCGCGGCGACAACGTCGTCACGGTCGTGAAACCACACGTCGGCGGCTACACGACGGAGTTGGAACGAACGATGTTCGTCGGAGAACCGAGCGACGAGCAGCGGACGTACTTCGACATCATGACCGAGTCACAGGAGATCGCCATCGACACCATCGAGCCGGGCGTCGAGTACGCCGCCGTCGAGGACGCCGTCGTCAGTTACTACGAAGAACAGGGGGTCGCCGAGTTCACCCAACACCACATCGGACACAACATCGGCATGGAGGGCCACGAGCGCCCGTTCCTCGACGTGGCGTACGACGGCGAGGTGCGAGCCGGCGAGCTGTACACCGTCGAGCCGGGATTCTACGTCCCCGGCGTCGGCGGATTTCGCCACTCCGACACCGTGCTCGTGACCGAGGACGGCACCGAATCGCTCACCTACTACCCGCGGGAGATCGACCGGCTGACCGTCGATGCGTGAGGTCTCTCCCGACCCCGACGACAGGTTCGTCGACGGGGACCGACTCGACCGCATCCGGAGCCGTCTCGCGGCCTCCGAGTTCGACGGACTGCTCGCGTTCGCGCCCGCGAACTCCTACTACCTCACGGGGTGTTACGCCGGCATGTACTCCAGACCCGTCGTGGGGCTCGTCACCGCCGAGGACAGCCTGTTCGTCGGCCCGGCGCTCGAGGCGGCGAAAGCAGAACGAACCTCGTGGGCCGACCGCGTCGTCTGTTATGAAGACGCCGACGACCCCTTCGCGGTCGCCGGGAAGGCGATCGCCGAGGCCGAGCCGACCCGTCTCGGAATCGACCGCGCCGACGCCGCTCCCGGCTGGGTCGACGGCGTCGACGCCGCGACCGACGCCAGTCTCGTCGACGCCAGCGACGTGTTTCTCGACCTCCGGACGGTGAAGACCGACTGGGAGATCGAGATGATCCGCCGAGCGGCCGACCTCGCCGGCGCCGGAACGCGTGCGATCCTCGACGGCGTGCGCGCCGGTCGTCCCGAGCTCGCGGTGGTCGCAGACGTCCAACGGGCGTTCTACGACACCTACCTCGATGAACACCCCGGCTACGACATCGGAACGGCGAACGAACTCGGCCAGTACGGCTTCGCCAGCGTTCTGAGCGGCGACCACGCGCTCGAGCCGCACAGCATCTCCTCGGCGCGCGAGATCGCCGGCGGCGAGAGCGTCGTCGGCATCGCGCTCCCCTCGCTTCAGGGGTACGTCTGTGAAGAAGAGCGCACGCTGCTCGTGGGCGACGTTCCCGCGGCGATCGAACGCCGGATGGAGACGCTGGTCTCGGTGCGCAACGAGGCCATGGATCGGGTCGGCCCCGGCGAGGCCACCGACGAGATCGACGCCTGGGTGGCGGGCAAACTCGACGACGCCGGCTTCGGGGACAACGTGATGCACCGAACCGGCCACGGCGAGGGCGTCACCATCCACGAGGGGCCGGCGCTGAACGCCCGACAGCCCGGCGAACTGCGCCCCGGCATGGTCATCAGCATCGAGCCCGGCCTCTACGTCCGCGACCACGGGACCGCGTTGCGCCACTCCGACACGCTCGTCGTCACCGAGGACGGCGCCGAGCGACTCACACACACCCCGGACGGAGTGCTCCGCGGCTGAGTTCGATCCTCGATATCGCGGCCACGCGCGGGGTCGCGCCGGCTCGACGCGCGGGTTCGCGCCGACTCGACGCGCGGGTTCGCGCCGACTCGACGCGCGGGCTCAGAGAACCTGAAGCTCTCGGGTCGTCGACGTGAGCGACTCGGCGCCGTCCTCGGTCACCACCACGTCGTCTTCGATCCGGACTCCGCCGAGTTCGGGCACGTAGACGCCCGGCTCGATAGTGAACGCGTTCCCGACGGCTACCGTCTCGTCGTTGCCCTCAACGAGGTACGGCGGCTCGTGGCCCTCGAGACCCAGGCCGTGACCCACGCGGTGGGGGAAGTACTCGCCGTAGCCCGCGTCCTCGATGACCTCCCGAGCCGCGCGGTCGAGCTCCTGGTACGCGACGCCCTCGGCGACCGTCTCTCGCGACCGCCGGGCGGCCGTTCTGACGACGTCGTAGATCTCGCGGGCCTCCTCGCCGGGCTCGCCGACCGCGACGGTTCGCGTGATGTCCGAGTAGTAGCCGTCGAGGACGACTCCCATGTCGATCATCAGCAGGTCTCCCGTCTCGATCTCGCGCACCCCGGTGTTGGTGTGTGCGAGAGCGGTCCGCGGGCCGCTGGTGACGATGCCGACGCCGTACTCGTCTGCCTCGCTGTCGAGGACGCGCCTGCGCAGTTCTCTTTCCACGTCAACCTCGCGCATCCCGGGCGTTATTTCCTCGAACGTCGCCTGGAGTATCTCGTCGGTGATCGCGGCGGCTCGACGCATCGTCTCCAGCTCGGTGTCGTCCTTTCGGGCGCGCAGGGCCGCCGCGGTCGGGCCGAGGTCTCGCACGTCGTCGAAGCCGAAGCGGTCGGCGAACAGGTCGAGTTCGAGCAGACGCGTCGCCCGGTACTCGGCCGCGACCGGCCCCGAGATGCCCCGGTCGTCGACGAGGTCCGCGAACGCCGGACGGGCGGCGGACACGGGGTCGGTGGCGTCGCCGTAGGTGAAACAATCGGCGTCCGGCAGCGCGTCGAGCGCCCGGTCGACCTCCAGCTGTGGCACCACCAGCGCCGGCGGCGACTCGGGCGTCACCACGGCCAGCGCGGGGCGCTCGCTCTTGTGCATCGAGAGGCCGGTGAAGTAGAACAACGACTCACTCGGCGCCAAGAACGCGGCGTCGACGTCGTCGTCGAGCTGTTCGAAGAGCCGATCCCGTCTGGCCTGTCGTGGCTCAGCCATGGTCACCTGTGGCACACGGTCGTAATATAACTGCCGTGGTATCGGACCACGGGTCGGCTCGACTCGGACGAGAACGTCCTGAAACGCCGCCTCGACGGCCGTCACGCGGTGTCCGGTGTGGATCTCGTGGCGCTCGGCCGCGATGTCGGTGAACGCCTCCGCGACGTCAGGATCTTCGCGGGGCAGAAGCGCATCTCTCATCTCGACGATGGTCACGTCCGTTCTCACGGTCTCGAAGAGGTATCCGAGCTCGACGACGCCGCTCGTTAAGAACCTCCTGCGGTCATCCACCCTTTCCACACGGGCGTCAGTCCGACTGCCGGGTCACCTCGCCGTGAGCGGGCGTGAGACGTTGCCAGAGGGCTCAGCTCGACGGCTGGTTGTCGAGTTGAACGACGAGCGAGGTGCTCGTCGGGACGTACACGTCCATCTGCTTCGCCTTCGAGGAGTAGCGTTTCCCCGCGACCTCGATTAGTCCGACGTCTTCGAGCCGGTCGAGGTGGTAGCCGACGTTCTGTAGTGAGGTGTCCGTCTCGGCGGCGATCTCCGAGGCCGGCTTCGGCGACTCCTCGAGCACGGCGACGATTCGGCGCGCGGTCTCCGTCGAGAGCGCCTCCAGCAGGGCGCCGTCTTCTGCGATATCGATCGTCTGGTGCTCGCGGTCCGGTCCCGTCGGCGACTGCTCGGGAAGCAGGTCTTGGACAGACATGTCAGGCGCCTCCGCTCGTCCGCGGTTGGCGAGTGTCTGGCCGCACGCTGCCGTTCCGCCGGTCACGAGGACCGGCCGGAAAGCCGAACGAGGATCTGGGGTACATCTCTCGTTCACACCGAGCGTCTACGCGGCCCTGTACCCTCGGGCTAACTATCTGAACCCGGCCTCCGCGCGTGGCTAACAGTACAGACCGCGCCGACCGGTTCTCCGCTGACTTCCCCGTTGGGGGAATTAATACCGCGTCGACCCGGATCGGATCCCATGGGACGGAACGCCGGCGGCGACCGACCGAACGTGCTCGTAGTTGACGACGAGCAGGAGGTGGCCGACGCCTACGCCCTCCGGGTGAAAGGTGTGTGCGACGTCGAGGCCGTCTACGACGGGGAGACCGCGCTCGAACGGGCCGCAGAACGCCCGATCGACGTGCTGCTTCTCGACCGGCACATGCCCGGTCTGTCGGGCGACGAGGTGCTCGCGTCGCTCGCCGACCGGGGGTTCGACGGACAGATCGTCATGGTGACCGCGATCGACCCCGGCTTCGACGTGTTGGACATGCCGTTCGACGACTACCTGTGTAAGCCGCTCGAACGCGAGGACGTCAGGGCCGCCGTCGACCACCAGTGTACGGTCCTCGGATACGAACTGCTCGGCGAGTACTTCAGCGTCGAATCCACGCGGTCGGTGCTCGAAGCGGAGCTGTCGGCCGACGAGCGGAGCGACCACCCCGAGTACGCCGACGTCGAACGCCACAGCCAGCGGCTGAAACAACGAATACGCCGGCTGCTCGGCGATGCCGACGAGCTGTTCGACTCCTTCGAGGATATCGGCCGCGAGGGACGGTAGCCCCCGCCGTCACGAGTCGTCCACGTCTGCGTCCGCGTCGGCGGCGTCGCTCGGGTCGAAGAACTCCTCCAGGAGCTTCCGTTGACTCGCCCTGAGGTGATACAACAGCGTCGGTCCCGTGATGTCGAGCGCGTCGGCGACCTCCTCGGCCGTGCTGCCGCGGGGTGACTCGAAGTAGTCGGCGAGAAACGCGGTGCGGAGAACGGTCTCCTGCCGGTCGGTCAGCCGGTCGCGGAGCTCGTCGCGGAACGCCGTGGCGGTCGTGCGTTCGCGTTCGCGCTGGCGCTTTGCGAGCACCTCGGCGTCGAATCGGCGGGTGACGGCGTCTGCGACCCGCCGGATCTCCGCTCCGGGCGGAAGGTCGATCGTGATTCGCCCCCGTTGGGGCTCGAACACCGCGGACCGAACGGTCCCGCCGTGTGCCGAGAGCGTGCCGAGCGCCGTCTCGGCGGCGAGACCGACCTCGGCCGTCCCGCCGTCGTCGCCGTTTTCGACGACCCGCGAGAGGCTCGCGGCGTCGGCGTCGGAGAACGCGTCTTCGAGCCGCGTCGGCGCCGCGCCGTCCATCGTCAGATACGCCAGCAGCCGGTCGTCGTCCTGTGGAACCACCCCCTCGACGTCGAGGTCGGCGTCGAGTTCTGTCGCGGCCGCGACCAGCGGATCGGCCGCGTCCGACAGCTGAATCGTCAGTTCGACGACGGTGTCCGACGACAACAACGTCCGGTTCCGGGCGGCGTCGACGGCGAACCCGGCGATCGCTCCGACCGTCGCAAAACTCGATTCCTCGCGCGGCGAGAAGGCGTCGGGGTCGGCGGCGTAGACGCCAACGACGCCGTGGACGCGAGACCCGCTGGTGAGCGGAATCGCCAGAAGCGACTGGATCCCGTCGGCGAACGCCGCCCGACGAACCGACTCCGGCACCGACTCCGCGTCGGCGATCGACCGGACGACCTGTGGCGTGCCGGTCTCGACGGCCTGCCGCTCCGGCGTCGTCACCGACGCCGCGAGACTCTCACGGACCCGCTCGTAGGTGCGGCCGGTCTCGCCAGCGGACGCCCGGACGACGATGTCGTCGCCGCCGACCTCGCGCTCGCCGACCCACGCGAACTCGTAGAGCTCGGTCTCGCCGAGGCGTTCACACACCGTCTCGGCGATCGCCTCGCGGGTCGACGCCCCGACCAGGTCCTCGAGCACCGTCGAGACGGTCTCGTTGAGCAGGGCCAGCCGGTCGAGCTCCGCTCGGAGCTGGTCGGTCTCGCGTTCGCGGGCCCGCCGCCGGCTCTCGTCGCTCAGAAACACCGTCGTTCGCTCGTCGCCCGGGACGATCGAGACGGAAAGCCACCGGTCCACCTCGGGGTAGTACTCCTCGGTGGACGACTCGTCCGGCTCCCCGTCCGCGAACGCCGACGGCACGAAATCCTCGACCGAGGCGGGAAACACCGCCTCGATCGGCGCCGGCGGCACCTCCGCGTCGGCCTCGAGCAGGTCGGCCGCGGCGTCGTTGATCGCGGTCACCGTTCCGTCGTCGGCGACGGTCACCATTCCGACCGGGGCCCGCTCGAAGCGCTCGTTCATCCGGCGTCCCCGGTCCGTACGTCTCGTATCTCGACGCGAGCGCCGCCCGTCTCCGCCTCGACGGCCGCGACGCTCCAGCCGTGCGCCTTCGCGATCCGCTCGACGATCGAGAGCCCCAGCCCGGTGCCGTGGTCGTGGCTGCTGTATCCCGGCTCGAACACCACCGACCGCTCGTCGGGCGGGATCCCGGGGCCGTCGTCGGCGACGTAGAACCCGTCGCCGTCCGCTCCGAGTCGCCCGACCACAATCTCGGGGTCGTCGCCGTGTTCGACGGCGTTTCGAAACAGGTTCTCGAAGAGCCGTTCCGACCGGTCTCCGTCGGCCGTCGTCACCGGAAGCCCGTCCGCGACGGTCAGCGTCGCCGCCTCGGTGTCAACCGTCGACCAGGCGGATTCGGCGACCGCTCGCAGGTCGACCCGTTCTTCGGGGTCGACGTACTCGCTTCCCCGCGTGAGCGTCAACACGTCCTCGATGATCCGTTCCATTCTGTCGTGTGCCCGCTCGACGCGCTCGAAGTGCTCGTCGTCGCCGGTTTCACGCCCCGCCCGAAGCCGGGCGGTCGCGACGTCGAGCGGGTTCCGAAGGTCGTGACTGAGGATGCTCGCGAGCCGGTCGACGCCGAGGTCGCCGGCCGTCTCGGACGCCACGCGGCCGCCGTCGACGGCGGACCCGTTGACGAAGAGCACGTAGCCGTCGCCGTCGTCGTCGTCGTCCGGCGGCAGGATACGGGCGACGTACTCGCCGGCGTCCGTCGAGACGTACGTAGTCGCCCGGTCGTCGGCCGCGAGCAGGTCGCAAAACGCCTCCGAGTCGAGATCGGTCGAGACGCCGAGTCGCTCGACGACCTCCGCGACTGGGCGGTCGGCCCCGACCGGGCCGAGGCTCGTCTCGAAGGCGTTGTTGGTCCCCGTAACGACCGCCCGGCCGTCGACGACCGCGTAGCCGATCGCGGGGTCGGGATACCGGTCGAGCGGCACCGCCCGGCGTCCGGCGGCCTCGTCATCCGTCATCGGGACCGAACACCCGGGTTCGGACCACGAGCTCGCCGCGACTGCCGTCCCGTCTGCTCACCCCCCGATCCCCGCTCGGTCCGTCACCATCACAGTACATAACGCGTTACGGTGACTCACGCCGCATTCAACTTAGTGGTGGACCCTAACTATACAGACTCGGCACGGTTCGGGGGTTCACGGCGATGTTAACTCCTAGACGACCCCCAGACACGCCCGGTAACGCGGCCTCACAAGGGGGAGCCGCGGACGCCGACGAAGGGCCGACCGGCGGCGCGGAGAGGCCGCGCCGTGACCCGCCCGAAAAGCCTCACCGACCGCGTGCGATGACCGCGTAGAAGGGGTCCCGCTCCGGCCGACACCGCCTGACCTGCGGATCGGTAAACCGGTCGGCGGCGTCGACGTACTCGCCGACCAGCGCCGCCCGCTCGTCCATCGAGGCGCTCCGCCACGCCCGGACGGCCTTCGTCGGAAACATCCGGTTCGAGAAGCTCACGACGAGCGTCCCGCCGGGGGCGAGCACGCGCCCGAACTCGTCGAACGTCCGCTCGGGGTACTCGAGATACTGCACCGACACCGCACACAGCACCGCGTCGAACGCGTCGTCGGCGAGCGGCAGGCGTTGTCTCTCGTTGAAGTTCTGGACGAACCGGTCCGTGAGCCGGTCGTTCGCGGCCAGTTCGCGCTCGTTCATCCCGTGACCGACGACCCGCTCGAACGAGCGGTCCGGGAGGTGCGAGACGTGACTGCTCATCGCGTCGAACACGCGGTCGCCGGCCGAGAGGTGCTGGTCGTACACCGCCGTGAGCCGGTCGCGGAACCCGTCGTCGACGTGCGTGACGAGCCGCGGCTCCGCGTAGAACGCGGCGTCGTCGCGGTCGTCCGGTTTCTCGCGGTCGCGGTCGTCGAGGACCATGCGTACCGTACGGTCCGGACGCACTCAGTTCCTCGCCTCGGGCCGTCGGCGGCGGCCCGGTCGCTCACCGGGACCGAGCGGTCGTCCGCCGCTCGTACCCGGTGAATCCGTCGCGGTTGTGTCGCGGCCACACTGCCGACGATCGGTTTTATTCCACCGGCGGGTATCAGTTCGGTATGAACGGGCGGACACGTCGAGGCGTTCTCGGTATCGTCGGCGGCGGCGTTCTCGGAACCGCCGGCTGTCTCGGCACCGACGAAGCGGACGCCAGCACGGACGGGACCGGCGACGACGGAACGGAGACCGCGTGGCGAACCGCGGAGCTCACCGACGTCACCACTGACGAGACGTTCGCGATCGCCGACATCGATTCTCCGGTGTTGGTTCATCCGTTCGCGATCTGGTGTAGTACCTGTAACAGCCAGAACGAGGAGATCGACGCGCTCCAGCGGACACAACCGCACGAGGTCGTCCAGCTGAACATCGGCGACGACGAGGGGCGCGACGACGTCGCGGCGTACGCCACGGAGAACGGGTACGCCGACCACAGCCGGTTCGCGGTCGCGCCCGCCAACGTCGCCGGCGCGCTGGTCGACGAGTTCGGCCCGACCGCGGTCTCGCCGCCGCAATCGCCGGTCATCGTCGTCTGTCCGGACGGCAGCGCTCACGAACTCGACAAGATCGCCTCCGCCGAAACGATCGAGACCACGGTCGAAACGAGCTGTGAATGAACTGGCTCGGGCTCGCCGAGATGTTCTGGATCGGCGTCGTGACCCCGTTGACGGCCGTCTGTGTTCTCCCGTTGTACCCGGCGTTCATCTCGTATCTCGCCAGCACGGGCGGCGACGACGGACGCCGTCACTCTCCCGTGCTCTTGGGGAGCCTCGTCGTCGCGGGCGTCATCGCGTTCATGGCCGTCGCCGGTCTCCTGTTCGTCGTCGTTCTCGGCGTCGGCATCGAGGGCGGGTTCGTCGGACGGGTCGGCCCCTGGTTGTTCGCGGTCCTCGCGGTCGTCGGCGCGGTGTTGCTCGTCGACCCGGCCGGCTTCTCGCGGCTGCCGTCTGTCGAGCCCCCGCACACGACGTACCCGCGCGTCTCGGCGTTCGGCTACGGCTTCTTTTTCGGCGGGATCATCATCCCGTGTAACCCCGGGTTCATCGGCCTCTTTTTCGCCCGCCAGGCGGTGTTGTTCGAGACCGCCCTGGAGAACGTGATCGGCTTCGTGTTGTTCGGTCTCGGCATCGGGGCGCCGCTGCTCTCGGTCGCGGTCCTCTCGGAGTCGGCCGGCCGCCGCGTCACGAGGGGGCTCGCACGGCGCGCGGAGTCGATCAACCGCGTCGTCGGCGGGTTCCTCCTGGCCGTGGCCGTCTACTACCTGATCTTCGTCTTTCGGGTCGTCCCGGGGTGGACCCCGTCGGCGCCGTCGATTCCGGTCGTCGGGTGAGCCGCGCCGGCCGACGACCCCCGGAAGCTTTGACATTCGCGGCCGATACCACCGACGAATGAGTCACATCGACCTCGCGCTCGACTGGACGCCGAACACGAATCACACCGGATTCTACGTCGCTCGCGAAAAGGGCTACTACGCGGAGGAGGGAGTCGAGGTCGCGATCCGTTCTCCCGCCGACGACGCCTACGAGACGACGCCGGCAAACCGGGTCGCGACCGGCGAGGCGACGCTCGCCATCGGCCCCTCCGAGAGCGTCATCAGCTACCATACCCACCCGGAGTACCCCTCGCTCACGGCCGTCGCCGCGGTGTGTCAGACCGACCGGAGCGCGATCGTCACGCTCGCGGACGACTCCATCGACCGCCCGGCACAGCTGGACGGCCGTCGGTACGCCTCCTACGACGCGCGCTTCGAGGACGACATCGTCCGGCAGCTGATACGAAACGACGGCGGCGACGGCGACGTCGAGATCGTGACCCCGCCCAAACTCGGCATCTGGGACACGGTGCTCGACGGCGACGCCGACGCGACGTGGGTGTTCATGCCGTGGGAGGGGCTGCTCGCCGAGCGTGACGGCGTCGACCTCACTCCGTTTTATTTAGACGAGTACGACATCCCGTACGGCTACACGCCGGTGTTGCTCGCGCGTCCGGATACGATCGCCGGCGACGCCGAGCGGCTCGAAGGGTTCTTGACCGCCAGCGCCCGCGGCTACCGGTTCGCGGCCGAGAATCCGGCCGAGGCGGCGACGATCCTTCGCGAGGCCGCGACCGGTATGGACGCCGACGACCCCGATTTTCTCGAGCGCAGCCAGCGCGAGCTCGCCGAGGCGTACCTCACCGCGGACGGCGAGTGGGGGCGGATGCGGGCGGCGCGGTGGGACCGGTTCGTGACGTGGTTGGCCGACCGAGGCATTCTCACCGGTGTCGACGGCGCGCCGATCCCCGCGGAAGACCTGCCGGCCGAGGAGTTGTACACGAACGAGCGGCTCCCGACGACCGCGTAACGAAGGGTTCGGGGAGTGCTCTCAGCGGAGCGCGTCCGCGTGGCCCTGCCGGCACGCGGTTCGGCTCACGACCGGATGCGCGAACTCACCAGCTCTCCGAGCGAGCCTCCCTCGTCGACGACGTCGCGGCGGTACTGCACGTAGAACGCGCCGAGCGGCGGCTGGACGATGTACGCCAGTGCGATCGGCAACACGGCCGTCTCGGGGATCGTCGGCGCCGCGACGACGACCGCGATGGCGATAGAAAGGTTTCGCATGCTCGTCGCGTACACCAAGGCGACGCCGCTCGCGGGGTCACGGAGGACGCGCCCGAGCCTCGTGCCGACCGCGAGAACGAGGATATAGAAGCCGACGATCGGGACGATCGTGACCGCGGACGCGACGGGGTCGGCGAGAATGCTCTCGGAGCGCATCGCCATCGCGATGAAGACGATGAGCATGACGCCGAACGAGCTGAGCCCGCCGAAGACGGGCTTGAGATTAGTGAATCCCTCCGTGCCGTAGCGGCTGAGCAGCAGTCGCCGGGTGAGCGTGCCGGCGACCATCGGGAGGATGACCACCTGTGCGAGCTGTGCGTACAGCGCGCTGGGGTCGAACCCGACGCTCGCCGGGATCAACACGGAGAGATACGTCGGCAGGACGGCGACGGCGACGAGGAGGTTCACGGCCATCGCCACCAGCGCGGACTCGAGGTCGCCGTTCGCGAGCCCCGTCCACGCCGCGGTCATCCCGGACGTCGGGATCAGCGCGATGAAGTACAATCCGATCGCGTAGCCGACGGCCCCGCCGAAGAACAGCCGCGCGAGCCCGACCGCGATCACCGGCGTCACCACGAAGTTCACCAGGAGGCTCAACAACACCACGCCGGCGTGGCCGCGAACGTTCACGACCTCCCGCAGGTCGATGTTGATCATCATCGGATAGATCATGAGAAACAACACCGGCACGACCGCGGCCCGCAGCGTCCGCTCGGCCGCCGGCCCCGTGAACTGGCCCACGGCCAGTCCGGCCGCGAGCGACCCGACGACGACGTAGATCAGGTTCGATTTGATCCCGGTGAGGAGTCCGCGTATCATCGTGTAGTATATTGGG
Organism: uncultured Halobellus sp.; assembly: GCA_964556645.1. GTDB lineage: Archaea > Halobacteriota > Halobacteria > Halobacteriales > Haloferacaceae > Halorubrum. The sequence goes on from CAZKXC010000007.1 coordinate 22,028, forward strand.
AGCAATATACAATAATACTTCGGTCGAGTCGCCCACGTGCGTGGTTCCGTCCGGCCCCGTCGCCGTGGCCACTAAGTACCGATCGCCCGTGAACGAACGTATGTCCGCTGACACCCACTCGTCCGGCGACGTCGCACTCATCACCGGCGCGAGCTCCGGTATCGGGGCCGCGACGGCCCGTCGTCTCGCAGACGCCGGCGTCGACGTCGTGCTCGCGGCGCGTCGCGAGGCGGCGCTCGCCGACGTCGCCGCCGACTGTGAGGCGGCCGGCGTCGACGCGGTCTCGGTCCCGACGGACGTGACAGACCACGCCGCCGTCGAGGCGCTCGTCGACGCGACGCTCGAACGGTTCGGCCGACTCGACATCGCCGTGGTGAACGCCGGTATCGGCGAGGCCCGCGACGTGCCGGTCTCCGAACTCCCGGTCGAGCAGTTCGACCGCGTGACGGCGACCAACGTCCACGGCGCCTTCTACACGACGCGGGCGGCGCTCCCGCCGCTCCGCGACACGGGTGGGGCGCTCGTCTTCGTCGGGAGTTACAAGGGCAAACACCCCAGCACGTCGACGCCGGTGTACGCGGCCTCGAAGTGGTGGCTTCGAGGCTTCGCGCTCAGCGTGGCCGGCCAGGTCGGCCCCGACGGCGTCGGCGTCACGCTCGTCAACCCCTCCGGCGTGACCACGCGGTTCGGCACGGAGTTCCGCGACCGGCCGAACACGGCCGCGCTCGACGACGCGTCGACGCTCGACGCGACCGACGTCGCCGAGGCGATCGCGTACGCGGCCGCACAGGAGCCGCCGGCGACCGTCACCGAACTGGATCTGAACCGCCGAGACATCTTCGAGCGGTTCTGACGGGGGGCTTACCGCGGCATCGTCCAGTCGATGCCGGCGTCGCGGTCGGGAAACCGCGGCGTCGACACGGCCTCGAACGTCCGGTCGTGCGCCCCCTCCGTGACCGGCGCGGCGACCAGCAGCCGCGCCACGTCAGCCCGCGAGATCGTTCCCCAGAGTTTGCTGCCGGGCTCTGCGGCCGTGACCAGGTCGGTTCGGCGGCCGTTCGTCAACACGCCGGGGCGGACGATCGTGTGACAGATCGGCGCGTCCCGGAGCGCGTCCTCCGCCTCGGCTTTCGCCGTCTGTACCGGACCGATGACCGCGTCGAACGCCCGCGCGAGCCGACTCGCGGGCTCCGGGCCGACGCCGATCGCCGACTCCATCACGAACGCGTCGACCTCGGCGTCGGCGGCCGCCGCCACCAGCGCGCGGGTTCCGGCGCCGTCGACGTACGGCGGCCCCGACCGAACCGCCGCGGCCGCGGTGCCGACGGCGCTGACCACCGCGTCGACGCCGTCGACGACCGCGGCCAGGTCGTCCGGCTCCAGCAGGTCGTCGACGGCGACCTCGTCCGCGCCGATCGCTTCGAGGTCGGGCGCCGCCGCCGGCGACCGCGTGAGCGCGCGCACGGTGTCGACGCGCGGGCCGCAGAGCCGCAACACCTCTCGTCCCGTCTCGCCGGTCGCTCCCGCGACGAGGACCGTCTCGAGGTCGTGTGGCGTCACGGCCGGTCTTCGCCGTCATGCGTAAAGAGCCTCCGGGTGAGATCGCTCGACGGACCGCGAGTCGTCGGCGCGTCGCCCGCCCGATGCGCGCCGGTCTACTCAAGCACGACGCTATCGGTGAGCCAGCATCCGTCCAACTCTCCGGTTCGGTCGTTCGACAGCCCGAACCGGTACGTCTCCGTCCGGCCGTCGGGGCCGGTGAGCGTGACCCGTTGTTCGGCGCGCGTCCCGTCTCGTTCCATCGGCCCGGTCGTCGCCTCGACGTGATCGACCATCGGGGCGTACCGCGGCCCCGTGACCATCCGCACGAATCGGTCGAACGGCCCCGTCGCCCGGCGGTTCGCCGGCGACGCGAAGTTGTAGGCGACGCCGATGCCGGCGTTTTCGAACGGCTCGTCGTTCGTGGCCAACCCGTCGAGTTGAACGGCGACGACCCGCTCGGGAGCCAGCGACTGCTCGGGCGTCGGGAGATCTGCGATAGGGTACGACATGACAACACCGTTCATACCGGCTCTATCCACATCAACCGACCGCTCGCACGGCTCTCGCGGCTCGCGACCCGGCGACTCAGACCACGCCGGCCGCTCGAACCGGCGCCGCCCATCCGAATCTACTTGGGGCCGCCGGTCGCTTCTCGTTCGCATGGAGTACACGACGCTCGGCAACTCGGGCACCACGGTGAGCCGGATCTGTATCGGCACGAACACGTTCGGCGGCGACGCCGAGTGGCACCTCTCGGCGTCGGAGGCACAGGCGGTCGTCGACACGGCGATCGAACACGGGATCACGTTTTTCGACACCGCCAACGCCTACAACACCGGCGCGAGCGAGCGCGTCCTCGGCGAGGCGTTGTCCGATTACGACCGAGACCGCCAGGTCGTCGCCACGAAGGTGTACTTCGGGATGGACGACGCGAACCCGAACGCCGGCGGGCTCTCCCGGAAGGCGATCGAACAGGAACTGGCGAACAGCCTCGACCGACTCGGCATGGAGACGATCGACCTGTATCAGATCCACCGATGGGACGAGGACACTCCGATCGACGAAACCCTCCGCGCGCTCACCGACGCCGTCCGCCGCGGACACGTCCGTCACCTCGGCGCCTCGTCGATGTGGACCTACCAGTTCGCCGAGGCGCTTCACGCCGCAGACGTCGACGGATACGAGCCGTTCGTCACGATGCAAAACCACTACAACCTCGCGTACCGCGAGGAGGAGCGCGAGATGGTGCCGTTCTGTGAGCGCCGGGGCGTCGGCCTGCTTCCCTGGAGCCCGCTGGCCCGCGGCTTCCTCGCTCGCCCCCACGACGAACTGGAAGCGACCGTGCGGGGCGCGGCCGACGACCACCTCCACCGCCGCATGGAGACGTACGCGGCGGGCGGCGGCCGCGAGATCAACGAGCGCGTCGAGCAACTCGCCGCCGAGAAGGGCGTGAAGATGCCACAGATCGGGCTGGCGTGGCTGCTCCATCAGGACGCCGTCGACGCGCCGATCGTCGGTGCCCGCAAGCCGGAGTACGTCGTCGACGCGGTCGAAGCCCTCGACATCGACCTCTCCGACTCGGATCTCGAGTGGCTCGCCGAGCCGTACGAGCCGGTGCCGGTGTCGGGACACGACTGACGGCGGTCGCGTCACGCGAGCCGGCGACGCGGCCGCAGAACGGTCGGCTCTATCGCTCCGCGAGCGCCGCCGTCGCCTCCCGAAACAGTCCGTCGAGCAGTTCCGGCGTCGTCGGGTGATACGCCCGGTCGGGCACCTCGCGGACGTCCAGTTCGGTCTCGACGATGACCTGCATCGTCTTCGCCATCGCGTCGGCGTGATAGTGGAGACCCTGGTACCCGAGAACCGTTCCGTCGGCGGCGACGACGAGCCGAGCGAGCCCCTCCGGGACGTTTTTCGTCTTGAACACGCCGTCGCTCGCCGCCTCGCGGGTGACGACGAAGTGATCGACGCCCGCCGCCGCGGCCGACGCCGCCGAGTGGCCGACGCGCGCGAACGGGAGAACTCCCAGTCCGGAGAACACCACGTGGTGGTGGACGTTGGTGTAGTCGACGAGCGCGTCGCCGTCGCGGTGTCGCCGGATGTTCTCGGCCGCGGTGGCTCCCTGTTCTTTGGCGACGTGGAGGATCGGTTCTCTGCCGTTGGCGTCGCCGGCGACGAAGACGCGCTCGTCGTCGCGGGCCTGCATCGACGCGTCGACCCACCCCGGACCGGGGTCGAGCGCGGTTTTCTCGAGTCCCAGTCGGTCGAGCGTCGGCCGACGGCCGGTGAACGCGAACAACTGGTCGGCCTCGACCGCCGTCTCGACGCCGTCGTGTGAGACGTGAAGTCTGACACCGCCGGAGTCGGTCGATTCGACGCGCTGCTCGGTGGCGTGGGTGAGCACGTCGACGTCGAACGCGTCCCGATAGTACTCGAGCAGCGCGTCGCCGAAGGGGTCGTCGGCCGCGTCGAGCGGCCGCGCGTCGTGTTCGATGACGGTGAGGTCCATCCCGGCCGCCTCGCTGAGGTACGGCACGAGCTCCATCCCGACGTATCCGAACCCCATGACGACGCCCGACTCGCCGAACGAGGTCTCGTCGAGCACGTCCGCGCTCGTCGACACGTCGACGTCGTCGATGCCCGGCAGCGACGGGACGTTCGCCGTCGAGCCGGTCGCGATCACCACGTACTCCGGATCGAGCGTTTTGTCACCGACGGCGAGCCGCCCGTCGTCGAGGAACCGCGCGGTGTCGCGAACGAACGTGACGCCGTCTCGCTCGGCGATCTCCTCGACGGCGGCGCGGCGGTGGGCGGCGAAGTTCGACGTGTGTTCGTTTTTTCGGTCGACGACGGCCTCGAGATCGACGTCGGGAAGCGGCCCCGAGAGCCGCTCGTCGTGGCGCGCCGCGAACCGGTGTTCGCCGGCCGAGAGCACCTCCTTCGAGGGCATACAGCCGCGGAGGATACAGAGCCCGCCGCCCGGCTCGCCGTCGTCGACGAGCGTCAGCTCCACGTCGGGATCGTCCGCGAGCCGCTCGGCAACGGCGACGCCGGCGCTTCCGTACGCGCCGACGATCGCAACGTGTGTGGACATACGAACACGACGCGGCCGCCGCCTATAACGGTTCGGCGGACGGGCACGCGCACACAGAACCGCGCGCGGCCGGTTCGGGCCGCCGCCGGCTCTCACGGCTGTCGGCGACCGCGACT
>CAZKXC010000007.1:26879-45061 GCA_964556645.1 uncultured Halobellus sp.
TCTCACGGCTGTCGGCGACCGCGACTCCTCAGATCCACTCGCCGAACGAGTCCGTGGTGCGGCTCCGCCGGACGTACTCCCGTTGCATCTCGGCGATCGCCGCCGGCAGACGGGCGCCGTCGGCGACCGCCGACCTGACCCGGTCTTTCTTCCAGCGGCTCGGCGTCGTGCGCGTCTCCCACCGCGTCTCGATCGGCTCGAGGTACGACTCGACGTCTGCGGCGGGAACGCCGGCCGCGTCCAGTCCGCGGCGGGCGTAGGCGAACACCTCCTCGAACACGGTCTCGCGGTCGGTCGTGCGGTCGCCGTCGGCGGTCACCCACGGCAGTTCGGCGTCGAGCCCGTCGCGCATCGCGGCGTAAAACCCCGACTCCGCGGCGTCCCACGGGAGTTCAGTGATCGGGTGGTCGGCCGTCACGAGCCCGTGTATCAGGCCGGCGACCAGCGTCTGAACGCCGATCACGTCCGCGACCGTCGGCTGTGTCGGTATCGGACGGTACTCGATGCGAAGCGACCGCTCGTCGTTGTTCGCGTCGACGGCGGCACCGCCGATCACACACCGCAGCCACCGCCAGTAGGTGCCCCGCTTGTGGTCGAACTCCCACACGCGGTCGGACAACGTCTCGCGGTCGTCGCCGTTTTCGGCCCACTCGCGCAGAAACGGCGCGTACGAGTCGTCGGCACAGACGGCGTCGACGACGTCCGTCGCCCGCTCGATGTCGCGTGGCACCCGCACCTTGGCGTTCGGCGTCTGGTTGACCGATTGTTCGAAGACGGGGATTCGGAGCTCGTGGTAGGTGTCGTCGACGACCGCGGTCGGGTCGGCGTCGGCCTCGTACACGTCCGCCGGGAGAAACGGCGAGTTCGTCGTCAACGCCACCACCGGGCCGAGCGTCCGGATCGCGGCGTTGTAGTACGCGGGCAGTTCCGCTGCGGTCGGCACCTGGAGGTGCGGCTGGATCGACGTGGCGAGCGACTCGAAGAGGATCGTCGGGAACGTCGCCTCGACGTGTGGCACCGACAACGACAACGTCCCGCCGGCGTGTTCGCGGGCGTGGTTGTCGATCGCGACGTACCGCGGGTACTGCCGCATGTTCTCGGCGAACACCACGCCGTCGCGTTCCGCCGTCGCCGACAGGTATTCCATCGTTCCCTCCTCGGGGGGGAGCGTCCACATCCCGTCGAGCACGAGCTCTCGGCCCGCCTCCCGGGCGGCTGCCGTCGCCGCCTCGGTGCGGGTGCGAATCTCGTCCGCCTGCGTTCGGAGCCCCGCCTCGTCCAACACGGTCGGCTCCGTGTTGATCTCGACGTTGTGCTCGCCGAGCTCCGGGTTGGCCGCCGGCGTCTCGAACACCGACTCGGGAAGCCGCGCGAGCCCCCCGTCGGCGGACGACCCGTCGGCCGCCGCGTCCGACACGGCGTACGCCTCCATCTCCAGCCCGACGGTGAAGTCGCCGTTGTCCATCTCGCCGCTCGCGATCGCCTCGCGAAGCCACGCCGCCTGCTCGTCCAAGCGGTCCTCGAAGGTGCGTTCTGCCGCCGCAGAAAGCGACCGCGTCACCAGCTCGGCCGTCTCGGCACGCGGCTCGGTCATGTCATCTTCGGCTCGTCGCGGGCTTTCTCGCCGACGCCTCGATACGTCGCGGTCATACGCTCGTATCGGCCCTTCGGTTCAAAACTCTTCACCTCGCGTCCGCCGCGGATCCGCCGGCGTCGACGGCGCGAGACGGGTCGGCGGCTCCGTCGCGTCGATTCGGGCGTCCGGATGCCGACCTACGTCACCTTCCCGCGGGCCTGAACCTCCCAGAGCTCTTCGACCCGGCCGTCGCGCGTCCCGACGAACCGGTCGTAGAGGTTGATCGTCGTGCAGACGTGCGGAACGATGAACTCGATCCGGTCGCCGACCGCGAGCGTCTCCTCGCTCTCGCTCGTGTCGAGCCACCCGTGCTCCTCGGAGGCGTTCACGTAGGCGATGTCGTCGCGGTGTTTCGGAACCGGCCGCTGGGGCTTGTCCATCGAGAGCGCCTTGCTCCCGGCGTCGACGACCGCCCGGTCGTCCGTCGGCGTCGAGATGACCGTCGAGACGACGGTGGCCGCACAGTCCGCCTTGTCGACGTCGAACGGGCGGTGTTCCAGCTCGCCGACGTCCATGAACGGGTACATCCCGGGATTGATCTCCGTCACGACCGGGTGGGTTCCGCTGTACATCGAGGTCGCGGTCCCGCCGACCTTCACCTCCGGCACGGCGACGCCCGCCGATTCGAGCCGCTCGACCGTCTCCTGTGTCACGTCCATCGCCTCGGCGCAGTACTGCTCGTACTCCGAGCGCGTCTCTGCGTTCGATTTGACGTGCGCCTCGTACGCCAGCAGCCCCCGAAACTCGAGGTTCGGCTGATCTGCGATCAGCTGTGCCGCGTCCAGCGCCGGCTCGCCCGGCGCCACCCCGGTTCGGTGGAGTCCGACGTCGACCTCCAGGATCACGCCGATGGTGGCGTTTCGGTCCGCGGCGACGGCCTGTAACGGCCGGATCGTGTTCGGTCCGTCGACCGTCGTCGCGAACCGGTCGAGCTTGTTCGCCACCCACACGAGCCGTTCGAGCTTCCGTTCGCCGACGACCATGTACGAGAGGTAGATGTCGTCAACGCCGTTCGTCGCCATCACCTCGGCCTCGCTGAGCGTCTGACAGACGATCCCGCTTCCGCCGGCCACCTCGCTCTGCCAGCGGGCGATCTCCGGATTCTTGTGGGTTTTGACGTGCGATCTGAGGTCGACGCCGTGTGCGTCGGCGAACGCCACGTACTCCTCGACGTTCGCCTCCATCGTCGCCATGTCGACGGTCAACGCCGGGGTTTCCAGCTCGTCTTTCGAGGCTCCTAACTGCGGGGCGACTTCGTCGGTCGTGGCAGACGGCATGCGTCCGCCCTCAGCGAGCACGCACTAAAAGCTACCTCGCGGCATCGCGGCCGCGCCCCGGCGACGGCGGCATCTCGGCTCAGAGCCAGGTGTGAACCGCGGTGCGGTCGGCATGGGTGTCGTTTTCCGCATCGAGCCCGTACCACACACGATGAGTGACCGCCCAGAACGCCTCGCCGGCGTCTCGGACGTCGACTGCGACGGACGACAGGCGCTCGTCACCGGGTCGACGAGCGGGATCGGCCGCGCGGCCGCGCTGGCGCTGGGCCGGCTCGGCGCGGACGTCGTCGTCCACGGCCGCGACGACGCGGCGGGCGCCGAGGTGGTCGACGAGCTCTCGCGGATCGGCGCCGACGCGACGTTCGTCGCGGCCGACTTCGCGAGCATCGACGCCGTCAGACGGCTCGCGGCGACCGTTCGCGACGAGACCGACGGGCTCGACCTGCTCGTCAACAACGCGGGCGGGCTCTTCCGCGACGGAACGGTCACCGACGCGGGCGTCGAGACAACCTTCCACGTCAACCACCTGTCGCCGTACCTGTTGACGGCCGACCTGCTCGACCACCTCCGCGAGGGCGCACGCGTCGTCACGACCGCCTCCGACGCCCACAAGGGGGCCACGCTGGATCTCGACCGCGTCCGGGGCGACGAGCGGCACACCGGGCTCGCGGCGTACGGCCACTCGAAGCTCGCGAACGTCCTCTTCGCGTCGGAGCTCGCCCGGCGGCTCGAGGCGGCCGACCGCGCCGTGACGTCGAACAGCGTTCATCCGGGAGCGATCCCGGGCAGCGGGTTCGGCCGGTTCCTCCCCGGCCCGCTGCCGGCGTTGCTGCGGCGGCTCGAGGCCGTCCCCGGGGTGACCTCGGTCGCCGACGGCGCCGCGGGGCTTCTGTTCGTCGCCGTCTCGCCGCGGCTGGACGGAGTCACGGGGCGGTACTTCGCCGACCAGCGGCCGAGCACGCCCTCGACCGCCGCCCGGGACCGCGACGCCGCTCGGCGGCTCTGGACGGAGAGCGCGGCGCTGCTCGGGATCGACCCGCCGCTCGCGGCGGACGGCTCGGTCGTGAACGGCGATTCCGCCGCGACTGGCGATTCCGCCGCGACCGGCGATTCCGCCGCGACAGACGATCCACCGAGCGAACGCGACCGCTGATCGCGCCGCCGTCGGCCGCAAGTGCGGCCGACGCCCGGTCTCGCGTCCGCCGGCGACCGAACGACTGATTTTGCTGGCCGCGATACCCTCATGCGCCCCGCCCTCCGACGCATGGTGCGACACAGAACCGACGTCGACGGCTGCGGTTGCAGCCGCTGTCAGAACGTCGACACCGCGGTCCTCGAGCGGTCGCTGTTCGACGCGCTTCGCTGGAGCGGCCGCCTCCCCGTGCGCCACCCCTCGATACTCCTCGTGTTCGGCCTCGTCGCCGCGGCTCAGGCCGCGGTTCTGTTCGTCGCGACCGGGCCGGTGTTCGTCGGCGCGCTCGTGGGCGTCGCGAGCGCGTTTCTCGGCCGCGGCTACGTCGGCGTCGTCGGGCGCGGCGCGCTCGCCCGCGGGCGACGATCGTCCGGTATCGTCGAGTCGCTTCGGCTCGTCGGTTCCCGGTTCCCGCAGTTCTGTGTCGCCGTCGCCGTCGTCGTCTCGGGAATCGCGGCGATCGCCGTCTTGGCCACGGCGCTCCGGTCCCCGCTCGACGCCGTCGTCGTCGCCGCCGGACTGCCGCCGGTCGTCGCCGATGGCGTCCTGCTCGCGGCCGTCGCCGGAGTCGTCCTGTTCGCGCTTCTGAAGTTCTGTTTCCTCCCCGAGGCGTGTTTCGTCGGCGGGTACGGCCCGCTCGAGGCCCTGCGGGTCAGCTGGACGATCAGCACCGTTCGCCGGGAGACGGCGATCCGAATCGTGGGCGGGTTCGTGGCGCTGCTCGCGCTCGGCGTCGCCGTCGACGTCCATTTCGCTGACCCGACGCGGTCGTTGACGCTGTCGGTCCGCTACCGGGAGACGACGGTCGTGCTCCGGTCGTTCGGATTCGCGCCGTCTGCCGGGCTCCGATTCGTCGTCGACCTCCTCGCGACGCTTCTGTACTCCGGCGTGTTCGTCCACGAGTACGTCCAGGCCGCCGTCGACCCGTGAGCCCCGCCGGGCGAGGCCGCGAGAGAACGCCCGGAGACCGGCTCAGGCGTCGAGCAGACGGCCGGTGGCGTCGGCGACCGACCGCCACGCGGCGAGAAGCAGCGCCGGGACACCCACGGCCGCGGAGAGCTGTTCGAACGCCTTTCTGAGGCCCCGGTCGTCGCCTTCGGTGCCGAGAATGAGCACCTTCGGGTCGCTCGAGGCCGCGTAGATGTCCATCTCTCGGCCCTTCTCCGAGTAGCAGGTGTCGACGACCTCGATGAGCCCCGCGTCCTGGAGCTTCTCGAGGTGATAGCTGGCGTTCTGGATGCTCAACTCGAGCTCCTCGGCGATCTCGGAGGCGGGCAGCGGCCTGTCGGCGAGGAGCCGAAAGATCCGCAACGCGGTGTCGGCTCCGAGCACCGAGAGTATCCGGTCCGTCTGCTCGTCGTCGACGTACAACACCGACGGCTCGGCCTCGCGGTCGACGGATCGGTCGGCCTGCGTGGGAAAGAATCGCGACATGGTGACACGCGGTGGTCCCGACGAACGGGACGGACACGCTAAGAATCTCCGGAAACTCAAACCCTCGTTTGATTCACTCTCCGGTCCGACGCGGCGGCCGAACACCCGATCTCCTCGGCGAGTTCGACGAGTCGCTCCGTCTCCGTCGGCCCGGAGAGCCGGTACGTCAACTCCCCGCACCGCCAGGTAAGGAACGTCTGTCCGCGGTCGGTGGCGACGAGCGTCCCGTCGACCGCTCCGAGATTCGTCTCGACGCTGTCGTCGCCGAACGGGGTCGGCTCGTCGCTGACGGCGACCGAGATCGACCGCGTCCCGTCGTAAAACAACAACAGCACGACCGTTCGGTCCTCGCGTTCGGGGACCGCCGCGCCCTGGAACCGATACCCCGACGGCACCGCCGGAGCGACCGGCGGCAGCTCGAACGGGACAGCGGCGTTCGCCGCCTCGCGGGTGTCGAAGTGGCGCAGGGCGGAGTGATTCCGCTCGACGACCTCGGCGTCCGGCGGCGGCTCGAACCGGAACGTCGACGGGTCGTGGTCGACGCCGACGGTAAGCTCCTCGTAGGTCCGCGTCGTCGTCATCACGACCGCCCCCGTCTCGTTCGCCCACTCGATCCGTTTTCGCACCGGATACGGCTGCTCGGCGTCGATCCACCACGTCTCGGTGGCGACGGCCAGCCGCTCGTCGTCGACCCGTTGCAACGGAAGCGTGCGGCGATTCTCGCCGTCCCGCACGCCGACGCTGAGCTCGACGAGCACGTCGGCGGGCGGCGACATCGACACGACGTGGGTTCGGCGGCCCGCGACCGTCGCGGTCCCCTCGTAGCTGAACTCGTACGCGTCGAGTTTGACCGCCGTGTCCGGCCCGAACGTCTGCGTGTCGCTGATCCAGTATCCGGAGGTCTCGCTGTACACCACCCGGTCTGCCGACTCGTTGTAGACCCACCGGTCCGACCCGTTCAACACGGTCACGTCCGGCGGAGCCGCCGGCGTCGACCCGTTCTCTGACGGCGTCCGGGTCACGTTGAGCACCTCGGACACGGACCGATTCGGCGGGTCCTCGCGCAACGCGACCCGGACCCGGTCCATCTCGCCGTCGCGCCGAACCGTGTCGGTTCGAACGCCGGTGATCGCGGTCTCGCGTTCGGCCTCGGCCGCCGTCTCGACGAGCGTCGCCGGCGCCGGCTCGTCGGCAACGCCGCCGGGACGGACGTCGGGTCCGAGACCGGTGGCTACGGGGACGCCGACGAGCAGCGCGATACCAACGAGCATCAGACCGAGACGGAGGGGCGAATCCGGCGGCGCTCCGGCGGCAGGCATTATCGGGCGTAGTTCATCGATCGTAAAAACGTACTGATCTGTGTCGCTCCGGCGTCGGAACGCGAGCGGCCGCAGAACGGACGCGAGAGGGGTCCCGACGGGGCGGCGTCTGTGATCCACGACCGGCGGGGTGACATCCGGCGGACGCCCGGGTTATCGGCGGTGCCGCACGGAGAACGAAAGGGTTATCATCATAATTCGGTATGCAGTCGTATGGCACGGAAGTACTTCACGAGGCGAGCGTTCGTGACGGCGACGGGCACGGCGGGGACCGTCGCTGTCACCGGCTGTTTGGGCGGCTCGGACGGCTCGGACGGCGGCGGGTCTGGCGGGAACGACACCGACGAGAGCGGCGGCGACACGAGCGGCTCGACCACGATCACGTACCTCTCCGACCGGGGTGATTCCCAGCAGATAATCGACCAGATAATCGCGGAGTTCGAGGAGACACACGAGTACACGGTCGACGTCACGTACACCTCGAAGGGGACCTCGACGGACGAGCAGCTCCAGAAGATGCGGGCCGCCGGCAACCCGCCGGACATCGTCTTCGACACGGCGGCGGACGCGTACCGGTACCAGCGAGACGGGAAGGCCGCGCCCGTGACCGAGACGGTCCAGAGCGGCTCGCTGCCCGACCCGGTGAACGTCGACGGCGAGTCGTACTTCGTCCCGACGATGGTCGAACCCCTGATGGGCTGGTATCGGAACGACCTCTACGAGGAGAACCCGACGACGTGGGAGCGATGGGAGTCCGAGGCGCAGCGGCTCGCCGAGGAGGAGGGGATCAACGGCTACGTCGTTCAGTCGGGCCAGACCAACAACGCCGACACGTCGGTCACCCAGACGCTCTGGCAGAACGGGGTGAACATCTACGACGGGCCCGAAGGCGACATCGAGGTCACGATCGACGACGAGAACAACCGGGAGGCGGCCGTCGAGACGTTCGAGTGGCTCCAATCGATGTCGGCGTACGCGCCGAACGGCTCCGGCTGGGAGTGGGGCGACGCCATCGCCGCGCTCCAACAGGAGAACGCCGCGGCCGCGATGAGCGTCGGCGGATTGCCGGTTCTCACCATCCAGGGGAACCGCCCGGACCTCGTCGAGAACCTCTCGCCGACCGCGTTCCCGATCCCCGACGGCAACGAACAGGAGAAGTGGTGGGCGTACATGGAGGGTCACGTCGTCTGGAACGACGGCGAGGCCACCGAGGGCGCACGCCAGTTCGTCGACTTCTTCAGCAGCTCTGACAAGTTCATGGACTTCCTGCTCACCGCGCCGTTGTTCCAGCTGCCGCCGACCGAGGAAGGGTTAGAAAGCGACGCGTACACGAGCAACGAGATCGTCCAGCAGAACCCGGAGGCGATGGAGTTGGTGCGGGACAACTGGGACGCGTTCACCACCGTCCTCGCGACCGGCGAGGACAACGCTCCGAACATCGTCGCCGCCGACGCGTACTCCCAGCAGCTGTTCGGACAGGCCGCAGACCAGATGCTCGTCGGCGGCCGCTCGCCCGCCGAGACGGTCGACTGGCTCGCCGACGAGCTCCGGAGTCTCCAGGAGTGACCCCGCCGTCTCGCCGCCGATGAGCACCGCAACCGCCGTCAGAACGAGACTCGGCGACCTCGACGAGCGACGCCTGCTGCTTCTGGCGACGTTCGTCCCGCTCGTCGCGTTCTTCACCGTCGTGTGGGCGGTCCCGATCGTGTACGCGCTCGGAATGAGCCTGTTCGCGGAGCCGACCACCGCGCCGTCGTTCGTCGGCCTCGCGAACTACCTCGAGGTCCTGACCGCGGCCGAGTTTCCGTTGTTTCTCTGGAACAGCGTGCTCTACGCCGTCTCGACGACCGTCTTCAGCCTGCTCATCGGGCTGGCGCTCGCGCTGGTGGTGAACCAACAGATCCGCGGCGGCAGCGTCCTCAGAACGATGATGATCTTCCCGTACCTGCTGCCGACGCTCGTCGTCATCTTCATCTGGCAGTTCCTCTTCGACCCCAACATCGGCGTGATCAACCAGTGGCTCGTCTCGTACGGCGTCGTCGAGTCGCCCGTCGCCTTCTTCTCGACCACCGAGTGGGCGATGTTCGCCGTCGCCGTGACGAGCGTCTGGAAGTTCGGCTCCTTCGCGTTCTTCATTCTGCTCGCCCGGCTCCAGGCGATCGATCCCAACCTGTACGAGCGCGCCCGCGTCGAGGGCGCTTCGACCTGGCAGGCGTTCCGCGACATCACCCTCCCGCACCTCCGAGGAGCGATCCTGATCATCCTGCTCGTCCGCGGCATCTGGATGTTCAACAAGTTCGACATCATCTACCTGGCGACCGGCGGCGGTCCGCTCAACGCGACGACCACCCTGCCGATCCGGGTGTACGAGCTCGCGTTCAACGAGGTGAACTTCGGCGGAGCGACCGCGCTCGCGGGAATCATGTTCTTCCTGCTCGCGGCCGTCGCGGTCGTCTACTTCCGCGCGTTCGAGCCCGAAAAGGAGGTGGCTCACTGATGGCGCTCGGCGAGGGCGCTGCCGGGTCGATCGTTCCCCAGCGGCTTCAGACGCGACTGAAACGCGCCGCGCTCGTCGTCGTCGCCGCGCTCGTCGCGGTGTTCGTGACGGTGCCGGTGTACGTGATGGTCGCCGTCGCCGTCCAGTCGCCGACGGCCGTCTTCTCCGGCGGCGACGTGAACTTGGTCGTCGAGTCCGTCACGTTCCGCAACTTCGCGGTGTTGTTCGAGGAGACGAACACGGTGCGGTACTTCTTCAACAGCCTCGTCGTCACCGCGAGCTCGACGGTGTTGTCGACGGCGCTGGCGGTCGGCGCCGGCTACGGGCTCACCCGCTTCGAGTTCACCGGCAAGACGCTGGCGGCTCGCGTGGTGCTTTTCGCGTACATGTTCAGCCCGATCGTGCTCGCGATCCCCTTGTACGTCATCTTCTACACGCTGGGGCTGCTCGACAGCTACTTCGCGTTGACGATGGCGCTGACGGCCATCTCCGCGCCGTTCACCATCTGGCTGATGTGGCAGTACTTCCAGACGGTGCCGATCGCGTTGGAAGAATCGGCGTGGGTCCGCGGCGCGAGCCGCACGCGAACGATCTGGGAGGTCGTCCTCCCGGTCGCCAGGCCGGGCTACATCTCGGCGGCGATCTTCGCGTTCGCCGTCGCCTGGAACGACTTCACCATGTCCCGGGTGGTGATGAGCAGCGAGGAGATGTACACCATCACGGTCGGCGCCAGCCTCTTTCTCGACCGCGTCAGCATCGGCTGGGGAGAGACGATGGCGGTGTCGCTTCTGATCTGTATTCCGCCGTTTCTCATCGCCGTCTTCCTCCAGAACTACCTGTTGCAGGGCTTCAACGTCGGAGGACTCGAATAATGGCACGCCCGATCCACTTCGATACCGTTCGCAAGGAGTACCGAACCGCCGGGACGACCCACGTCGCGGTCGACGGCCTGTCGCTTTCGATCCCGGAGGGGTCGTTCACGACGCTCGTCGGGCCGTCCGGCTGCGGCAAGACGACGACACTTCGGATGATCGCCGGGCTGGAGACGCCGACCGACGGCCAGATAGCCTTCGGCGAGGAAGACGTGACCGACCAGTCGCCACAGGACCGCAACTGCGCGATGGTGTTTCAATCGATCGCGTTGTACCCACACATGTCGGTGCGCGACAACATCGGCTACGGGCTGAAAGTCCAGGGCGTCTCGAAGGCCGACCGCGACGACCGCATCGACGAGGCGGCCGAGACGCTCCAGATCACAGAACAGCTCGAGAAGATGCCCGCCGAACTCTCCGGCGGCCAACAACAACGGGTCGCGCTCGGCTCGGCGTTCGTGCAGGACCCGGACGTGCTGCTTCTCGACGAGCCGATGAGCGACCTCGACGCGAAGCTCAAATCCGAGCTCCGCGTCGAGGTCCAGCGGCTACACCAGGAGCTCGACGCCACCGTCGTCTACGTCACCCACGACCAGACGGAGGCGATGACGATGAGCGACCAGGTGATCCTGTTGAACGAGGGGCGGCTCGCGCAGTTCGCCCCGCCGGGCGAGCTGTTCGACGCGCCCGTCTCGAAGTACGTCGCCGAGTTCATCGGCACCCCCTCGACGAACATGCTCTCGGCGACCGTCGAACGGACCGAAGAGGGGATCGCGCTCGTCGGCGACGGCTTCGAGGTGACCGCTCCGCCGGACCCGTTTCGGGACCGCGTGGGCGAGTCGGTCGTTCTCGGGATCCGCCCGCAGTACCTCTCGACGGACGGCGGCCGGTACGGTCTCGTCGTGACCGCCGAGGTGGTCGAACAGCTCGGCACGGAGTTCGTCGTCCACGGCCACGGCCCCGACGGAACGCCGATCGACGCCGTCTCCTCGGCGTTCGGCGACGTCGACCCCGGCGACCGGCTCGCCGTCGGATTCGACGCCGAAGACCTGTTCGTCTTCGGCGACGACGGCCACACGATCTGTCACGGCGACGCGCTCGCCGCCGATGCCCGCTCGCAGCCGCGCTGATCCGCCGAGCCGCGCCGGCCGGCGCGCGCCTTCGGCCGCACCGCCCCGCTCCGACCCGACACCCCATCCACGATGACGAACGACACGACCACAGATCCCGCAGCAGCCGACGATCGAACCACTTCAACGGACGACGCCGACCCGACCGACGGGCCGAGACACGGCGGCGACCGCGTCGCCCCCGGATTGTTGCCCGGCGGCGAGGGGCGACCGCTCTCCGACGTGACGGTGATCGAGCTCGGTCACATCATCGCCGGGCCGTTCTGCTCGATGGTGTTGGCCGACCTCGGCGCGGAGGTGATCAAGGTGGAGTCGCCGGACCGCGGCGACGCGGTCCGCGATTCGAGCCCGATCGGGAACAGCTCGTTCAACTACGTCAACCGCAACAAGCTGGGAGTGACCCTCGATCTGAAATCTGACGCGGGGATCACGGCGTTTCACGAGCTCGTCCGCGAGGCGGACGTGTTGGTCGAGAACTTCGGCGCCGGAACGGCAGACCGCCTGGGGGTGGGGTACGACGACCTCTCGGCGGTGAACGACGCGCTCGTCTACTGTTCGATCAAGGGGTTCAACCCGGGTCCCTACGAGTCGTTTCCCGCGCTCGATCCGGTCGCCGAGGCGCTCTCGGGCGTGATGAGCGTGACGGGTCACCCCGACCAGCCGCCGGTCCGGTCCGGGACCAGCCTCTCTGACATGGCGGCGTCGTTGTACGCCGCGGTGACCGTTCTCGGGGCGATACGCCAGCGCGAGGCGACCGGCGAGGGCCAACACATCACCGTCCCGTTGTTCGAGAGCACGGTCGCGCTGATGGGCTACTGGCTCGCGTACACCCAGGCGTACGACGACGTTCCCGGGCCGATGGGGGCGAGCCACCCGGGCTGGGCGCCGTACGACGTGTTCCGATCGGCGGACGACGAGTGGGTGTTCGTCGGCCCCTCCTCCGAACGGGCGTGGCAGCGGTTCTGTGACGCGCTCGACCTCGACCTCGCCGACGACGAGCGGTTCGCGACGCTCGCCGACCGGCTCGACAACCGGGAGGCGCTCCACGACCGGGTGGCGGCGACGTGTGCCGAGTTCGAGGCGGCCGAGCTCGTCTCCCGGCTTCAGGCGGCCGACGTGCCCGTCGCCCCGGTGAACGACACCGAAGACGTCAGCCGCGACGCACACCTTCGCGCGACGGAGGCGCTCGCCGAGGTCAGAGCGACGGAGGGTGCGGGCGACCGGGTGGAGACGCCGCGGTTCCCCGGGCGGTCGACGGGGTTCGACCGCGTCGAGTCGAGCGACCCGCCGGCGCTCGGCGAGGACACGGAGGCGGTGTTGGCGGCGCTCGGATACGACCCGGAGGCGATCGACCGCCTCCGAGCGGACGGCGTGATATGAGGCTCCTCGACGTCACGCTCCGAGAGGCCGAACAACGCCCCGGCGTCGCCTACTCCGTCGAACAGAAGGCCGCGGCCGCCCGCGAGCTCGACGCGCTCGGCGTCGACCGCGTTCAGATCGGGTTTCCGGTCGCCGACGACCGGACGGGACGCGTCGTCGACCGCGTGAACCTGACGGCGAAGACCACCGGGATCGCCCGCGCGATCGCCGGCGACGTCGACGCCGCCGTCGAGGCGTGCGTCGACGTCGTCGACCTGTTCGCGCCGACGAGCGACCGCCAGCTCGACGCGGTCGTCGGGATGTCCCGCGAGGAGATGACGGCGTCCGTCGTCGCGGCAGCCGACCGCGCCCGCGACCACGGCGTCGCGGTGCGGTTCAGCGCGATGGACGGCTTTCGAACCGACCCGGCCGCACTCGACGCGTTGTTCGCCGCCGTCGACGCCGCGTCGTACACGCTCGCCGACACCGTCGGCGCCCGAACCCCCGCCGGCGTCGTCGACCACCTCGACGCGCTCGCGACCGACCCCTCGCGGCTGGGCGTTCACTTCCACGACGACCTCGGCGTCGCCACGGCGAACGCGCTCGCGGCCGCCGGACTCGGCGTCGAGTGGGCGGACGTCTCCGTCGCCGGCCTCGGCGAGCGCGCCGGCAACGTCCCGATAGAAGAGCTCGTGGCCGCCGCCGCCGTCGGCGAGGAGCCGGTCGACCTCGACGTTTCCCGCGACCGCCTGCTCCCGACGGCCCAAGGAGTTCTCGACGCGCTCGGCGAGGACGTCGACGCGGCGAAACCGTTGCTCGGCGCCGAGGCGTTCACCCACGAGTCGGGGCTTCACACCGCCGCGATGCTCGAGGATCCGGCGACGTTCGAGCCGTTCGACCCGGAGCGATTCGGCGGGTCTCGCCGGCTGGTGTTCGGAGACGCGACCGGCCGCGGCGCCGCCCGCAAGCTCCTCGAGCGAGCGGGTCGAGACCCGACCGCAGCGCGAGTCGACCGGCTTCTCGACCGTCTCAGCTCGGCCGACGGCGAGCTGTCTCTGGACGACGCCGTCGCGGCCGCCGACGACGTGGCGTGAGCCGCGAGGTCCCGGCCGTCAGTCGAACCGCCACCGGCCGGCGGCCTTGAGCTCGCGAACGTAGCCGTCGTGGAGCGCGTCGCGGATCTCGGCGGGCTCCTTCTCGGGGAACGACCGCGACTCGTCGGCGAGTTCGAGGACGGCGCTCGCGTACGCGATCGCGAGGTCGCGGAGGTCGCGGACGTCGAGTTTGTCGAGCGTGTCGGCCTGCGTGTGGCCCCAGCCGCGGCCGTCGTCGGGGGACGTCGAGCCCACCGTCGCCGCCGGGATGCCGCGTTCGGTCCACGGCCAGCAGTCGCCGTGCGGGGAGATGTCGTTCTCGACCGGGAACTCGATGTCGAGGTCGGCCGCGACCGCCTCGAACGGCTCCGCCAGCGACTCGAAGGTGTTCGTCCGACGCACCTTCGGGGTCCGGCTCTTGCCGGAGCCGTCGATGTTCATCACGCACTTCACGCGGTCGCGGTCGGTCGTCGCCGCGAGGTGGCCGGAGCCGTACAATCCCACCTCCTCGGCGCCGACGACGACGAACCGCACGCGGGTGTCGAGGTCGGCGGTCACCTGCGAGAGCAGCCGCGCGACCTCACACACCAACACCGTGCCGACGCCGTTGTCGACGGCTCCCTCGGCGACGTCGTGGGCGTCGACGTGGGCGGTGACCACCACCGCCTCGTCGGTGTCGGGGCCGAGCGAGCCCTCGATGTTCGGCGCGGTCGCCGGCCCCGTCTCGCAGTCGACGGCCACGCGTGCGGTCGCGCCGTCGGCCGCGTATCTGGCGAGCCGCGAGCCGAGTTCGGCCGAGACGCCGACCGCCGGGATCGGCGCCGGGCGATTGCCGTAGCCGACCTCGCCGGTCGGCGGCAGACAGCCGTCGATGTGATTCCGGAAGACGAACGCGTCCGCGCCCGCCTCGAGCGCGGACGCGTACTTCTCCATCCGGTGGTGCCAGTGGTCGGCGTCTGCCGGCGAGTCCGACCGAACCATCGCGATCTGCCCGTCGACGTCGACGGCCGCGAAGTCGGCGGGGAGCCCGTATCCCACGTCGACCACCTCGCCGGTCACCTCGCCCGGCGGCGTGCCGGGGAGGGCGATGACCTCGTGGTCGGCCTCGTAGCGGCGGCCGCGGTCGGGGACGGCGATCGCCGACGACCCGCGCCACCAGCCGGGGAGTTCGAACTCGTCGATCGCGACGTCCGCCAGCCCGATCTCCTCGAACGCCGAGCGGACGACCTCCGCGCCCCGCATCTCGCCCTCGTGTCCGGCCATGCGGTTCTCGATGTCGACCAGTTGCTCGAGTCGGTCCCAGGCGAAGGTGCTCGCGCGCGCGTCTCCGACGACGCCGTCCGGAAGCCGTGTCATGTGCCGGGGGTCGGCCGGCGGCGTCATCAACGTACGGATCGCGGAACCGCGGGGCGGTCGGTCGGCACCCGTCCCCACGGGCCACCCGAGGCCGGAGTCGTCTCCGCAGCGCCGACCCGCCACGGCGACCCGCCGCGTCCGTCCCGTCTCAGTCGGTCTCGGGCGAGACGGTGAGCGTCGTCCCGTCGGGGGACTCGACGCGAACGTCGTGGCGGGTGTGACGCGCGTGTGTCGTCGCGAACCGGCGCGCCGGCCGCTCGGAGAGAAACCGGTCGCCGTCCGGACACCGCCGACACCGCACGATCCACGGCGTCACGTCGTCCGGATAATGCCCCGTGTGTCGCTCGTGGTCGATCGCGAACTGCTCGACGGCTCGGTTTCCGGCCCGTAACTCGTCGAGTTCGTGTGTGAGGTCCCACTGGCGACCGCAGCGCGAACACGAGACGGTCGGCGCGGCGGCCTCGGGAGCTGGCTCGTCGTCTGCCACGACCGTGGTACCGCGTCGACCCACTTCAACGTCGGCATCGGACGCCGCCGTCTCGGATCGGCGCGTCTGCCTCGGCGCTCGACGCGGCCGGATTCTGCCGGTCTCCGGCGTTCTCGCGAGCCGTCGGCGTTCGCCGTCGCCCGGCGCTCCGAGAGCCAGGCCCGGCGACCGGCACGACAGGGCTATCACCCGCCCGTGTGTACGACGCGGCGTGTCGACTCGTCGCTCCGACGCCGCCTCGGCGGCGCTCGCCGGACTCGTCGTCTGGGTCGCCGCTCGGCTCGCCGGCCTGCCGCCCCGCGAGCGTCTGGCTCCGCGGCCGTTCCTCGCCGGCGTCGCCGCCGCGGTCGTCGTCGAGGCCGGATTCGCGCGGTGGCCGACGCGGGCAGGGCGGCTCTGGCGTCGGCCCGTCGTCCGCGTGGGCTCGCCCGTCGTCCTCGTCGCCGCGACGCTCGCTGCCGCCCGGCGCGCCGGCGCGGCGCCCGTCGCGGCGGCGCTCGGTGGCCTCGCCGGCTACTTCGCTCTGCTCGTCGGCATCGTCGGCGGCGTCGTCCCCGAGCCGGCGACGTGGTTCGAGACGGCGCGTCCGGAGGCGTCTCTCGACGACCGGCCGTCCGGCGACACCGACTGACGCTCGCCGCGACGCCGACTCCCGACGGCGGGACGGTCGCGGCTCGCCGTCGCTCGCCGGGCGCTCCGAGACGCGTCGAGCCGTTGCCCGTCGCGAGGCCGCCGGCTCAGAGCAGCCGAGACAGCGTCGCGACGCCGTCGTCGGGCACCGGTCCGGCCGTCGTGACGGCGGCCGCTCCGGCGGCGTTGCCGATCGTCGCCAGCGCTCGCAGGTCGGAGACGCCGTGTTCGAGCGCGGTCACCACGCCGGCGGCGAACGCGTCGCCGGCGCCGGCCGTGGTGGCGACCTCGACGGCGGGCGGCGCGACGGCGACCCGTTCGACGACGCGGCCGTCGCGAACGCTCGCCGCCGTCGTCTCCGCCGCCCCGGCCGTGACGAACACCGTCGCCGAGAACGTCGACGGGACCAACTCGAGAACCCCCTCGACGGTCGGCGCGGCCTCCGCCAGCGCGAGGTCGGCGTCGCCGGCGAACACCACGTCACAGCGGGGGAGGATCTCACACAACGCCCGGCGATACGCGCCGGCCGTCGCCCACTGAGCGGCCCGTCCGTTCAGGTCGAACGAGAGGTGAGTCCCGTCGTCGTCGGCCGCCTCCGCGAGCGCGAGGACCTCGTCTCGGTTGACCGCGGCCGGCAGCGTCACGCCCTCCAGGTGGACCCGCTCGTACGGCGCCAGACGCGTCGCCGGCTCCGCCGACAGCTCGAACCCGTAACAGCTCCCGTCGATCCAGGCGTCCCACCGTTCGCCGTCTTCGGTCTCCGGCACCAACAACGTGATCGGCGACGCCGCGTCGGCCGTGCTCAGGTGCTCGGTCGAGACTGCGCTCCGTTCGAGGTGACGGGCGGCGCTGCGTCCGAAGAAGTCGTCGCCGACGGCGGTGAGCACGGCGACGTCGGCGTCCAGCATCGCCATCCAGCGGGCGACGTTCGTCGCGGTTCCGCCGATATCCCACCGGAGACGACCGCCGGGAGAGACCGACGCGTCCGGGTAGAGATCGATCGTGGTGTCTCCGACCACTAACGTCCCTCGAGCGTCGTCGGCCATGCGGGTACACGGGCGATACACAGGCATGTATCCTCGCTTCGACCGCGGCGCCCGACAGTCGTCGTCCGAGAGAGTACTGGTCGTGAGCAGAGCCCACGACGTGACACGCCGGTGGTCTCACACACCCGACGCGGGTGGAAACCGACGTCTCTGAGTGCGTCGGAAAACGAGATAGGCGGCAAGACCACCGGAGATGACTCCCACCGGGAGCCCGGCCAACAGTATCGCCGACGCGAGACCCACCGCCTGTGTCGCGAGGGCGACGACGGCGACTCCGCCGCCGACAACGAAGCCGACGAGCGCTGCCGTCGTCGTCCAGAACCGGCGCACCGTCGTTTCAGACGCCGCTCCAGTTGCCCGGCGTTCCTCCCAGGAGGTCACGCCGAGATACGTGAGCGGAACGAGCGCGATCCCGATTACGAGTCCGACGGGCATCCCGAGCATCACCGAGGGCCAGACGTAGGGGGCGAGCAGTTCCGTCACGGCGACCCCGACTCCCAGGAAGCCACAGACACCGACGAGCAGGCTCGCCGCCGTTTTGCTATACTTGTTCATGTGGATGTATTCTCGTGAGAGTGTATAGCTGCGCCGACAGTTCTCGTCTTTCGGGAGCGATACAGGTGCCGGACCGCCAGCAACTATCGCGTTTGTTCGAAGGCAGGCCGAGGTGTACCACCGGTGGCGTTGCGGGAGTTTGGAAGCCGTTCGAGTGCTGTCCTTTCTCCTTGGTCGCTCGCGTTGCTCGTCGCGTAGAGAAGGAGCCCGGCGGCTTTTTGCTTGAGACGAGCGGTGCCCGGCCGATTGACCTCCTCCTCCGCGTAAACGCGGAGGAATCCGACCATCGGATTCGGGC
>CAZKXC010000008.1:0-9095 GCA_964556645.1 uncultured Halobellus sp.
GGAGCCGCGCTGTCGTGCGATTCGATCCCTTCACACCGGAGTTGTATAACTTTGATCGCTTCGCTCGACGCCGTCAGTCGGGTCGCGCATGGCTGACCACTCAACGAGAGTGAAATCGCGTCGGAACGGACCTACCGGTCACACGGTCGCTTCGATCCTGTCGAGTCCCTCTTCGAGGCGGTCCATCGAGTTGGCGAACGACAAGCGGACGCGTCCGTGCGGGTCGTCCGTGAACGCCGTGCCGGGAGCGAGCGCGACGTTGCCGTCGCGCAACAGGCGTTTCGCGGCCGCCAGACCGTCGTCTTCGCCCTCGATGTCGACGAACGCGTAGAACGCGCCCTGCGGGCGCGGGGCCGACACCCCGTCGATGGCGGCGAGCCTGTCTGCGACGTAATCGCGCCGGTCGCGGAACGACTCGTACATCCGTCGTTCCGCCTCGTCTGCGTTGGTGAGCGCTTCGACCGCGGCGTGTTGGGCGGGCGCGGCCGGGCAGCTCGTCGTCGCTTCGCGGACGGCCGTGGTCGCCTCGACGACCGACGGGGCGGCCGCGAGCCAGCCGAGCCGCCAGCCGGTCATCGCGTGGGTCTTCGACATCGACCCGACCGTGATCACGTGGCGGGCGTCGTCGACCATCCCGGCGACCCCCTGCGGCTCCCGGTCGAACGTCAGCCCGGCGTACACCTCGTCGGCGATGACGTACGTGTCGTGGTCGGCAGCCGCCTCGGCGACCGCTCGGACCGGCTCCGGGTCGTAGACGCGGCCGGTCGGATTCGACGGGCTGGTGAGCAGCACGGCCGCCGTCTCCGGACCCATCGCCTCGATCACGCGGTCGGCGTCGAGGTCGTACGGCGGCGGCATCGGAACCGACCGGACGCTCCCGCCCGCCAGCGCCGCGTGAATCTCGTAGTTGGGCCACGCCGGCGTCGGGACCACCACCTCATCGCCGGGGTCGACGATCGCGAGGTCGGTGACGTGTAACGCCTCCATGCCGCCGGTGGTGACGACCACGTCCTCTGGCGAATGGTCGACCCCGTACGTGGCGAGCCGATCCGCGATTGCCGTTCGCAACGGCTCGATACCGGTGCTCTCCGTGTAATCCGTCGCGCCGTCGCGTGCCGCCTCGAACGCCGCGCGCGTCACGTGCGCCGGCGTGTTGAAGTCCGGTTCGCCGACCTCGAGCCGGACCGGATCGTCGCCGTTTCGTTCCGCCTCCGCAGCCATGTCGAACATCACCCGGATCGGCGATCGCTCGAACGCGTCGACCCGCGCCGCGTGTGCGTCCATGACCCCCGGTGTGCGCGCAGACGGTTATCTCATGCGGCTCCGGCCGCGTCGAACTCCGGCGCGGTACGCGGTCGTCGCTCGACCGACCGCGGTCAGGCGTCGGTGCGGCGCCAATCGGTTCGGAGGAGCCGCTCGGTCACGACGCCGCCGACCTCGGCCAGCGCGTTCAACAGGTTCAACGCCACGACCAGGCCGACGACGCCGACGCCGAACGCGACGAGCGCCTCCGGAAGCGTGTCGACGACGTACCGGCCGACCTGATAGCTCGCCGTCCGGGAGTCGTACGCGAGGGGCGCAGAAAGCAGCGCCACGACCACCGAACCGGCGGTCACCGTTGCGACGAAAGCGGCGATACCGTACAGGAACTTCAACAGAACCATCGCGACGCTGGTCCACGTCGTCGGCTCGGCGAGAAGGCGTTGTACCGCGGCGAGGTATCCCCCGTCCGGGTCGGCGAGCGAGCGTTCGTCGGCCTGTTCGAGAACGGCCGGATTCGGCACGTCGCGGTCCAACAGCGCTCGCGCGAGGTACGCTTCCAAGCCCGACGCGGCCGTCGCGGCGAGCAGTGTCACCAGCAGGATCGGAACGCCGAGCAGCGTGACGAGCAGGCCGATGCCCGTCGACGCGCCGGCGGTGAACCCGACGAAGTACGCCGTCCCGAGCGGAAACGCCAGCAGGAGGTACGCGAGTCGCTTGTACGTCTGTACGCGGATCGGAGCGGCGACGAACCGGATCAGGGCGTCGCCGAGTGCCTTCGTCTCCATTGACCGGTTCATACCCGATGCGAGTATCTCCCGGAGAATATAACCGCAACTCGGAGTGTGCGACGAGTAACTCGGCGATGTATTTATGTAGTAGAATCGAGTCGTCGGGCGCTCAGTTCGGTGATACCGCGGGCGTCACGCGAAGCCCGGAACGAACGCCGACGACGGGGTGATCGACAACCGGTGACCCCGCCGAGTTCGCGGTCGTGCCGTGTCACCGCGGCGTGGCCCCGTTCATCCGCGCGGGTGCTCTCGCGGTCCGACTCCGGCGCGAAACGCGGCGACACACCCACGAGGCGTCACGAACCGTTAACTGCGAACGACGCCACGCTTTACCAACGAGCACCCATGCCAGAACGGACACAAACCACCCGTCAACTCATTAAATCGATCGGGGTGGTTGGGATGGCCGGCATGGCCGGCTGTCCGAACGCCAGTTCGAACGGCGAAGCCGATCCGGGCGACCGAGACGCCGGCGACCGCGACCAGACCGCGGCTGAATCAGAAACGGAGACGCCCGAGTACGAGCTGCGAGCCGATACCGAGGAGACGACGACGGACCTGACCGCCGGCGCCGACCTCGCGGTGCGCCTTTCGGTGTTGCGGACGCTCGGGGGGGACTCCGCGGTGGTGTCTGATGCGGCGGTCACGCTGAAGAAAGTGAGCCAGGAGTCCGGCATGGGAGCCGGCGATCAACGGTTCTTCGACGCGGAGACGACCCTCGAGTACGTTCTCGAGGAGGGGATCGAGTACGTCGACGGCTCCGTGGTCGTCGAGAACGAACGCGTGCTGCCGGGAGACACGGCGTTCGAGTTCGCCCTCGAGATAGACGACGAGTACGGAGACGAGCCCGTGAGAACGACGACGACCGTCACCGTCGAGGGAATCGAGAAGACGCGGGCGCAGTCGAACCGGCTGATCGACGCGGTGTTCGCCGACGAACGAGCGTTCTGGGCGGCAGGTGCCACGCGTTCGAGCCGCGACGACCGCCACAGAGCCGTGGAGCGTCTGGAGGCCGAGATCGATCTCACCCAGAACGATCGGGACCTGCTGACGGCGATAGCGGATCGGTTCAAAGGGGAGTTCAGCGTGGACAAGACCCTCGTGGCACAGACGATAGAGGCGATCGCGGACAGAAACGACGAGGTCGACGCGATGCGGGCGTTCGTCGTCGCCGGCCGCTCGTGGAACGTGGTTCACGCGGGCACAGAGGAGCTCTACTACGTGGGGCTCGGCTTTCCGGACCCGATGGCGAACCCGTCGAACGGACCGGTCCACACCGGAGGCTCAGGCGGCGACAGCTCGTACGGGGCCCCCGAAGCGAATCCGGCGGGCGCCAAACTAACCGCGGCGTCGTTCGTCGACCTCGTGCGAGCCGACGACGGCGCGTACACGCCGATGAGAGACGAACTGAGCGATGCGATAGACGAGGAGGCCGCGATAAAACTGATCACTCTGATGAGACGGTCGGAAGACGGCCACGGCGGGTTCCCGAGCGAGAAGACACGCAGGAACATGCGGCGGTTCGCCCTCGCAAAGAAGTTCAATCCGGAACGGGAGATCACTCTCACCGAAGCCGACGTGCTCCGTCGGGAGTGACGCGGTCGACGACGAGCGAACGGCTTCGCCGACGAGTCGACGGGGATCCTCCGGGTGGAACCGGCCGAGAAGGGCCGTGAAAGACGCGCCAAACGAACGACCGGTCACTCCCCGCGCACGATCGACGACGTCGACTGGACGGCCTGGCGCTCGCCGACGAGCGTGAGACGGTCGTCCGCCTCGAGCGTGTAATCCGCCTCCGGCACGAACGTGTCGCTGCCCTGCGTGACGAGTGCGACGAGACAGCCGCCGGGAAGGTCGGTGCCGAGGTCGTTCAGCGGCCGGCCGACGAGCTCGTCGTTCCGTAACGTCACCTCCCGGACGTCGCCCTCCTCGCCGAGCATGTCGACCCATCGGGCCATCGCCGGGCGCTCGATCGAGTCGTCGATCGCCTGTGCCGTCGCGTGCGTCGAGGAGATCGTCTCGACGTCCAGGTCGTCGAACGCGTCCATGTTGTCGGGGTCGTTCGCCCGACAGACCACCCTCTCGACGTCGAAGTTCGTCGTTGCCTGTTGGCCGACGAACAGGTTCACCTTGTCGTCGCCGGTCGCCGCGATGATCGTTTTGGCGTTTTCGATCCCGGCCGTCCGGAGCACGTCGATGTCGGCCCCGTCGCCGATGTGGACGGTGAGCCCCTCGCTGCGGGCTCGTTCGGCGGCCGTCTCGTCGTTTTCGACCACGACGACGTTTTCTCCCCGTTCTTCGAGCCGGGCGGCGACCTCGCGGCCGACCCGCCCGCTGCCGATGATGAGTACGCGCATTGGTATCACGTCTAAGTATTCTGCGATCTGTCGGGCGAAGCCGCCCTGGAGAACGACCGTCGATCCGATGACGAGAAACACCGTGCCGACGAGCAGCGTCGCGGCCTCCGACTCGCCGGCCGCCTGTAGCTCCACGGCGAACAACGTCGCGACCGACGCCGGAATGATGCCGCGCGGCCCGACGAAGCTGACGAACAGCCGCTCGGACGCGGTGAACTGCCCACCCCGGGTCGAAACGAGCACGTCCAGCGGACGGATCAGAAGCATCACCGCCGCCGCGACGACCAGTCCGCCGACACCGAGCGAGAGCAGGTCGCTGAACTCGAGCAGCGCCGCCAGCGCGATGAAGACGAACGAGAGCACAATCAGCGTGATGTCGCCTTTGAACTCGGATATCTGTTCTTCGTACGGCACGCCCGCGTTGCCGAGGATGATACCGGCCGTCGCGACGGCGGCGACGCCCGCCTCGCTGGCGACGGTGTCGGCGGCGCCGAACGCGACCAGCGCCCCGGCGAGAACCACCAGCCGGGCGTTTCGTGGCGCGTCTCCCGGCGAGAGGTCGATGTATCGGAGCACCACCCAGATCACGGCCGCGACGATCACGCCGACGCCGACGCCGGTCCCGATCCGCTCGACGAACAGCTCGAGAAACGCCGGCACCGTCGGCTCCTCGAGTTGCATGATCTTGAACACCACGACGGCGAGGATGGCCGCCGTCACGTCGTTGACGATTCCCTCGGTCTCGAGCGCCGTGGCGACCCGGTCGCGGACGGGGACGACCCGGAGAATCGGCGTAATGACCGTCGGACCGGTCGCAACCAGCAGCGCACCGATGAGAAACGCCACCTCCCAGTCGGCCCCGAGCGCGAGCCGAACCACGAGCGCGGTTCCCAGAAGCGAGACCGCCGCTCCAATCGAGACGAGACGGAGGCTCTCTGTCGTCGCCTGTCGGATGTTCTCTACTCGGAGGTGGAACGCGCCCTCGAAGACGATGATCGCGACCGAGAGCCCGACGATGGCGGGCAGCGACGCGAACGTGTCGGCGGTGATGACGCCGAGTCCCTCGGGGCCGAGCGCCACCCCCGCGACCAGCAGAAACACGATGCTCGGCACCTCGAACCGGTCTGCGAGCAGCTGTGCGACGATCCCGATGGCGATGATCGCCGCCACGAGCGGGATCAGCTGGCTCGACACGTTCGATCACCCACGAGCGCGACTTCGAACAAGGGCCCGATAAATCTGCTGACCCCGCCCGGCTATCGACAGCGTATTTAGCCGACGACCACATCGGTGGGGTATGACTCTGGTGGTGGTGCCGGTTCGGTATCCGCTGACGGACCACTCGGAGGCGACGCTCCGCGAAGGCGTTCGGGTCGCGGCGGAGCGCGACGCCGACCTCACCGTCCTCCACGTCGACCTGTATCAGAACGCCGGCGGCGTCTCACGCAGCGACCTCAAACGCGCCGTCGAGCGGCGGCTGGGGAGGCTCACCCGCGCTCGGTTCGCCGTCAGACGCGGATTTCTGGTCGAGGAGACGATACTCGAGGAGGTCGTCGCCGAAGACGCCGACGTCGTCGTCATCGGGTCGAAACAGGCCGGCCGCTGGCGCCGGATGGTCCAGAAGCTCCTTTCTGACCCGGACATCGACGCCTACCTCCGCGGCCAGCTCGATTGTACCGTGATCACCGTCGACAGCGCGGGCGGCGCCACCGACGACGGTCAGTGACGGGCGTCGGTCACGCGTTCGGATCGCCGTCGGTGTCGCCGCCGTCACCGCCGCCGCCCGAGTCGGGTCCGTCGCGCTCGGCGCCGGCCACCTCGTACCGCCGCTCGTACTCGATTACGGTCGCGATGCGGTCGGCGATCGCCTCCCCGAACTCCCGCTCGACGACGTAGAGGGCCAGGTCGAGCCCGGAGGTGACCCCGCCCGCGGTGAGGAGGTCGCCGTCGTCGACGACGCGCGCGTCGACGACCGTCGCGTCGGATTCGCGCAGTTCGTCTATCGCGCCGGCGTGTGTGACCGCGCGGCGCCCGTCCGTGATCCCGGCCGCCGAGAGCAGCATCGTGCCGGTACAGACGCTCGCGATCCGGGTCCCGGCCGCGTGGTGGTCGTCGAGGGCGGCCGGGATCGCGCCGCGGTTCGCCTCCGCCCACGCGCTCGCCGTCTCGTCGCGCGCGTTCCAGCCGCCGCCCGGAACGACGATCACGTCGGGCGCGTCGGCGTCGTCGGGGGCGGGCAAAACGGCGTCGACGCCGACGCGGGTTCCGTGGCTCGCGGTCACCGTCTCCCGGGGATCGAGGGTGACGTAACGGAGGCGGCCGGCCCGGTCCGGCTCGCCGCAGCCGTCCGTTCCGGCGGCGTAGTCGAACGCGTAGTCGAACACCTCGTAGGGGCCGATCCCGTCGAGCTCGTCGAAGCCGTCGTACAACAGGATGTCGACGTTCATAGCGGGGGGAGAACCGCACGGCTCATGTGCGTTCCCCCTCCGGCAGTTCCGGCGGTCGTCCGGTCGATTTACTCGCCCGCGCTGCCCCGTCGGATCCCGGTCCATTCGTCGATCCGCAGCCGGTAGCCGCCGATCCCGCGCATCGGCTCGGCCGAACTGAACAGGTCGGGATGCCAGGCGTTCTTCATCGCGTCCCGCACCGGCCCCCACTCGCCGTCTGCGACCGCCTCGATCCGCCCGAGCAGGCTCACGCTTCGCCACTCGTGGGGCGATTGGGCGTCGTAAACGACGAATCGCGCCCGTTCCGTGCGGTCGCTCAGCGTTTCCTTGCGGCTCTCCGCTCCGAAGCGCAGAAAGACGAAGTACAGCGTCGCGTCTCCGTCGTAGCCGAACGAGATCGGGACGGCGTACGGCGCATCCGCGTCGGGAAGCGCGAGCGTCCCGACGCCCTGCTCGGTCAGGAACTCGCGCATCTCGTCGTCCGTCATCGCCACTGCGCTCGACTCCAGAAGTTCTTCTGTTGACATGTCTCGAGGTCGGCGCGCGGGAGTCTTAAGCACACGCGACGGATCCGACGGGCCGGGAATCCGACGGCGGCCGTGGTGAGCGGACCGAATCGAACGGCCGCCCGCGGCCCGCCGGCCGGCCGCTGTGATTGCTTGTCCGTCCGCTACTCGTCCGGGTCTTCGCCGCGGGCGCGTTTGAACATCGCCAGCGCCGCCTCGCGTCGCTCCGAATGGTCGACGATCGGCGCGGGGTACCCGGGAGCGGCGTTCGCCCGCTGGGTCGGCGACAGCTCGTGCCAGCCGTGGACCACGTCCGGATCGACGCCCCGAAGCTCGGGAACGTGCTCGGCGATGTACTCCGCCTCTGGGTCGTAGCGCTCGCCCTGCGTCATCGGATTGAAGATCCGGAAGTACGGCTGCGCGTCGGTTCCGGTCGAGGCCGCCCACTGCCAGCCGCCGTTGTTGTTGGCGGTGTCGTGGTCGGCGAGCCGCTCGCGGAAGTGGTCGTATCCGTGCCGCCAGTCGGCGAGCAGGTCCTTGGTGAGAAACGAGGCGACGATCATCCGGACGCGATTGTGCATGTACGCCTCGTCGCGCAGCTGGCGCATGCCGGCGTCCACGATCGGGTACCCCGTCTCGCCGCGCTTCCACGCCGCGATCTCCTCGGGGTCGTCTCGCCACTCGATTTCCTGCTCGTATTCTTTGTAGTTCTCGGTCACGACCTCGGGGTTGTGGAACAACACCTGGGTGTAGAACTCACGCCAGGCGAGCTGGCCCTGAAACTCCTCGACGTTGTCGGCGGCGTCCGTCTCGGGGCGGTCGGCCGCGGCCGCCATCGCGCGCTCGGTGGCGGCGTACACCTCGCGAACGCCGATCTCGCCGTACGCCAGAAACGCCGAGAGCCGCGAGGTTCCGTCTCGGGCGGGGTAGTCTCGGTCCTCCTCGTAGCGAAACACGTCGTCGGCGAGAAACGCCGACAAGCGGTCGCGGGCGGCCGCCGTCCCCGCGGGGCCGATGTCGGCGTCCGGCTCGGTGAACCCGAGGTCCTCGGGGACCGGGAGGTCGCCGACGGCGACCCTGTCGACGGCGGCGCCGCCGTCCGTCCGGGCGGCGGACTCGACCGCCGCCGCCAGCGCGTCCGCGTCGACGAGGTCCGCGGCGTCGGGCGTCGGGGCCGGCGAGTCCTTCTCGCGGTCGGTCCACTTCTTCCAGTAGTACGAGTACACGGAGTACGGGTCGCCGGCGTTCGTTCGGATCGAATCCGGCGTGTGCAAGACGGCGTCGTGGTGTGCGTCGCGGTCGATCCCGGCGTCGTCGAGCGCCCGTCGTACCGCCGCGTCGCGTTCCCGGGCGAGCCCGGAGTAGCCGCGGTTCCAGACGACCCGGTCGGCGCCGACCGTGTCGGCGATCGCGGGCAGGGCGTCGGCCGGATCGCCGTGGACGACGAGCAGGTCGCTGTCGCGGTCGCGGTACGACTCGCGCAGCGCCGCGAGCCCGTCGAGCAGGCGGCGAACGCGCACGTCGCTGGTGTGTGCGAGCACGTCGTCGTCGAACACGAACACGCCCGCGACGCGTCCGCGGTCGGCGGCGGCCGCGAGTCCGAGGTTGTCGGCGAGTCTGAGGTCCTGTCGGTGCCAGAACAGCTCCATACTAGACTCACGGCCGGGACGAACGTGAAACCACCGCCGTCGGAGACGCGGTCGGGTCGGCGTTTACCGGAACCCCGGCGCCCGC
>CAZKXC010000008.1:9195-37203 GCA_964556645.1 uncultured Halobellus sp.
CTGCGGGTATACCGGACGTGTGCGAGCGCGGAGACGAGTAAGACGAGCGTCAGCGTCGCCATCAGCGCCGTCGGTCCGACCGTGACCAACGGCGGCGTCTCCGTGGCGTACGCCAGCGTGACGACGGCGAACAACCCCGCCAGGCCGGCGTAGAACTCCGACCACGTGAACTCGTCTTCGCCGACGACTTCGAGGTACGCGTCGAAGCGGTCGGCCTCCGACGCGAGCGTGACCAGCCCGGAGTTGCGGTCGTGTGTGACCACACCGTTTCGTTCCATCCGGGGAAGGTGGGACTGATACAACGACGTGTACAGCCGCTTGCGCTGGGTGTAATCCACCTCGACGGGGTCGAGACCGTTCTCCTCGGCGGCGATAGTCGTCGCCAGCTCGCGGAGCTTGAGCGCGCCGTCGTTCTCCGAGAGGATCCGCAACGCGCGTCTGCGGCGACCGTTGCTCAACAACGCGAACAGCTCGTCGGTCGATATCCGGTCGGACTCCTCGGCGTCCGGTCTCGGGCGATCCGAGACGGCGCCGGCCGTTTCGTCGTCTGCCGATGATACCTGATTCATGTCTGATGGTTGTTGCTGTTCATGTCTGATGGTTGATTGTCGTGTCCGACGGCGCGCGCCGCATCCCGGAGACAACCGCTTCGGCCCCCTAAGACCGCCGGTACCGGGTCGTGACGCATCGTCGGCGGGTGTCGGCGAGCGACCGAACGCCACACTCAGCTGACGTGTTGCTACGTCACATATCTCTTCGTCTGATATTAACTGTTTCTATATTATTGTATTCGTACACTTCGAGCGTGAGGAGATGCCGAGCGGTCGGACCGTCTCCCGCGTACGCGGACGCAACGGGCGACTCACAGAACGCAGCGACCGACGGCGTGCCGACGGCGCATTCCGGGCGGTAGGGGCGTCGTACCTATCTTCCGGCCGCGCCTCTCGAACGATATGGCTCCGTCAGTATCGGCTCCCGTCTGGCTTCGGAACCCGCGCTACACCGGATCGAACCGGTGTCTTCCGTGCACCGCGGTCAACCTCGGTATCGCCGCCGCGCTCGCGCTCGTCGTCGCGACGGCGTCGGTCGGGTGGGCGGTCGTCGTGTTCGCCGTCGGCGTCGCAACGATTGCCCTCCGCGGCTACCTCGTGCCCGGAACCCCGGAGCTGACGAAACGATACCTCCCCGAGCGGGTGCTCGCGTGGTTCGGAAAGGGACCGACGCCGCGGTCGGAGACGCTCGACGCCGCGGCGACGCTCGTCGAGGCCGGCGTGCTCCGCGAGAGCGCCGCCGCCGCCGACCTCGTTCTCGAAGCGGAGT
Source organism: uncultured Halobellus sp. (assembly GCA_964556645.1). GTDB lineage: Archaea > Halobacteriota > Halobacteria > Halobacteriales > Haloferacaceae > Halorubrum. The sequence continues at coordinate 10,516 of CAZKXC010000008.1, forward strand.
TTCACGACGCCTGGCGGCGCCGCGCCCGCAGGCTCGCCGACGCGAACGCCGACGCGGCGGCGCTCGCCCGGTTCGTGGGCGCCGACCCCGAGGCGGTGTCCGTCGTCGACCGCGGCCACGCGTACGTCGGGGCCATCGACGACGAGCCGGTCGGTCGCTGGGAATCCCGCCCGGCGTTCCTCGCGGACCTCGCCGCCGCGGCCGTCATCGACGAGCGCTGGTCCGGCTGGGCCGCGTTGTCGACCGCGCGCCGAAGCGAACTGCTCGGGAGCCTTCGGCTGTTCGTTGAGACGTGTCCGACGTGTGACGGCCACGTGACGCTCGACGCGACCGTCGTCGAGTCCTGTTGTCGGCAGTACGACGTGCTCGCCGCGACGTGTGACGCCTGCGGCGCGCGGCTCTTCGAGGCGGACGTCGACCCGCGGGCGCTCGCGGAGCCCGCGGCCGAGGCGTGAGCCGGCCGCGTTCGTCCGGTGAACCGCCGGTCACCGCTCGATGTCGACCCGGTTGAGCATGAAGTAACCCACGATGAGCGTGAGAACGAGAACCGAGAACGCGGTCGCGACGAACAACGTCTCCTGGCCGTTGACGCCCGCCTCCGGACGAAAGCTGATCACGCGTCGGGCCACGGCGATGATCGCGGTGCTGACGACGATCCGGAGCACCGGGTCGTCGCGAGCGTAGGCGATCAGGGTCCGGTGGACCTCCACGAGGATCAGCAACAACAACACCGAATCGAGGAGGTTGACGACCGCTACCGGGTCGGTGAACTGACCGCTCCGGACGAGCGAGACCAGCTGCAAACACAGGTCCAAGACGCCGATCGCAAAGAGGATCAGGAGGAAGTACGCCACGGCGAGAACCAGCCACTGCATGATGTCTTCTGCCGGGACGGTCACCTCCCGAATGTCGACGTCCATCCACTCGACCGACGCGGGCCTGTGATAAGTGGCTTTGCCCTGCGTGACCGGTCAGTCGTCGTCCGCGCGCGGTCAGTCGTCGCCCGCCAGCGACTCCAACAGGTGAACCGCCGGCGCCGGCGCGAGCGGCTCGTTCGCGTTACCGCAGTGAGGCGATTGGACACACGACGGGCAGCCGTCCGCACAGTCGCAGCCGTCGATGAGCCGCGCGGCCCGGCGCATCAGCTCGCCGATCCGCGCGTGTCCCCGCCGGGTGAGCCCGACGCCGCCGGGGTAGCCGTCGTAGACGAACACCGCCGGAGCGTCGACGTGCGGGTGGTGTGGCGTCGAGATGCCGCCGATGTCGCCGCGGTCACAGAGCAGGTGAAACGGGAACAACGAGATGATGCCGTGTTCGGCCGCGTGGATCCCACCGTTGAACGCGTACTCGCCGCCGGCGCCGTCTCCGAACGCCGCGTCGCCGTCTGTCGCGCCGTCTCCGAACGCCGCGTCGCCGTCTGTCGCGCCGTCTCCGAACGCCGCGTCGCCGTCTGTCGCGTCGTCGTCTGTATCCGCGCCGAGCGCCCGCATCTCCGACTCCACGTCCGCCGGGACCGGAAAGTAGAAGCCGCGCGTCCGGAGCGTCGTCTCCGGCAGGTCGAGCGTCGACTCGCCGAGTGAACTCCCCGTGGTCGCGTCCTTGCGGACGAAGCCGGTGACTCGTTCGGTGACGGTCACCGTCGCGAAGCGAACCGGCACGTCCGGGCGTCCCGGAAGCGTTCGCTCGTCGTGGTCCTCCTCGACCGCGATCGACTTCTCCGTGAGCGGCTGGGTGTAGTAGTCCGCCCACGAGGCGTTGAGCTCCGCGACGTTTCGGTCGAGGTCGAGGTCGACGACCTCGTAGGTGCGGCCCTGTTGGTGGTAGATCGCTCCCGGGTGGGCGTCGCGGAGCGCGTCGGCGAACCCGAGCGAGGCGATCGACTCGCCGTCAGACCGGTCGATCAGCTCGATCTCGCGGTCTTCTGCGGTCCGGAGGTTCATCGCGTGTTGGGGGCTCTCGGAGCCCGCGAACGTCCAGCGGGTTCCGGCCGGGGCCTCGCGGCGCGACAGCGTTCCGGCCGCCGTCAGGTCGGCGACGACGTCCGGGAACGACTCGCCGAAGAACGCCTCGTCTCCCGGCGAGAGCCAGCGCTCGTCGGCCGCACACGCCACGTGTCGCGGGAGCAACTGCTCGTTTTCGGGGTCACAGATCGCGTCCTCGGGCGGCGCCTCGAAGAAGTCGGCGGGGTTCGTCATCAGGTACTGGTCGAGCTGGTCCTCGCCGCCGACCATCACCACGAGCGCGGGGTCCGTTCCGCGTCCGGCGCGGCCCGCCCGCTGGTGGGCCGACATCCGCGTTCCGGGGTAGCCGTCCAGGAGCACGGCGTCGAGTCCGCCGACGTCGACGCCGAGTTCGAGCGCGCTCGTCGACCAGACGCCGCGGAGGTCGCCGGCGTGGAGGTCGGCTTCGATCTCCCGGCGCGTCTCGTCCGTGAGCGCGGCCTGATACGCGCCCACCTTCGCGGCGCGGTCGTGGTCGCCCCGTTCCCGCAGGTCGCTCGCGCTGTCGGTGGCGTACTGTTCTGCGGTCTGGCGCGCCCGGGTGAACGCCAGCGTCTGTCGCCCGCTCGCGACCAGGTCGACGAACAACCGCTTCGTGGCGGTGTGACTCGACTTGCGCCGGCCGTCACCCCGCTCGGCCCAGTCGTCGTCGTACTCGGGCGGGTTCCACAACACCCAGTCGCGCGGCCCTCGGCCGGAGGTGTCCTCGTCGACGAGCGTGATCCCGTCGGGATCCCGGCCGGTGACCGCCGCGGCGTGCTCGACCGGGTTGCCGATCGTCGCCGAACAACAGATGAACGTCGGGTCCGTCCCGAACCGCTCGCAGGTGCGCGCGAGCCGGCGGAGAGCCAGCGCGACCCCCGAGCCGAACACGCCGCGGTAGCTGTGCACCTCGTCGATCACGACGTACTCAAGCGAGGAGAAGAACCACTCCCAGAGCCGCCCGGCGTACGGCAACAACGCGTAGTGGAGCATGTCCGGGTTCGACAACAGCACCGTCGGACGGGCGTCGCGGACGTCACGTTTCTCTGCCCGCGAGAGCCGGCCGGTGTACGACTCGACCGACACCCGGCTTCCGAAGCCGAGCCCGCGGGCGAGCGCCGACAACGACTCCTCCTGGTCGGCTATCAGCGCGTTCTGCGGGCCGATGTAGAGGGTCCGTCCGCCGTGGTCCATCGCAGCCTCGACGGCGGGGACCGTGTACGCGAGCGACTTCCCGCTCGCGGTCTCGGTCGCGAGAACGACGTCGTCGCCGCCGCGAACGGCGGCGATCGCGTCCGCCTGATGACGGTAGAGTCGGTCGACGCCGCGGTCGTCGAGCGCCCCCGCGAGCCGCGGCTCGAGGTCGACGTCTGCGAACGACGGCTCGCGGGCCGGGAGCCGTCGGTGGTCGGCGATCTGTCCCTCGTAGTACGGGCGGTCCCGCAGCCACTCGATGGCGTCGTCCACGCGTGTCGATCCGTGGGGTCCGAGCGGGCCTAACCGTTGTGGTCGGGCCGGTCTCGACGGGGCCGTCGGTCTCAGCCCCGGATCAACACGATGCCGTTGCGGAACACGACGTGGTTCGGAAGCACGTGCTCGCCGGTGTCGGTCTCGATGTGGGTGACGAAGAGGTCGATCTCCTGAACGATGCCGCGTTGTTCGGCGACCCGCACCTCGTCGCCGATCCCGTACGGCTGCCGCAACAACAGGAAGACGCCGGCCGCGCCGGCCGCGAGGAGGTCCTTGGTCGCCAGCGCCGTCAACACCACCATCGCGAACGAGTACGCCGCGAGCAACACGACGAGCGCGAGCGTCTGAACCCCCACCTGTCCGAGCGCGATGAGCGCCGCGACGTAGACGACGCTGTACTTCACGAGCGTCGGAAGCACGCCGACCTCGGGGAGTTTCACCCCACGGAGCCGCTCGACGACGAGGAGTTCGGCTTTGTCTCCGACGATGACCCCGACGATGAGCACGAGAATACCGACGAACAGCCGGGGAACGAACGCGACGAACTCCGACCAGAACAGGTCGAAGTACCGGATCTCGGCGACGGTGAGCGCGAGGAGCAGGGCGACGGCGACGATGAAGTACGTCGAGAGCTTCGCCACGATGCGGACGGTCGAGGTGTCGAACTCGCGGGCCGTTCGCTCGAACGTCGTCCCCTCGATGGCCTCCGGAACGCCGGCCCGCGTCAGCAGCCGGCGGCTGACGACCCCGACGAGAAACGCCACGACCACGCCGAACACGATCACGACCAGCGCGAGCCAGACGCGCTCCGGGACGGCCGCAAGCAACTCGCGCGGCGTTTGTCCGGCGATCCCCCGCCCCGGCAGGTCGGTCGCCGCGATCATCAGTACTCCTCCGGATCGAGCTCTAAGACCAGCCGGCCGGCCTTGAACGCCCGCACGAGCCCGTCGGACTCCGAGAGGACGACCGCCGTCGCGTTCGTGTCCTGGGTGATCGCGCCGCCGGCCATGTGGCGGGCGCCGAGCCCCTTCGGAATGTCGACGCCCTCGGCGCCCGGCTCGAGGTAGCGGTACGCCGAGACGATCTTGCCCGAATCTGAGATCACGAACGCGCCGTCGAGCCGGGAGAACTCCTTCAACATGACGTTCACGATCGGGTCACCGACGTGGACGTGTGACTTCTCGAAGGGGTTGTACGACAACGACCGGGACTTGTTCATCACCTTGCCCGCGTCGCCGACGACGAACAACGCGCCGACGGGCTTCCCCTTCTGGCCCTTCTTGCCGAGCTCGATGGCGACCTCGAGCACGTCGCGGATGACCTCCGGGTCGGCTCGGGAATCGGTGAACAACCCGTAGATTCCGGACTGCGCCGTCTCGTCGACGGTGACACGGATCACCGCGTCGGGCTCGCCCTCGAAGACGCCGACGACACAGACCACCTCGTCGCCCTCCGTCACGAGGTCGGCCGCGGCCGATCCCTCGATGCCGAACCGGATCCGGTCGCGGATGTCGCGGAACGGCACCGGAAGCTCGACGAACGGGTCCGCGTCCACGTCGTTGTCGGGCGCGACCACGACGACGTCGGCGGCGTCGTCGACGAATCGGTCGTGAAACGAGGCGGTCGGCGAGAACAGAAGCACCGCGTCGGCGTCCTCGACGAGTTCTGCCAGGTGGCTGGTGAGCGACGCCATCGTGCGATATCGACTCCCGGTGGACGTAAAACCGTTGTGACGCCTCGTGCGGCCGTCGGAGCCCGACGCCTCGTGCGGCCGTCGGACGCTCGGCGACGGGAACGGCTCGTCGACCGGGACCCGGGCGAGCGTCGCGCACGTTTTGTACGCCACGCCCCTCGCGTCGGACGACCATGGCCACCCGCGACGCCCTGTGGGAGTACCGCGACCGGTTCGGCGAGGCGTTCGGACGGACGTACTTCAGGCGGTTCGGGCCGGGCGTGGCCGCCAGCGTCGGCGTCGGCACCTACCTCGGCGCCCCCACCGACGCCGTCGACGACGCGTATCGGCGAGTCGTCGAGCTCGCGGTCGAGAACGGGGTGAACCACGTCGACACCGCGGTGAACTACCGGTGTGGGCGGTCCGAGCGCGTCGTCGGCGAGGCGATTCGAGACGCGGCGGTCCCCCGCGAGGCGGTCGTGGTGGCGACGAAGGGCGGGTTTCTCCCGTTCGACGGCGAGCGCCCCGACGACCCCGCGGCGTACCTCCGCGAGCGGTTCGTCGAGCCGGGGCTCGTCGACCCCGCGGACCTCGCCGGCGGCCACTGTCTCGCCCCGGGCTACCTGGAGTGGTCGCTCGACCGATCGCTCGACCGACTGGGGGTCGATCGGATCGACTGCTACTACGTCCACAACCCGGAGACACAGCTCGCCGAGCGGTCCCGCGCGGCGGTGTACGACGCCATAGAGGCCGCCTTCGAGGCGCTCGAACGCCGACGGGTCGCGGGCGACGTCGGACGGTACGGGGTCGCGACGTGGGACGCGTTTCGGGTCGCCGAGACCGACGACGACCACCTCTCGCTTCGGGAGGTCCTCGCCCGCGCGGCGGCGGCCGGCGAGGCGGTCGGCCCGACCGACGAGCACGGGTTTGCGGCGATACAGCTCCCCTTCAACGTGCGGATGGCCGACGCGTTCACGCGCGCGAACCAGCGCGTGAGCGGGGACAGCGAGCCGGTGTCGACGCTGGAGTTCGCCCACGAGGCCGGCCTCTCCGTGGTCACGAGCGCGAGCCTCGGACAGGGAGGGCTTGCGGGTCCGGGGTCGATTCCGACGAGCGTCGACGCCGAGCTGTCGGGAGACACGCCGGCTCAGCGGGCGCTCAACTTCGCGCGCAGCGCGCCGGGGGTGACCTGCTCGCTCGTCGGCACCAGCACGCCGGACCACCTCCGGGAGAACGCGGCCGCGGGGACGTTCGACCCGCTCGGCGCGTCGACGTTCGACGCCGTCTTCGAGTGACCGACGGAGAACCGAAGCGCAAAACAGCGACCGCGGGACACCCCGCCTCCGGACGGAGCCGAGCCGATCAGCGGAGCTCCTTGTACTCGGTGCCGCACTCCGGGCAGATCCGGACGGAAAACACCTCGTCGGGATCGTTCTGTTTTTTCAACACCATCTCACACGCCGCGCAGTTGAGCCGCTCGTAGGTGTCTTTGTACAGGTCGCCGTCTCGCAGCGCCTTGCGCGTCGATTTCATGATCCGACGTTGATCGGGAGCGGGTATAAAAACCCCGGCGTCGACGGGCGGATCGCGCCGGCCGCGACCGGCACGAGCGACACCGCTTCCACGGGCCGACCGGCGGGTGGCCGGTTCCGCAACGCTTGTGCTCGGCCGCCGGGAAGGGCCGCCGTGTCACGGAGCCGGCTGTTCGGATCGTTGTGTGCGATGGTGTTTCTCGTGAACTTCTCGCGGGTGGTGTTCGCGCCGCTCGTGGGCGAGTTCATCGACGAGTTCACCATCCGCGAGGGGACCGCCGGGCTCGTCGTCACGCTCGCGTGGCTCGGCTCCGCGTCGCCTCGCCTGCCGACCGGCTGGCTGCTCACGCGGGTCTCGCGTGTCCGCGTCGTGACCGTCTCGGGAGCGACGCTCGGTCTCGGCGCGCTCGGCGTCGCGCTCGCCCCCGGCGTCCCGACGCTGATGGCCGCCGCGTTTCTCGTCGGGAGCGCCTCGGGCGTCTACTTCGTCGCCGCCAACCCGTTGATCGCGGAGCTGTTTCCTCGACGGGTGGGTCGCGCCATGGGCACACACGGAACGGCGAGCCAGCTGGCCGCCGTCGCGGCCGCGCCGGTGGTGACCGTCTCGTTGTGGTACGACTGGCGCTACGCGTTCTACGGGCTCGCGCTCGCGGCCGCGTTCACGACCGTCCTCGTCGTCGCACTGGCCGGCCGGACCGACCTTCCCGACGCCGGGCGAAACGACACGGCGTTCGTCGCCGGGGCGCGCTCGGAGTGGAAGCTGATCGCCGCCGGGGTCGTGTTTCTCGGGCTGACCGGCTTCGTCTGGCAGGGCGTGTTCAACTTCTACGAACTGTACATGATCTCCAAGGGGCTCCCGCCGGCGACCGCGCGAACCCTGCTCACCGTGATCTTCGCGGCAGGGGTTCCCGCCTTTCTGATCTCCGGTAACCTCGCGGACCGGCTCCCGCACGTCCCGTACCTCCTCGGGATCGTGACGGCCTTTCTGTTGAGCATCGTGCTCGCGGTCTTCGCCTCCGGGCTCGCCGCGATCGGTCTCGCGAGCGCGCTCGTCGGCTTCACGATCCACATGGTGTTTCCGGCGGGCGACACCTACCTGCTCGGCTCGCTGCCCGACGACTCGCGGGCGTCGGCGTACGCCGTCTACTCCGCGGGGATGATGACGACACAGGCGGGCGGCTCGTGGGCCGTCGGCGAGGCCGTCGAGGCGGGCGTCTCCTACGACGCCGTCTTTCTCGGCGCGGCCGCCGGGCTCGCCCTCCTGGTGGCCGTGTACGCCGGACTGAACGCCGTCGGCCGGGTCCCCGGCGGAGCCGCACACCCGGCCCGTTGAGCCAGGGTCACCCGAGGCCGACCGGAGCGTCCGGCCCGGACCGCGAAAACGAGTTCCGCGTATCGTGTGTGTTTAAAGGTCGCTTCCCCTCGTATCCGATGATGGAGTACGTACAAGAGCGCGTGACGACGCTTCACGCGCTGACCGACCATCGGCCCGACGCGCCGACCGGCCGGGCGGCGGTCGTGGTGCCGATGACGGAACGCGAGTACGGGACGCTCGCGGCGGATCGCGTTCTTTCCGCGCTGGAGACGGTCGATCCCGCCCGGGTGATCGTCCCGCTGCGCGCCCCGCCGAATCGGGCCGGCGCCTTCGCCGCGTGGCTCGACGAGTTCGACCTCGACGTGGAGACGCTGTGGTGTGACGGGCCGCGGCTCGCCGACCTGCTCGCCGACCGCGGCGTCGCCGGCAGCCGCGGGAAGGGCAGAGACGTGTGGCTGGGACTCGGTCGGGCGCTCAACGAGGAGTACGTCGTCGTCCACGACGCCGACACGACGACGTACTCGCCGCGGTTCGTGACCCGGCTGTTGTTTCCGGTCGCGAACGGCCACGAGTTCGCCAAGGGGTACTACGCCCGCGTCGAGGACGACGCGCTGTACGGCCGGCTGTTCCGATTGTTCTTCCGTCCGCTCGTCCGTGCGCTCGCCGACCGCCACGACGCGGCGGTCCTCGAGTACCTCGAGGCGTTTCGGTACGCGCTCGCGGGCGAGTTCGCGGCGACGACCGACCTCGTCTCGGCGCTCCGGCTCCAACGCGGCTGGGGACTGGAGATCGGAACGCTCGGCGAGGCGTTCGAACACGCCGGCTTCGCCGGGAGCGCACAGGTCGACCTCGGGGAGTACGAACACGACCACCGCTCCGTCGACGGGCCGACGGGGTTGGCCGACATGAGCCGCGCGGTCGGCGAGGCGACGCTCCGCGTCGTCGACGAGGCGGGCGTCGACGTCGCGTACGACACGCTGCCCGGCCGCTACCGCGAGACCGCCGCCGCGCTGACGCGTCAGTACGCCGCCGACGCCGCGTTCAACGGACTCGGATACGACCGGGGAGCCGAACGCGATCAGGTGGCGACGTACGCCGACGCCGTGGCGAAGCCGGGCGCCGACACCCGGCTCCCGGCGTGGAACGACGCGCCCCTCTCGCCGGCGGAGGTCGGCGAGGCGGCGCGTGCGGACCTGGCCGCGGTCGTCGACTCGGAGCCAGAACGGGCGGTCGACCTCGGGGGAGAGACCGAGGTCGGCGTCCGGCCTCGCCGCGACGGCGCCTCACGCGGAGGTGGCGACCGGTGAGCGTCGGACCGGAGTCGGACGGTCTCGCCCGAGACGACCTCGCCGGCGTGGTCGATCTCTTCGCGTGGCTCACCCGCGAAGAACTCTCGCGGGCGTTCTCGGAACTCGCGTTCAAACGACGGACCACGCTCGACGAGGACGCGATCGACGAGGCGATCGACGTCGCGGTCGCGGAGTACGCGCTCGTTCCCGCGCCGCCAGGGGCGGTGTCGGTCGTCGGCGACGAGGGAGACGCCGACGGACTCGCGAATGACGGCGGCGAGGCCCTCGCGGTCGGACCGGCGGCGTTCCCGTCGCTGCCGGACGGCGCCGCCGACCTCCCGCACATTCTCGACGTACCGGACCGGACGGTCGACCGCGCGGTCCTCTCGGAGGCGGTTCACGAGCGGCTCTCGACCGACGCGGTCGCCGCGATCACCGAGGGCGACACGGCGCGACTGGAGGTCCTCGCCGACGTGACCTACGACATCGAGACGTGGGCGCCGGTCGACGCGGCGCCGATTCGCGAGCGGATCGTGGCCGAACTCGAAACGGAGTGATCCCGCGGACGGCCGGTGGCGATGTCGACCGGCGCTCAGCCGAGACGCAGACCGGTCATCAACACGATGATACCGAGCATCGCGACCGCCTCGACGACGCCGACCAGCGCGTTTTGCTTCTCGATCGTCGCCAGCCGGTCCGAATCGGGGTTCTCGGAGCGCCCTTCGTAGTAGGCCCGCAGGTGGATCCGGTTCGGAACGACGAGTCCGAAGACGAACAAGCCCCAGCCGAGCGCGAGCGACGCCGTCGGCCACAGCCCGGAGAACCCGTACGCCAGCCCCAGGTCGGTCGTGAGCAGCGCCGTGCCAGACAGGACCGTCGTGAGCGAGAAGCCGAAGATGAAAAACACCAGTTTCGGCGTCAGTCGGGTCGTGACCGCGACGGCGTGCTCCTCGTCGAGCGCCCCGAGCGCCGGACCGACGACCGCCGGAAAGACGAGCGCGAAGCCGAACCACACCGCTCCGGCGACGACGTGCGTGTAAAACAACAACACCGTGTGCCCGAGCGCGACGCTCGCGGCGAGCACTGCCAACGGTACGACGATGCTTCCTGCGGCAAACGCGGGGTTGGCTTCCGAAGCGAGGTGTTGAACGCGATCCAGAAACCCACCCTCCCAGGCCGGAGTTCGTTCCCGTGTGACCGCCATACCGCGGTGTCATGGTATTTTCACTTATAGCTACTGGATGACACAAAGTGGACCGAGAGGCCGACGTCGACCGCGACGAGATCGGCGGGCAGGCGGGTCGACCGACCGACCGACGGGCTTCCACCTACCCCCGGTCGCCGTTCGAGCGCCGACGACGCGAACACGACCGATTCTTGACACCTACGTCGTCGCCTCGAGGTCGGCGAGGTCGCGTGCGAGCGCCTCGGCGATCGAGACGTCTGCGTCCTCGACAAACCGCGCGACCTCCTCGCCGTCGGGGGTCTCGACGACGATCGTCGGAATGCGCTCGATGTCGTACGCGTCGACGCGGGGGCCTTCCTTCCCGTCGGGGCCTTTCGTGACGGCGATCGCGTCGATCCGATCGTCTGAGACGCCGGCGGCCGCGAGCGCGCCCCCGAACGGCGGGAGCTGTCGTTGACAGTCTACACACCAGTCGCCGCCCCACACGATGAACCGGTAGTCGCCGGCGAGGGCGTCGAGGACGGCCTGGTCGACGGCGTCGGGGTCGAACGACGGATCGGGAGCGAGCGTGTCGAGCGTCATGGCCTTCGGTTGGGCGCCAGGGGTAATCAACGGTGCGGCGGCGGCGATCCCCCGTAGCGGTGTCTCCGCACCGGTACTGCGGGGCCGGCGCGTTGCGGGGCCGACGCGTCGCGGGGCGAGACGAGCCGCGCGGCTTGCCGGAGTCCGTCGGGCATTTGAGTGGCCGGCGTCTTGCGACAGACGATGGACGAGGACATCCTGGAGGGGCTCGGGTCGCCGCTGGTCCGAGTGGCGTCGCCGCCGGGAACGACGGTCGCCGCGAAAATCGAGTCGCAGAACCCGGGCGGCTCGGCCAAAGACCGGCCGGCGTTGTACATGATCGAGGCGGCAGAACGCGACGGCGAGCTCGAGGCCGGCGACGGCATCGTCGAGCCGACCTCCGGAAACACCGGGATCGGCATGGCGATGGTCGGCGCGGTGAAGGGGTACGACGTGACGCTCGTGATCCCCGCGGGCAAGTCCGTCGAGCGCCGCCAGCTGATGCGGGCGTACGGCGCGACCGTCGAGCTCGTCGACGGCGACATCTCCGCGGCGAAGGCGCGCGCCGACGAGCTCGAACGGACGGAGGGAATGGTTCAGCTCCGCCAGTTCGAGAACCCCGCCAACCCGCGGGCCCACTACGAGACCACCGGTCCGGAGGTGCTCGAACAGGTGGGCGACCGGACCGTCGACGCGCTCGTCGCCGGCGTCGGCACCGGCGGAACGCTCTCGGGGACGGGCCGCCGGCTCCGCGAGGCGTTTCCCGACGTCCGGGTCGACGCGGTCGAGCCGGCGGGCAGCGCCGTGCTCTCCGGCGAGCCGGTCACCGGCGACGAGTTCCAGGGAATGGGGCCGGGGTTCGTCGCCGAGAACCTCGACCGCGAGCTGATCGACGAGGTCCACGTCGTCGAACTCGAGGCTGCCGAGGCCGAGTGTCGCCGGCTGGCGCGCGAGGAGGGGCTCCTCGTCGGCCAGTCGTCCGCTGGGTCGAACCTCGCCGCGAAAGAGGTCGCCGCCGAGCTGCGGGAGTCCGGCGCGTACGCCGGCGACGAGCCGCTCGTGATCACCGTCTTCTGGGACAGCGGCGAGCGGTACCTCTCGGCGGGCACGTTCGACTGAGCCCGGGGTCGTGCGCCGAGACGGCCGATCCGGAGGTTCAATATCGTGTGGCCCCGATCGTAGGCGTGAGTACACAGACGACGGGCGGACGCGTGGACCCCTCGGAGCGTCGGTTCGACGGCCCCTGGCTTGCCGTTCTCGCCGTCGCGACCGGCGTCTGGACCGTTCTGTACGCGATCGACTGGCTCCTCCTGCCGGCGGGAACGCAGGCCGCGGCGGCGGTCGGCTTCGCGCACGGCTACCTGGTCGCCCCGCTCGTGACCGCCGCGGTGTTGCTCGACGCCCTCTCGCTCGGCGAGCGGGGCGTGCTCGATTTCGGCGTGTTCACGTGGATCTACGCGCTCGTCGCGCTGCTCGCGCCGCCGGTCGTCGCGGCGTACTACGCGCACCGCGAGTGGCTGACGCCCGACGACGCGGCGCTGCTCGCCGACCCCGAAGACGACGCGTGAGATCGCCGCCGGTGGGTTATATATCCGGAGGACCGAACGCCCGTCATGACACGGCGATCCGAATCGGAGCCCGGCGGCGTCGTCGCGGGGTTGTTCACCGCCCCGGAGAGCGGCGCGCCGCCGGTCGAGAACGAGGCGATCACGATTGTCGAGGGCGGAGTCGACGGCGACCGCTACCAGCAGGGATCTGGCCACTTCCAGCTCGACGGGTGTGCGGTCACGCTCGTCGCGGGCGAGGCGCTCGACGCCGTCCGCGCCGAGACGGGAATCGACGTCTCCGACGGGCGTCACCGGCGAAACGTCGTCGTCCGCGGGTTCGGCGAGGGGATGGACGAACTGCTCGACGCGACCGTCCGGCTCGGCGACGCCCTGCTTCGGCCCACCCGCCGCCGGCCCCCGTGTGCGCACGTGGAGGCGGTCGCCGGCGAGGCGGGGCTCGCGGCCGCGTTGTCCGACCGCGGCGGACTCTGTTGTGACGTCGTCGAGCCGGGAAGGGTCGCCGTCGGCGACGCCGTCACCGTCGAGCAGGCGGACCCGCGGCGAGCCGGCGAGGCGATCGCAGAACGGCTGCGGGCGGCGAACGGCGACGGGTCCGGCGACCACGACTCGGGTGTGTGAACCGGTCGCATCGCCGCTTGGGGCTTTAGCCGGTCGGGAGCAGAAGAAGAGCCATGAAACGCACGCGCAGAGAAGCGATCGGTCTCGTCGGTGCGCTCGGAGCCGCCGGACTCGCCGGATGTACAGACGGCGACACGATCGGATCGATCGGCGAACGCACGGACTCGGCGGAGACGGAGCAGGCGTCGGCCGAGGCAAGCCCTCCGGTCGCGGACGCCGACCGCCACCTGGCACACGACCCGGACCACCTGCTCGAGGAGTCGCTCAACGGCGGCGTCAGCAAAGACGGGATCCCGTCGATAGACGAGCCGTCGTTCGCCGGGATCGACGAGACCGACCTCGTCGACACCGCGCCGGTGTTCGGCGTCGTCCGCAACGGCGAGGCGAAGGCGTATCCACAACACATCGTCGTCTGGCACGAGATTGTCAACGACGCGATCGCCGGCGACCCCGTCTCGGTGACCTACTGCCCGCTGACCGGCACCGTACAGGGGTTCGAGCGCGGCGGCACGACCTTCGGCGTCTCCGGCGAACTCGTCAACTCGAACCTGATCATGTACGACCGCGAGAACGAGAGCTGGTGGCCGCAGGTTCTCGCCACCGCCATCGACGGGCCGATGCGCGGTGAGACTCTCAGGGAGTTCCGTGTGGTGTGGACCACCGTCGACGAGTGGCGGACCGCACACCCGGACTCACAGATCATGACCGACGACACCGGCCACGCGCGCCGGTACGAGAGCGACCCGTACGGGGTTTACGCGCCGATCGGGGGCTACTACGCGAGCGAACGCACCATGTTCCCCGCGCTTTCGACCCCCGAGGAGGGCCACCCGAAGTCGGTGGTCATCGGCGCGCGGACCGCCGACGGCGCGGTCGCGTTCGACAAGGAGACCTTACTCGACAGCCGGGTGCTCCACGGCGCCCTCGGCGGAACCGGAGACCCGATGGTGGCGGTCGCCGACCCCGTCCTCTCGACCGGGTACGTGTACCGGAACCCCGAGGACGCGGCCGTCGAACCGGACGGAGACGGCTACCGGGTCGAGGGGCACTCGACCGCGTTCGCGGCCGCCGAGCTGCCGCTCGACCGCGTCCTCGCGTTCGACGCCATGTGGTTCGCGTGGGCCGGCTTCTACCCGGACACCGGGTTCGCCGGCGAACACACGGAGGCCGGCTATGGCCGCTGAGACCGCCTCACAGACCGACGGGCCGGCCGGGTGGGTGTCGGGGCTCGTCCGCCGAACCGCGTTCACCGTCCGCGTCGCGCTCTCGCGACGCGACGGCCGTGTCACGCTCGGAATCGCCGGGGCCGTCTACTTCCTGTTGTACGCCGTCGGCCTCGGCCACCTCGGGCTACGGGGGGGCGCGGCCACACGCGGCGGCGGAGCCGAGCCCGTCGTCGACGCGTTTCTCGTGAGCGACCCGCTCGCGACGGCGACCCGCCGGGTCGCGCCGTTCCAGTACGAGCCGGTCGCGCTGGTCACCGTCGGCCCGATCGAGTACCTGTTCGCGCCGGTCAACGTCGCGCTCGGGGCCGCGCTCGCGGCGCTCGTCGGCGTCACGCTCGCCGTCTCCGTCGTCGCCTGGCGCGGCCCGTCGGCGTGTCGCATCGGCGCCGGCGCGGGTGCGGTCGCGGGGCTCCCGGGGCTCGTCTCCGGCTTCGTCTGCTGTGGCCCGACGATCCTGTTGGTGATCGGCGTTCAGGCGTCCGCCGGCGTGCTCGCGGCGCTCCAGTGGCTCCTCCCGCTCGCGGTGGCGAGCCTGCTCGCGACGCTGGTGTGGGTCGGCAGCCGGGTCGACCCCGAGGCGATCCGCTGAGCCGCCTCGGAGTCTCCCGGGGCGACCCGCCGACTTGTCGCGTTCGCAAACGACCGATTATTATGCGATCCCGCACACTGAGAAACGAGTAGTGACTCACGCACTCGACGGTTCCGGAGACGCGGACCCGACGGCGCCGGACCGACCGTGGCGGGCGACACGGCCGGACCGGGGAGGACGGACCGCGTGAGCTGGCGGTACCGACACACGGTGTTGGCGTTGTGTATGCTCGCCTTCTTCGTGACGTACTTCGGACGGCTGGCGATCAGCCCGGTGGTGCCGCTCATCATCGCCGACTTCGACGTCTCGAACACGGCCGTCGGGATCGCGTTGTCGGGAATGTGGCTCGCGTACGGCGTCTCGCAGTTTCCGAGCGGGATCCTCGCCGACCGCTACGGCGAGCGCCGGGTGATCCTCGTCGCGGTCGGCGGCACGGCGGCGACGAGCGTCCTGCTCGCGGTCGTCCCGGTTTTTCCCGCGTTCGTGGTGGCGGCGGTGTTGCTCGGGCTCGTCGCGGGGTTGCACTACGCCGTGGCGACGACCCTGCTCTCGCGGACGTTCGACGACCTGGGTACGGCGGTCGGGCTTCACTCGCTCGGCAGCCCGCTGGCGGGGCTCACCGCGCCGGTGGCGGCGGCGTGGGTCGGCGTTCGCTACGGCTGGCGGCCCGGCGTCGCGCTGGCGGCGCTCGTCGGCGTTCCGGTGTTCGTGGTGTTCGCGCGACGGATCCGCCCGACCGAACCCCGGCGCCCCGACCAGCCCATGCGCGAACGGCTGCGGCTCGGACCGCTCGTCGAGCTCCTCTCGCGGCCCGCGATCCTGCTGCCGCTTGTCGTCGCGATGATCGGCACGTACGTCACACAGGGCGTGATCTCGTTTCTGCCCACGTTTCTCGTCGAGTTTCGCGGCTACTCGCCGTCGGCCGCCGGGGCCGTCTTCTCGGGGTTTTTCCTCGTTCGGGCGGGCGCGCAGGTCGGCATCGGACGGCTTTCTGACCGCACCGGCCGCGACAGCGCGATCGGGGCCGCGATGGTCGCCGGCGCCCTCGGCGTGACCGGATTCGTCGCGCTGTCCGGCGGTCTCGGCCTCGCCGCCGCCGTCCTGCTCGCCGGCTCCGGGTCGAGTTTCTTCTCGGCGATCGACCCGCGGTTCATGGACGCGCTGAGCGACGCCGAGCGCGGCGCCGGCTTCGGGCTCGTGCGGACCGCCTACACCGTGGTGGGCTCTGCCGGCTCCGTCGGCGTCGGGCTCGCCGCCGACCTCTTCGGCTGGGGCGTCTCGTTCGGAATTCTCGCCGGGTTGTTCGGCGTCTCGGCGCTCGTTCTCGCCGGCAACGGCCTCCTCGGAACGGGGTACTGAGCCGGCGCCGGAACCTCCGGTCTCACTCCTCCGGGAAGATGCTCTCGGGGATGTACGCCGAGACGGTCCAGTTCGGCGCGTCGACCACTTCGCTGATCTTGAGGTCCATCGCGGCCGAACACAGGATGTACGCCTCCCCTCGCGTGAGCCCGCGGTTCTCGGCGAGGTGGTCGATCATGTGCCGGGTCGCCTTCCGCGTCGCCTCCATCAGGTCGTCGCTGATCCCGGTCGTGGCGTACATCGGCTCGTCGCGGCCGGTCGGCGTGAACGGCCCGCCGGTCTCGAACTGCGGCTGGTCGATGGACATGTCCTCGCGGAGCGACAGGCGCGCGGTGACGAACATCGGCGCCTCCACCCCGGTGACACACACCTCGCCGTCGCCCTGTGCGGCGTGACAATCGCCCGTCGAGAAGAGTCCGCCGGCGACCTCGACCGGGAGGTACACCGTCGACCCCGCGGTCATGTGTTTCACGTCCATGTTTCCGCCCGTCGAGTACGGCGGCAGCGTGTCGTGTTCGCCCGGCTCGCCCGGCGCGAGGCCGATGACGCCCGGGAAGGGGTCGAGCGGCACCTCGATCCCGTTCACGAAGTGGCCCACGTCGCCCTGGAGGTCCCAGACGTGGACGTCGGCGTCGGGAAACTCCTCGGGGAGGAGTCCGAGCCCCATCTCGCCGGGCATGAATCCGGTGTATCCCCACCCCTTGTGTTGGAAGTCGAGCAGGTCGACCTGTATCACGTCGCCCGGCTCCGCGCCCGCGACGGCGACGGGACCGGTGAGCGGATGAACCGGATCGAAGCTCACGTTCGCGAAGTCCTCGGCGGTCGACTCCGTGTCGAGCTGTCGGTCGACCGCGTCGCGACACTCGAACCGGACCACGTCGCCGTCTTCGACGGTCAAAGTCGGGTCTAACGACCCGTCCCAGACGCGGTGGATGTTGCGTTCGGCGTCCGAGAGGTGGTGGTCGATGGTGTATCCGCGCGCCTTGTCGCCCGCCTCGCCCGCGTCGTCGGCACCGTCGGTGCGTGACATACACCCGTACGACGCCCTCGAACGACTTAAAATCGGCCGGCGCCGGCTCAGTCGAACAGCTCCTCGCCGTCGACCATGTGTTCGGCGACGGCGTCCATGTCGAGGGTGACCCCGAGCCCCGGTTCTTCGGGTATCTCGATGTACCCCTCCTCGATGACGGTCTCCTCGACGAGGTCGCTCCACCAGCCCAGCTCGTAGGAGTGGTACTCGACGGCCAGCGAGTTCGGAATCGCGGCGCCGACGTGAGCGGCCGCCATCGTCGCGACCGGCGAGGAGACGTTGTGCATCGCCACCGGGACGTAGTACTGGTTGGCGACGTCTGCGATCTTGCGCGTCTCGCGCATCCCGCCGACCTTCGGGAGGTCGGGCGCGATGATGTCGACCGCGCCGTTCTCGATGAGCCGTCGCTCCTCGGTCACGCGGTACCGGTTCTCGCCGACCGCGACGGGCGTGACGGTGGATTTGGTCACCGCTTCTTGCACCTCGAGGTTCTCCGGCGGCACCGGGTCCTCCAGCCACCAGACGTCGTACTCCTCGAGTGCGGCCGCGAGCCGTTTTGCGGAGCCGCCGGAGAACGTCCAGTGGCAATCGAAGGCGACGTCCGCCTCGTCTTTCACGCGTTCTGTCACCTGCTCGACAATCTCGGCTTTGTGTCGGATCTCGCCGGGCCGGAGGTGGCGGTTCGCGCGGTCCTTCTCGAGGCCGCTCGGCACGTCGAGGTCGAACTTGAGCGCGTCGTAGCCGAGTTCGGTGACGACGCGTTCGGCCTCGTCGGCACACGCCTCGGGGTCGGCTTCCGCCTCGGTGTGGCAGTCACAGTAGACCCGCATCCGGTCTCGGTACTTGCCGCCGAGCAGCTGGTAGGCGGGAACGTCGAGAACCTTTCCCGCGAGGTCGTGGAGCGCCACCTCGATGCCGGCGATGGCGGTGACGGTGACGCCCTCGATGGTGCCCTCGCCGGACATCTTCTGGATCAGGTGTTCGTAGAGCCGGTCGATGTCGAGCGGGTTCTCGCCGACGATAAACGGCGTCATTCGGTCTATCAGCTCGGGGACGCCGGCGCCCCAGTAGGCTTCGCCGGTGCCGACGACGCCCGCGTCGGTGTACACCCGCACGAGCGTCCACGGGAAGTTGCCGTCGATCATCGTCGTCTGAACGTCGGTGATCTCGACGTCGCGGCCGCCGCCGCGGGTCGCCGTCACGCCCATCGTCCCGCTCGAGAGCTCTCGCATCGTGTACTCCGCGTTCGGGTCGTGAAGCGACTCGTAGTTTCTGCTCATACTGAAGCGTTCATTCGTATCAGGGTAAGCGTTTATACTCCGCGTGGTCCGACGCCTCGCCGGTCTCGCCGAATAGGGAGTTTTTCTTAACCCCCCGCCGAACGACTCGCATGGTCGAAGTAACCGATTCGCTCACCTGTCTGTTCACCGCGGAGTTGGAAGCCGACGGCGAGGGCGGATACACGGTATCGGTGCCGAAACGCGAGGTCGAACACGGAGCAGTCACCCCGGGCGAGACGTACCGGATCGCCGTGATCGACCGCGACAAGCAGGACGCGGCCGCCGGCCGCTCGGATTCCGGCGGCGACGCTGCCGGCGAGCGCCGCGCGACGGGAGCGGGTGCGGGGCGCAGAGCGGACCCCGCCGCGTCGGGCCCGCCGGTCGAAGAAGGCGAGGTCCGCGAGGTGACGATCGAGACGCTCGGCGACAAAGGCGACGGCATCGCGAAGATCGAGCGGGGCTACGTCATCATCGTCCCCGACGCCGAACTCGGCGACGAGGTGACGGTGGAGATCACGAGCGTTCGCGACAACGTCTCCTTCGCGTCCGTCATCACGGAGTAGAGGAGCCGCCGGGTCACCGGAGCAGCCGCCGGAGGTGGTCCCGCGAGAAGAACGACGACGGGCGGTCCATGTGAACCCCGATCTCTCCCGAGAAGAGCCGCAGCCCGAGGTGTTGGACCGGCTCGGGAAGCGAGTAGCACGCGCGAATCAGCCGGCCGAGACGGATCTCCGTCGCCAGCTCGTCTCGCCATCCCCGCTCGTAGTCGGCGAGCGTTCTCGGGTCGGCCGGGTCGATCGTCGCCGCCGCCACGTCGGCGGCGGTCATCCCGTAGAGAATCCCGCCGCCGGTGAACGGCTTCGTCTGGGCCGCCGCGTCGCCGATCAGGAAGACGCGGTCGGTCGTCACGGAGTCGGGCGGGCCGATGGGGATCGCCCCCGAACAGAAGTGTTCGGTGTCGACGTCGTAGGCGTCGGTCAGCCGCTCGAACAACGCCGACACGTCGTCGCCGGGCGGTGCGGCGAGCCCGTACTCGACTCCGGCGTCTCCCCGGGGGATCCGCCAGGCGAAGAACCGCGGCGCGGTGAGGTGCACGTCGACGTGGTCGCCGTCGTCCGGCTCGGGATCGAACGCGAGCACGCCGTGGATGATCTCCGTCGGGTCGGCGATGCCGGCCGCCCGCCGGACGCGGGACGTCGGGCCGTCACAGCCGGCGACCATTCGGGCTTCCAGGGTGTCTGTGCCGCCGTTCGCGACGCTGACGTCGACGACGACGCGGTCCGAGCGCTCGTCGATTCCGGTGACGGTGTGGCCCTCGCGGACCTCTGCGCCCGCGTCCCGCGCACACCCGGCGAGCGTCCGGTCGAGCGCGACGCGGTCGATGACGTTCGACACCGCAGACCGCTTGTAGAACCGATACGAGCGCGAGTCCGGACCGCCGACGTGAAACCGCGCGCCGAACACCCGGTTCTGGAACAGGTCGTCGCGCGCCGCATCCGGAACGTACTCCCAGATGTCGGTCGAGACGTGCCCCGAACAGGCCAGCGGGGTTCCGACCTCGCCCTTCTCGAGGGCGACCACGTCGTACCCCTTCTCGGCGGCGCGGCGGGCGAACCGCGACCCCGGCGGGCCGGCGCCGACGACGACGAAATCGTACATGTCCTCGTCTTTGGGAGAGGAAGTATATAGGCGACGGATTCGCGAGCCGTCGGGACCGCGCGGCGTTACCTTCTGTCGTCGAGCCAGGAGAGGGCGGCGTCGATATCGGTCCGTGGCGGCGAGCAGGTGAACCCCTCACAGACGTACAGGGTCGGGTCGCCGTCGTCGGCGTCACGCCCCGCCCAGATCGGCGGCGCCTCGTCGAGCCCCAGCCGATCGAGCCACGCGTCGAGTCCGGCCGTCGTCGGAGGCCGGCGCGCGACGACCGCGGTCGGCAGGTACCGTTCCGCGAGCGTCTGTCGCCACTCGTCCGGAAGGGCGTCGGCCGCGACGGTCACCTCGACCCCGCCCGATTCGACTCGCTCGGCCGCGCGGACCAGCGAGACGTGTTCGAGCGGGCTCGCGCGGATCCGATCGGCGTGTGACGCGACGACCGTCTCGGCGGCCGACCGGAATCGGTCGTCGGGACGGAAGCCGTCGAGGATCGCCAGGGTGTCGGCGGCGACCCCCAGACTCGACGGCGTCGAGCGGTCGGCGAACTCCTGTGGCCGGGCGAAAAGCGTCTCGTCTCCGCCGGCCGCGCCGTCGGGATCGCGGGTGAAGTAGATCGTCCCCGCGTCCGGGTCGTAGAAGTCGTCGACGAGCGTCTCGGCCAGTTCGAGCGCGAACGCGAGCGGCTCGACGTCGCCGGTGTCGGCGTAGACGTCGAACGCGCCGCGCGCGAGGAAGGCGTAGTCGTCGAGGTAGCCCGGTCCCGCGGCGTCGCCGTCGAGCCACCGCCTGTCGAGCCGCCGCTCGTCGCCGTCGTACAGGCGGTCCCGACAGAACGCGAGCGCGTCGGCGGCGAGTTCGGAGTACGGCGCACCCAGCACGGGCCCGGCGGCCGCGAACGCCGAAATCGCCCGGCCGTTCCACGACGCCAACAC
This sequence comes from uncultured Halobellus sp., assembly GCA_964556645.1. Classification (GTDB taxonomy): domain Archaea; phylum Halobacteriota; class Halobacteria; order Halobacteriales; family Haloferacaceae; genus Halorubrum. The sequence continues at coordinate 31,778 of CAZKXC010000008.1, forward strand.
CTTCTCGTCGCGGGCGGGACGAGGCCGGTCGTTTCTGGCGTGAAACAGCGCCGTCCGCGACTCGGCCAGCGTCTCGTGGATCGTCTCGACGGAGCTGTCGTGTGCCGTCGCGAGCTCCTCGACGCCGGCCGCGAGCGTCGGGACGGTCGTTCCGCGTTCGAAGTTGCCGCCGGGCTCGATCCCGTACCGCGATCGCGCGATCGACGCCGCCGGCTCGTCGAGGACGGCGTCGACCTCCTCCGGCGTCCACGCGTAGAAGGCTCCCTCGACGTGATCGTCCGGGTCGCTGCCCGTGCGGCCCGGCGGCTGTCGGCTGCGGGCGTCGAGGGTGCTGAAGAACCCGCCCTCCGGGTGACGCAGCTCCCGTTCGAGAAACGTCAGCGACTCGGCGGCGACGCGAGCGTAGCCGGGATCGCCGGTGAGCCGGTACCCGTCGAGGTAGACCATCGGGAGCTCAGCGTTGTCGTACAACATCTTCTCGAAGTGCGGGATTGTCCACTCGCGGTCGACCGCGTAGCGGTGGAAGCCGCCGCCGATCTGGTCGTACATCCCGCCGGAGGCCATGCCGTCGAGGGTGCGCGCGGCGGCCGTCAGGAGTTCTCCTCGGCCGCTCCGTGCCGCCGCGCGCAGTAGCAGGTCCAACCGGCCCGGCATCGGGAACTTCGGTCCGCTCGTTCCGAATCCGCCGTGTTCTTCGTCTGCGCTCCGCACAGCGGTCGCTGCCGCCTGGTCGAGAAGGTCCGACCCGGGAGGGTCGCCCGGCGTTTCCGGGACGGACTCCAGCTCCTCTCGCGCGCTCGAGGTCCACTGCTCGGCTCGTCGTTCCATCTCGGCGCGTTGTTCGGGGTCGGCCCACGAGTCGGCGATCCGCCGACAGATTCCCGTGAACGAGGGATGGTTTCCGCGCGGCTCCGGAGGGAAGTACGTCCCCACGTAGAACGGCTTCCCGTCCGGGGTACACCACGCCGAGAGCGGCCAGCCGCCTCCGCCGGTGACGAGCTGTGAGACGGTCATGAACGTGCTGTCGACGTCCGGGCGTTCCTCGCGGTCGACCTTGATCGGGACGAACGAGTCGTTGAGCAGCGCCGCGACGCCCTCGTCGGCGAAGCTCTCCTCCTCCATGACGTGACACCAGTGACACGAGGAGTAGCCGATGGAGACGAACACCGGGACGTCGTGTTCGCGGGCGCGCTCGAACGCCTCCTCGCCCCACGGCTGCCAGTTGACCGGATTGTCGGCGTGTTGCTGGAGGTACGGACTCGGCTCGGCGGCGAGCCGATTCTGCGTCGTGGGCTGTGACATGGGCGACGTTGGCCCGCGCGCCGGAAAAACCCGTCACACGGGCGTTCGAGCCGCCCGGACCGCGTGGAGTCGAGCGCCCGAGTTCTGTGTGTCCAGAGTGCCGGCGTCGGCAGGATGGTTCCGAACCTGATCCATCGAACTGGATCGATTGGCCGAGCCAGAGGACAACGTTTACACTACTATGCGGATACCCGTCGGCCATGACGGAGACCGTGCTTCTTGTCGGCGGCGGCGGCCGCGAACACGCCATCGCGCGCGCACTCGCCGACGAGTGTTCGTTGTACGCCTGTGCGAGCAACCGAAACCCCGGAATCCGTCGGCTCGCCGACGGCTTCGAGACGGTCGACGAGACCGACACAGAGGGGATAGTCGAGATCGCGACGACGGTTGGCGCCGACCTCGCGGTGATCGGCCCGGAATCGGCGCTCGACGCCGGCGTCGCCGACGCCCTCGACGCCGCCGGCGTGTACGCGTTCGGGCCGCGGAAGGCGGAGGCGCGCGTCGAGACAGACAAGGCGTACCAGCGACGGTTCATGCGCGACGCCGACGTCCCCGGCTGTCCGGAGTTCGCGGTGTTCGACGACACTGCGGCCGCCTGTGCGTACATCGACGAGTACGACGGCGACCTCGCGGTGAAGCCCGCCGGTCTCACCGGCGGAAAGGGCGTAAAGGTGATCGGCGACCAGGTCACCGCCGAGGAGGCGAAGGCGTACCTCCGCGACGCCGGATACGAGCGGGTCGTCCTCGAGGAACGGCTGGTCGGCGAGGAGTTCACGATCCAGGCGTTCGTCGCGAACGGCGAGTTCCGGGCTACTCCCGCAGTACAAGACCACAAGCGAGCCTACGAGGGAGACGAGGGGCCGAACACGGGCGGGATGGGCTCGTACTCCGACGCCGGAGCCGCGCTCCCGTTCATGCGCCCCGGCGACTACGAGGCTGCCCTCGAGGTGCTCGACGCGGTCGTCGACGCGCTTCCGTCGTACAAGGGCGTTCTCTACGGACAGTTCATGTTGACCGCCGAGGGGCCGAAGGTGGTGGAGTTCAACGCGCGCTTCGGCGACCCGGAGGCGATGAACACCCTCCCCGTTCTTGAGACATCGTTTCTCGACGTGGTGACCGCCGCGCGGGACGGCGACCCGTTGCCGGAACTCGCGTTCGCCGACGCGGCGACGGTGTGTAAGTACGCCGTTCCCGACGGCTATCCGACGGATCCGGACAGCGGCGCGCGGCTGTCGGTCGACGAGGAGAGCGTCGGCGACGCGCTGCTCTACTACGCGAGCGTCGACGAGCGCGACGACGGCCTCTACACGACCACGTCGCGGGCGTTCGCGGTCGTCGGCACCGGCGACTCGATCGCGGCCGCTGAAGCCGAGGCGGAACGAGGGCTCTCCGCCGCCGGCGACGGCGTCCGGATCCGTCACGATATCGGAACGTCGGAGCTGTTGGCCCGACGGGCCGAACACATGGCGGACCTCCGCGAGTAGCCCCGCGGCGCCGACGGGCCGGGATCGAATGGCGAACAGGCGGTCTGAGACGCCTCACGGCGGTCGACCGCACACCCGCCTTGGCCGGCCGTGAGCTTTCGATGCGTCGTGAGGGCTCTGGGCTCGGGATCGTATTTGAACGCTCGCAGGCGAGACCGCTCCGCCCGGGCGGGCAGCGATCCTTTTGTTCCCCCCACGCGAACGAACGGGCGTGAGCGACGAGGACGTCACCGATCGAGAAGGCGACACAGAACGACCGAACGCCGGGTCTGGCACGCGAGCAGACGGGTTAGACCGCCACCGGACGGGCGGAGCACGGAACTCGTTGTGGTCGTGGCCCGACGCGAAGTCGCCGCTCGCGGTCGTGCGAAACTACCTCGTGGTCGTCCTCGCGCGGATCAGTCCGAGCCTTCGGCTGAAAAACCGGCTGCTCTCGTGGATCGGCGTGACGGTCGGAGACGGCGTCTCGTGGGGGCTCGAATCGACGCCCGACGTGTTCTGGCCCGAGCGAATCAGCGTCGGCGACGACGCGATCATCGGGTACGACGCCACGTTGTTGTGCCACGAGTTTCTCCAAGACGAGTACCGCCTCGGCGACGTCGTCGTCGAGGACCGCGCGATGATCGGCGCGGGAGCGGTCGTGCTTCCGGGCGTCACGATCGGCGAGGAAGCGCGGGTCGCCGCCAACTCGCTCGTCGCCGAGGATGTCCCGGCGCGAACGACGGTCGCCGGCGTGCCGGCCGAGGTCGTCTCCAGGGCGGACGACCGAGCGGAGGCCGCGAGCGAGTAGCCGCCTCCGGCCGGGCTCGATCGGATCGCCCGACGGGTCGGGTCCGTCGGTCAGTCCTCGTCGGAGTCGACGGCGGCTGTGTCGGGGTCGGCGTCGGTCTCGGCCTCGGCGATGTGCGCCTCGGTGCTCACGCTGTCGAGGTCGACGCCGACCTCGCGGGCGACGGCGTCGAGCACCGCTCGCTGCTCGGCCATCTCGTTTTCGAGCGCGTGAACCCGTTCTGCGGTGTCTGTCACCGTCGTCTGCGTTTGCTGGACCTCGTTTCGAAGCTCGTTGAGCCGTTGATAGGTCTGTTCCGCCTTGTCGGCGAGCGTCTGGATCCGCTTTGCCGTGTTGCCGAATCCCATATCCACACATCGCTCCCGTGACACCTGTGTTTTTCCGTTTGCTGCCGCCCGTCGTCGACGGGACGGTGAGCTTTTGTCCGCCCCCGCCGAGGTGGACACGTGAGCGCCGACCGGATCCTGTTGACGAACGACGACGGTATCGACGCCGTCGGACTCCGCGCCGTCTACGACGCACTCGCCGACGACTACGACGTCGTGACGGTCGCCCCGACCGACGACCGGTCGTCGATCGGGCGGATGTTGTCTGACGACGTCGCGGTGGTCGACCACGAGCTCGGCTACGCGGTCGACGGAACCCCGGTCGACTGCGTCGTCGCCGGGTTAGACGAGCTCGTTCCGGACGTCGACCTCGTTGTCGCCGGCTGCAACGAGGGGGCGAACCTCGGCTCGTACGTCCTCGGCCGCTCGGGCACCGTGTCTGCGGCCGTGGAGGCGTCCTTCTTCGGCGTTCCCGCGGTGGCGACGTCGATGTACGTCCCGGGCGACGACGACTGGTGGCAGACCGAACTGGCACCCGAGGAGTTCGCCCACGCCACCCGCGCCACGCGTTACCTCGTCGACAACGCGTTCGACGCCGGCGTCTTCGAGGAGGCCGATTATCTCAACGTGAACGCGCCCCTCGCCGATGACGACTCGGCTCCGATGCGGGTGACCCGCCCGTCCGACTGGTACGGGATGACCGCCGAACGGAACGGCGACGGAGAGGTGCGCTTCGGCGACCCCATCTGGGGGCGGATGACCGAGGACGACGTGCCCGACTCGGTGGGGACGGACCGGCGGGCCGTGGTCGACGGCGAGGTGTCGGTCTCGCCGCTTACGGTTCCACACGGCACCGCACAGGGCGGCCCGCTCGACGGGCTCGCAGAACGGTACGACTCGGTGTAGCGCCGCCGCGCCGGCGATGCCCGACCGATCACTCCTCGCCGTCGCTGACGGTGACCTGCGCCTCGGCGATGACGCGGTCACCCATCTCGTAGCCGGGTTCGTACACCTCGTGGACGGTTCCGTCCGGCTGGTCGCTGTCGACGCGGAGCATGACCTGGTGGCGAGCGGGGTCGACCGCCTCGCCCGGATCGGGATCGATCGGCTCGACGCCCTCCTCGGCGAGCACCTCGTCGAACTTCTCGAGGGTCGACTCCACGCCGGGACGGATGTCGCTCCCGTCTGCCTGGTCGAGGGCTCTGAGGAGGTCGTTGCGGACGGGCGCGATCCGCTCGACGAGCGACTCGGAGGCCCGCTCGCGGATCTCCTCGCGTTTGCGCTTGGCCCGTTGCTTGTAGTTGCTGAAGTCGGCCCGAACGCGCGCGAGCTTGCTCGTGAGCTCGTCGACCTCCTCGCGACGCTCCTCGAGCTCCGACTCGAGCGCCGCGACCTCCTCCGCGAGCTCGTCGTCGTGGTCGGCGACGCGGTCTGCGAGCGTCTGCTCCGTGTCGTCGGAGTCGTCGTCGCCGGCGGTCTCGTCCGGCGTGGCCGCGTCCGACGACTCCGCGTTCGCGTCCTCTC
>CAZKXC010000008.1:37303-44650 GCA_964556645.1 uncultured Halobellus sp.
CCGGCGGTCTCGTCCGGCGTGGCCGCGTCCGACGACTCCGCGTTCGCGTCCTCTCCCGTCGACCCGGCGGCATCGGTCGGGTCGTCGGTTCCGGCCCCCTCGTCGGCGTCGCGGTCGGCTGTCTCGTCGGATTCGTCCGGCGATTCGACCTCGACGGCGTCGTCGTCGCTCATGTGCGATGGAAGTCCGTCGGCGTGTATAAGCGTTGTAGAACGCGGCCGGGCAGACGCGGCCGCGACCTCCCGGGTTACTTATTCCGGCCGGTCGTATCGTCGGCGATGACCGCACCGAACCGGAACACGTTGTGGGCGCGGGCGATCGTCGACGAGCTCGTCGCCGCGGGCGTCGGCGCCGTCGTCGTTTCTCCCGGCAGCCGCTCGACGCCGCTGACCATGGCGGCCGCGCGCCACGACGAGCTCCACCTGTTCTCTCAGCTCGACGAACGGTCGGCCGCGTACTTCGCGCTCGGACGGGCGCGCCGAACCGGCCGCGTGACGCCGCTGGTCTGTACCTCCGGCACCGCCGCGGCCAACTACCATCCGGCGGTGATGGAGGCGGACAACGCCGGGGTGCCGCTGCTCGCGCTCACCGCCGACCGGCCGCCGGAGCTGCGCGACTCCGGAGCCAACCAGACCGCCGACCAGGAGAAGCTGTACGGCGACGCGGTGCGGTTCTACAAGGACCTCCCGGAGCCGGCGGCGGCCAATCGAGCCCTCCGGTCGCTTCGAACCACGGTCGCTCGGGCGGTCGCGACCGCGGAGGGCACCGAGTCCGGCCCCGTCCATCTCAACGTCCCGTTCGCGAAGCCGCTCGAGCCGACGCCGGTCGCCGGCGACGTGCCGGACGACCTCGACCCGGTCGCCGCGGCCGGGAGAGACGGCCCGCACGTGGACGTGACGCCCGGCTCGCCGGAGCCGGACGAGACGGCGCTTCGCGAGCTCGCCGCGGCGTTCACGGCCGACCGCGGGCTGATCGTCGCCGGCCCGGCGGACCCGCCGGGGCTCGACCCGGAGGCGGTCACCGCGTTCTCACACGCCACCGGCTACCCGGTGCTCGCCGACCCGCTCTCGGGACTGCGGTTCGGCGGACACACGCGGGTCGCGCCGGTGATCGGCGCGTACGACGCGTACCTCTCCGCGGCGGTCGCCGGCGCCGAGGCCGACGGCGACTGGGTCGACCCGGAGGTCGTGGTTCGGCTCGGGGCGTCGCCGACGTCGAAGCGGCTCCGGAAGTACCTCGCGGCGACCGACGCCTCCCAGTACGTCGTCGATCCCGCGGGCCGGTGGCGCGAGGCCGAGTTCACCGCGACGGACCTGGTCGTCGCCGAGCCGAGCCGGCTGTGTGCCCGCCTCTCCGGGCTGGTTCCCGGCGACGGCGGCGATCCGGCCTGGCGCGATCAGTGGGAGACGGCCGACCGTCTCGCCCGCGACCGCCACCGGGACGCGGCGGCCGAGGCAGACGGCTTCCACGAGGGCGACGTGCTCCGGGTCGTCGCCGAGGCGGCGCCGGACCCGGCGACGCTTTTCGTCTCCAACTCGATGCCGGTTCGCGACCTCGACCGGTTCGTTCCGCCGTCGACGACGAATATCACCGCCCTCGGCAACCGCGGCGTCTCCGGGATCGACGGTATCGTCTCCAGCGCGCTCGGCGCGGGGTCGGCGACCACGGACGACCTCACGCTCGTCGTCGGCGACCTCGCCCTGTATCACGACACGAACGGCCTGCTCGCGACCGGCCGCTGTGACGTCGACGCCACGGTCGTGACGATCAACAACGACGGCGGCGGGATCTTTCACGCGCTTCCGGTGGAGTCGTTCGACCCGCCGTTTACCGCCGCGTTCAAGACGCCGCACGGAATCGCGTTCGAGCCCGTGGCCGCCCTCCACGGTCTCGAGTACGCTCGGATCGACGCCCGGCCCGCCGCTCGGTCCGGCGCAGGCGACGGATCAGAGGAGGCGGCGGCCGAGGCGGCGGACCCGGCCGCCGCGCTCGCCGAGGCGTACGAACGCGCCCGCGATTCGGACGGCTCGCACCTGATAGAGGTGCGGACCGACGCCGAGGCCAGCCACCGCACCCGCGAGCGGCTGGCGGCGGCGGTCGAACGCGCAGTTCACGGAGACGACGGCCCGGCGTGACGCGCGGTGTCCGTCGGGGGCTCGACCGACCCCGAGCCGGTGCCGGTCCACGCTCCTTCGGTCGGCGCCGAGACGGCGGTCTCGTGCGAATGGTATTAGTCGTCGACGCGCCTACTTCGGCCGTGCAGGTCGTCGGCTACGAGACGGGCGATTCCGACGGCGGAGCCGACAGCGCCGCGGCCGGCGGGCTCTACGTCGCCGCCGACGGCGACGTGGAGTACGTCGAGGCGGCGCCCGGCACCCGACTCGCCTTCGGGCTCGGCGAGCGCCGCTGTGCCGGGACGGTCCACGAGGGGGGCCACGTCGCCTGCGACGCCGCCGACGCCCCCTACTGTGACGCCCACTCGGGGGTCTGGGTGTGTGCTCGGTGTACGGGCACGTGTCTGAAAGACGAGATGGACTGCCACGAGGAGCACGCGCTCTACCTCGCGGCGTTCGCGCCGGACACGTTCAAGGTGGGCGTCACCCGGCTGTGGCGGCTGGAGACCCGGCTTCGCGAGCAGGGGGCCGACCGGGCGGCACACGTCAGGACGCTTCCCGACGGGCGGGTCGCCCGCGAGGTGGAGGCCGAACTCGCGGGCGGCGACGGGCTCGTCGACCGGGTCAGGGTGCCGACGAAACTCGACGGCTTCGGCCGGCGGGTCGACGCCGAGGCCTGGGCGGCGCTTCTCGACGCGTTCGACCCGATAGAACGGTTCGCGTTCGAGTACGGGCTCGGCCTCTCCGACCGCCCGGTCGCGGAGACGATGGCCGCCGGGACGGTACGGGGCTGGAAGGGACGGGTGATGGTGCTCGACCGCAACGGCTCGGCGTACGCGGTCGACGCCCGCGACCTCGTCGGCTACGAGCTGACCGAGACGGTGCCCGACCGCGAGCTCCAATCGAGTCTGGGCGCGTTTGGCGGATAGGCACCGGCCGGTCGAGCGTCTGGTTACCGTCCGGTCGAGCGTCCGGATACTGGTCTCCCCGTTCTGCCGCCGCCGCTCACCTGTCGATTCCGTTCGCGGCGATAAACTGGCGAACGCCGAGATACGCCGCCGCCGCGAGTCCGACGTAGACGACGACGGTCGCGGTCGTCGCCGGGTCGGCGCTGTCGATCGCGAGCCGGGCGACCGCGTTCGTCGGCCCGCCGGCCATCGCGGTCGCCCCGCCGAAGAAGACCAACACCGCGATCGAGTAGAGAAACTGCGCGGCCCGGCGGTCGGGGGTGAGCGCCGCGATCCCCGCCGCGACCCCGACGACCAGCGTCGTCAGCGCGGTCATCAGGAGCAGAATCGTCGCGACGTTGGCGACCGGAGTGCCGTTGTACTCGAGCAACAACAGCCACACCAGCGCCTGACCGGGGGCGATCGCGACCGCCGCGAGCGCCTTCCCGTCGACGATTTCGCCGATCGTCACCGGCGTCACCCGAAGCAGCTCGAGCGTCCCCTGGTCGACCTCCTCGGTGATCGAGTCGACGACGAGCGAGCCGGAGATGAACACGGGCAGAAACACCAACACCGGGATCAACACCGTGTACGTGAACGCGAAGTACGGACTGGAGCCCGTCCGGTCGGGGAGCGGCAGCGGGCGTTCTGTCAGCGCCCCGGCGCGTTCTGCCCGCTCCGTTCGCTCGTAGCTCCGCAGCAGGCTCCGGAGCTGAACGACGACGACCGTCGTCTCGACTGTGGCGTCTGGCACCGTCGCCGCGACGGCGACCCCGCCGCGGTCGTCGTGGGTCGCGATCACGACCGCGTCGGCGGCGCCGCGGTCGAAGGCGGTCCGGGCGGCCGGCGGGTCCGCGTAGCGTCTGATCGACGCGCCGGGCACCTCGGCGGCGGCGCGTTCGAGGTCCGCGACCGCGTCGCCCGCGGCCGCGACCTCGACCTCCGCGCCGTCGAGCGCGCCGGGGTCGTACATCGAGACCAGCCCGACGACCAGAAACGAGGAGAACGCCGCGATGAACAGCTGGATCCCGACCGCCAGCAGGATCGTCTTCTCGGCGCGCAGCCCGGCGAGTTCGCGCCGCGCGACGGTGAGTCGGCTACCCATACAGACGCACCACCCCGAGGTTGTACGCGGCGTGGACCAGCGTCGCGGCCGCGAGCGTCGCCGCGTAGGCGGTCCGGCTTCGCCGGGCGCCGACGGCCGATATCGTCGCCGTGGTCCCGTGGAGCGCGAGCGGCGCGAGAACCAGCCCGACGAGCACGAGCGGCGAGAGTCCGCCAGCGCCCGCGGCGGCGCCGAAGGCGGCTCGGCCGACGTACAGCTCCGTGAGTCCGACCGCCTGAGCGGCCGCGGTCGCCTTCTCGGCGAGGAAGAAGCCGAGCCCGGAGGCGAGCCCGACCGCGACGGCGACGCGGTCGGTCCGCGCGAGCACGCCGCGTTCGAACCCCGCGTACAGGTGGAGGCTCTTTGCGACCTCCTCGACGAGCGCGATGGCGACGAGCAGAATCGGGATCGAGACCGTGACCGGTAGCGCAAAGAGGACCGCGACCGCGAGCAGTTCCGCGACGAAGACGAACGGGATCGTACAGGCGGTGAGCACCGCGACGGCGGCGAGCCCGCGGGCTCGCTTCGGCAGCCGCGCGGCAAGTCCCGTCGGTGGCGACTCGCGAACCCCCTCGCCGACCGCCGACAGCCGCACCGCGAGCGCGTCGAGCGTCTTTCGCGTCACGGGCTTTTGTGTGAATAAGTCCTCCTCGCGGTAGACGCCGAGCCCGAGGCCGAACAACAACGCCGCGGCGATCGCGGTCGGACCCGTCGCGAAGAGCGTCTCGCCGAGCGAGACGGGCTCGCCCTGAAGATCGAAGACGACGAGCGTGAGCGGCGAGATCAGCGCGACCGGCGTGACGTTCGTGAATATCGCGGGAACGAACGCGAAGGAGGTGAGCAGCACGCTCACCGCGACGGTGACGAAGGTCAGCTCCTTGAACGACCGCGCGAACACCGCGCCGACGAACGTCGCGGCGAGAAACGCCACGGCAAGCGGGGTCACGGCGACCACGGACGCGACTCCGCCGCCGACGACGAGCGCGATCAGACTCGTGACGGCGACCGCGGCGGCGACGTACGGCAGCGTCTTGCCCGCGACGATCTCGGCCGGCGAGAGCGGCGTGACGAGCAGCGGCTCTCCCCGTCTGTTGGTCCGCTCGTCGAGCATCGAGGAGCCGTACGCCTGTGCGAGAAAGTTCATCGGAACCAGAAACGCGAACGCCAACACGAGCGACGCGAACGGAAACGGCGGCGTGATCGCCGCCGGCGACCCGGTCGAACCGGCGCCGAACGTCTCGCCCCCGAGAGACGGGACGGCGAAGCCGTCCGAATCGTCCGTGCTGCCGGCGTCGCCGTCACCGGAGCCGCCGCCGCTCCCGGTGTCACCCCCGCCGCCGTCGAGGCCGTCGTCGCCGCCGCCTCCGGCGTCCGTTCCCCCGTCGCCGGAGCCGCCGTCACCGGTCCCGGCGTCGTTCGCGTCTCGGGTCGCGGCCGGCCGGCCGCCGGCCCCGTCTCCCGTGCGGCTCGCGTACCGGAGGGTGACGGTGACCGGGAACGCCGCCGTCTCGTTCGGCTCGGCCGCCATCAGCCGTTCGTTGTGGGCTTCGACCGCCTCGCGAAACGCCGCGGCGGCCGCATCGCCCTTCGGCGTGTCGGCCGCGTCGACGACCACCCGCCCCGCCGCTCCGTCGGCGCGTTCTCCTTCGAGAGTCTGGCCGCGAACCACGAGATCGACGGTCTCCCCGAGCGTCGCCCGTTCGCGAGCGACGGCGGTGAGCGCGGGGTCGGCCTCGACGGCGTCCGCGTACGGCGATTCCGCGTCGACGCCGACGCGGTACACGTCCCGGTCGACGTCGAGCCCGGCGGTTCCCGTGGCGATCCCCGCGCCGACGACGCCGCCGGCGGCCGCGAGCAACACGAGTCCGATCAGCAGCGTCCGCCGGTCGATCCCGCCGGAGGCTCGGGCGGCTTCCCACCTGGCGACCCGGAGCGTCCGGCGAAGCCGACGGATCACTCGGTCTCCTCCGTGTCTGCGGGGTCGTCGGGACCGCCGGTCGAACCGGCGGCCGGAGCGCCTTCTCCGCGGCGCCGGTCGCGTTTCGCGTCTCCCTGGCCCGAAGAGTGGCGCCCGACCACGTCGAGAAAGACGTCCTCGAGGCTTGGCTCGCGGGTGCGGATGTCGACCACGCTTCCGCCGGCGGCGGCAGCGGCGGTCCGCACCCGGTCGACGGCCGCCATCGTCGGGACGGCCGTGCGGTACCGGTCGCCGACCTCCTCGGTGGCGGCCGCAGCCAGCGGGTCGCCGTCGGCGGCGTCAGTGTCGCCGGTGACGCTGGCCGCGTCGCCGGCGGCGTCAGTGGCATCACCGGTGGCGCTGGCCGTGTCGCCGGCGGCGTCAGCGTCGCCTCTCGGGTCGGTGGCGTCGGCGTCGGCTCGCGGCGCGGCCGGCGACACGTCGGTGTACACGTGGTAGGTCGTCTCGCCGTGGCGGTCGCGGATCTCGTCGACGGTGCCGCGGGCGACGATCCGCCCCTCGTTCATGATGACGACGCGGTCACAGACGGACTCGACGTTGTGTAGGTTGTGTGCGGAAAACACGACGGTCTTGCCCGCCGCCCGGAGCTCGCGGGTGAACGCCAACACCGCGTCGCTCGTCACCGGGTCGAGCCCGGAGGCGGGCTCGTCGTACACCAACACGTCGGGGTCGTTGACGAGCGACCGCGCGATGGCGACCTTCCGTCGCATCCCCTTCGAGACGTCGCCGAGCCGGCGGTCGCGGTGGTCGAGGTCCAGCCGGTCGAGCGCGGTCTCGATCCGCTCGTTCGCGACCGGCCGGGGAACCTCGTACAGGTCGGCGAAAAACCGGAGATACGTCGTCGCCGTCATCTCCTCGTACAACGGCGATTCCTCCGGGAGGAACCCGAGGTGCTGGCGCATCGCCGCCTCGGTGGAGTCGTAGCCGGCGACGCGGACCTCGCCGGACGTGGGCTCGACCAGCCCCGCGAGCACCTTCAGCGTCGTCGTCTTCCCCGCGCCGTTCGGGCCGACGATCCCGAACACCTCGCCCTCCGCGATCGAAAAGCTGCTGTCGACGACGGCCGTGAACCCGCCGTAGGTCTTCGTGAGGCCCGCGACCTCGATCATGTGATCGCGTCAGGCCGGGGGCGAATTAAACCCACCCCCGCGGCTATCAGCGGCGAGAACGCCCTCGCCCGAGACGCAGACCGCGCGGTCGCCC
>CAZKXC010000009.1:0-14454 GCA_964556645.1 uncultured Halobellus sp.
CGGTGAAGATGAGCTGTGAGACGCGCATTCCGGGCGTGAGCGCGACCGGCGCGGTGCCGAGGTTCGACAGTTCGAGCGTGATCTGGCCGTGGTAGCCGGGGTCGACGATCCCCGCGGTCGCGTGGATGACGATCGCGAGCCGGCCGAGCGACGACCGGCCCTGGACGGTCGCGAGCAGGTCCGGAGGGACCTCGACGCGCTCGATCGTCGTTCCGAGCACGAAGTCGCCGGGGTGGAGGATGAACTCCTCGCCCTCGGGAACGGTGGTTTCGGAGACGTACTCGCCGACCTCGTCCGCCTCCGTCGGATGGATACAGGGAATGTTGGTGCGGCGAAACTCCAGGAAGCGCTCGCCGAGCCGGAGGTCGACGCTCGCGGGCTGGACCTGCTGGTCGACGTCCGCCAGCGGCTCGACCACGAGGTCGCCGTCCGCGAGACGACCGAGAATGTCGGCGTCAGACAGGATCATGCCGGGAGAGGGGGCGGGCGCGGCCTAAAGGCTCCCGGAAGCCGGCCGGCGGGTCACGGCGACTCGACCCGTCGCTGGATCCCGACCCAGTTGGCGATCGCTCCGTCGGGCCCCGCCATCGGCACCACCGACACCCGGTTTCGAAACGGCGTCCCGTCGCGCCGGTAGTTCAGCAGTTCGACGGTGACCGACTCCCAGATCGTGACCGCCTCCCGGAGGGTCGCCACGGCGTCCGGGTCCGTCTCCGGCCCCTGGAGCAGCCGGAGGTTCTCGCCGCGAACGGCCGACAACGGGTAGCCCGTCAGCCGCCGAAACGTTCGGTTGGCGTACAGGATCGGGGTGTCCTGGTAGGCCGGGCCGGCGAGCGTGAGCCCGAACGGCGCCGCTCCGAGCACCCACAGCCGCCACACGAGGTCGCGCTCCAGCGGCGTGAGCGACCCGAGTTCCGTCGGCTCGTCGAACGACGCGGGGGCCGCGGCCCGGTCGAGTCGCGCGGCGGCGTGCTCGGCGTCGTCGAGTCGGTCGACGACGCGCTCGCGGAACTCCGTCGGATCGGCCCGAAGCGCGTCGATCAGTTCGTGTCGCTCCATCGTTCGCTGCGTCTCGGCTCGACCGAGGTGCCGCCGGAACAAACGTCCGTCGACCGCCGCCGGCGATCACTCCTCGTGTGGCTGGATCACGACGAACCCGTCGGATCCGGTGAACTCCATCTGGACCGTCTCGTCGGATGTTTGGCCGATCTCGATCGCCTTGTTGATCGAGACGGACGGAGACGACGTGCTGCTCCACGCGACGGTCGCGTCCGGGTCGGTGCGGACGGGCGGGCGCAACACCAGCGGGTCGCCGTGCGTGGAGATCGCGACCTGACCGGGGCCGGTGAGATAAACGTTCGTCAGTCCGCCGGCGGCGGCCTCGGAGACGCTTCCGATGGTGTTGATCTCGTACTCGACGGCGGAGTCGAACGCGAGCACGTCGTCGCCGCTGACGGAGATCGATTCGCCCTCGTCGAGGTCGAGTATCTGTACCTTTTTGTGTTGTTCGGCGACGTAGAGACGACCGCTTCCTTCGGCCTCCATCACGGGCGTCCCCTCGCTGCTCACCGCCTCCTTGACGAAGCCGGTGAGCCCGCCCTCAGCGGAGGAGCGTCCGGTAAAGGTCACGTCGCCGGTGTACGCGACCATCGACCCCGCCTTGAGCATCACCGTCCCGTCTACCGGAACGCTCAACAGCCGGGAGGTCTCTGTCCGAAACTCGTCGTCGGAGTGCGAGGCGGTGCCACTGCGGTCTGACGCGCTCGTTCGCGCGAATTCGTCCAGTTTCATCGGGAACCACGAGCCGTGCGAGCGGCTCGCTCTGGCGTCTCGGAGGGACGCACTAAGATTTCTCGACTCGTCTCGGTCACGACCTCGTCGGTGTTCGGCGGCGCGCTCCCGGCCGAGAGAACAGAGCTATACCCGCGGCGCGGCTCACGGTCGGTATGAAACAGGCGATCGTCGCCCGTCGAGACCTCGGCATGGGCGAGGGAAAGCTCGCCGCGCAGGTCGCACACGCGTCGTTGTCGGCCTACGAGGACACCGGCCGGCGGGCCCGCACGGAGTGGAAAGGGTCGGGCCAAAAGAAGGTGGTGTTGGGAGCCGACTCCGAGAGCCAGCTGTTCGAACTCGCCGACAAGGCCGACACGCAAGGGGTGCCGTACGCGGTCGTCCGCGACGCGGGTCACACCGAGTTGGAGCCGGGAACCGTGACGGCGCTCGCGGTCGGACCCGGCAGCGAGTCGCTGATCGACCGGGTCACCGGCGAACTCCCGCTCTACTGACCGATGGACGGCTCCGAAGGCGACGCCGACGGGATCGCTTCCGACGACGCCCGCGCCGGTCCACCCCGTCGGTCGGCGCACCCGGTCGAGCGCGCGGTCGGCATCGACCACTACGTCAGCGGCGCCGACGGCATCGGCGGGACGCTCCGCGAGCGCCCCGAAGACTTCCGTGTCAGGGAGCTCGAGGCGTTCGAGTCGGCCCCGCTCGACGCCGAGCGGGGCGGCTATCCGGAGCTCGTCGTCCGGGTCACCCTCCGCAACTGGGACACGAACGACTTCGCCCGCCGGATCTCCGACGCGCTGGAGATGAGCCGCGAGCGCGTCTCGTGGGCCGGCACGAAGGACAAACGCGCCGTCACGACCCAGCTGTTCACGCTCCGGAACGTCGATCCGGCAGCGCTCCCCGACATCCGCGGCGCCGACGTCGAACCGGTCGGACGGGCCGGTCGGGCGCTCTCGTTCGGCGACCTCGCCGGCAACGCCTTCGAGATCCGGGTCGCCGACGCGGCCGCCGATGCCGACGATCGGATCGCGGCCGTGGTCAGTGACCTGCGGGCGTTCGCGGGCGCGGACCCGGCCGACGCCGACGCTCCGGTCGCGGTCCCCAACTACTTCGGCCAGCAGCGCTTCGGAAGCAAGCGGCCGGTCACCCACCGCGTCGGACTCGCCGTCGTCCGTGGCGACGTGCGGGAGGCGGTCCGGCTGTACGCCGGCAACCCCTCGCCGGCGGAGCCGCGAGACACCCGCGAGGGGCGCGACCGCGTCGACGAGGCGTTCGGCGTCGCGGACGAGGGCTCCGAGGCCGTCGGCGCGACGGCCGTCGCCGACGGGACGGGCGACGGCGACTGGGCGGCGTGTCTCGACGCGCTGCCGCGAAAGCTCCGCTTCGAGCGGGCGATGCTCTCGCGGCTCGCCGAGCGCGACGTCGACCCCGCGACCCCGTCGGACGACGACGCCTGGCGTCGCGCCCTCGAGACGGCGCCGTCGAATCTCCAGCGGCTCTTCGTCAACGCCGCCCAGTCCGCGTTGTTCAATCGAATCCTGAGCGAGCGGCTGCGTCGGGAGATACCCTTCGACCGTCCCGTCGCCGGCGACGTGGCGTGTTTCGCCGACCGCGACGCGCCGGAGCCGCTGTACGCGCCCGATCCCGACCGCGAACAACGGGTGACCGACGAACGCGTCCCCGTGATGACGCGGCACTGTGCCCGCGGGCGGGCGTTCGTCACCGCGCCGCTCGTCGGCACCGAGACGACGCTCGCCGACGGGGACCCCGGCGAGATCGAGCGGGCGGTTCTCGCGGACGCCGGGATCGAGCCGGCCGATTTCGAGCGTCCCGGGGAGTTCGGCTCGAAGGGAACCCGTCGGGCGATTCTGGTGCGAACCGACCTGGAGGTGCGCGGCTCGAACGGCGACCCGGTCTTCTCGTTCGCGCTCCCCAGCGGGTCGTACGCGACGGTTCTGTTGCGGGAGTTCACCAAGCGTGACCCGGTCGACCGCCAGTAGTGATCCACGGGTGTGGATCATTGGGCGGTGAAGCCGGCGGGAACCGACACGACCCTGTGGTGGTTCCGAGCCGTTTTTGTGTCGTCCCCGCAGATTGGGGCGCATGACACGGATCGTCGTCCTCGACCTCCACGGCCAGTTCACCCACCTCGAGCGCCGGGCGCTCCGGGACATGGGCGTCGACACCGAGATCGTCGACGCCGACACGCCGCCCGACGAGGTCGAGGCGGACGGGATCGTCCTCTCTGGCGGCCCCGACATCGACCGGATCGGACGGGCGCGCGAGTACCTCGACGCCGACGTCCCGGTCTTCGGGATCTGTCTCGGAATGCAGGTTATCGCCGACGAGCTCGGCGGTCGCGTGGGCGCGGGCGAGTACGGCGGCTACGCCGACGTCGACGTGGAGATCGTCGACGAGACGGATCCGCTCGTCGGGTCGCTCGCTCCCGACACCCGCGTCTGGGCCTCCCACGCGGACGAGGTGAAGACGCTGCCGGACGGGTTCACCCACACCGCGACCTCCGACGTGTGCGGGATCGAGGCCATGTCCAACGTCGAGACGAACGTGTACGGCGTCCAGTGGCACCCGGAGGTCGCCCACACCGCCGAGGGCGAGGCGGTGTTCGAGAACTTCGTCGCGGTGTGTGAGTCGGCCTGACACGGCAGACGCCACGACGTTCGTCGAACAGGCCCGGCGTCCAGAGGGCCGGCCGTCCGAAGCCGGAGAAGCTTTGATGCGGGAGCGTGGACGGACCTCTCGTGACCGCCACGCAGGGACGCCTCGCCGACCTCTCTCGGTTCATCTTCCGTGCGCCGCGGTGGCCGCGAACGCTCGCGTTCGCCGTGCTCCTCGGCGGTCTGACCGGCATCGCGGTGTTCGACTCCGCGTCGACGATGGGGTCGCGATACCCCGTGTTGCTCGTCGGACAGGACGCCTGGCAGGGGATCGTCTTTCTGGGCGCCCCGACGGCCGTCGCCGCGCTCACCACGACGACGATCGACCGCGCGCTCGGCGGGAGCCTCACCCGCGACCGGTCGGCGCTTCTGGCGTTGTGTTGTGAACTTATCGTCGTCGTCGTGCTCGTGCTCGCCGGCGTTCTCGCGGCGGCGTTCGGCCTCTCACAGCGGTTCGTCTTCGACGCGCTCGTGGCCGCGCTCGCGTCGATCTTCGCTGTTCGGCTGCTCGCCGTTCTCGCGGTCTCGCGGCTCTCGCTCCCGGTCGCGAGCATCCCCGCGTCGATCCAGACCGCCGTCGCCGCCGCCCTCTTGTTCGTGTACGGCGGCACCGCTCGGCTGCTGCTCGACGGCGAGTCGGCGTACCGGGCGTACATCGTGTTGCTCTCCCGGACCGAGGACGGACCCCCCGTCTTCGACGCCGTGACCCTCGATCACTTCCTGTTGTTGGGGGCGTTGTGTCTCCTGTACGCCGTCGCAGTCTGGGGGTTTCTCGTCGGGATCGACCGCCCGTGGCGGCAGAGCCTCGACGTCTCGGTGCTGGATTTCATCAGCGGGTTCATCGGCTACGCCGCCGAGGAGTCGCGCGACCTGGAACGGTTCTTCGAACGGCTCGGTCAGGACGCCGTCGTCCCCGTCTCGGTGTTGTCGTTTCGGACGATCGAGGACGGGAGTCAGGAGGCGACCGACGGCGGCGCCGCGGGCGGCCCGGTCGACCCCGACCGACTCGGCGAGGAAAAGGCTCGGTTCGTGTTGCCGATGATCCACCCGGGCCCGCTGGGCGAGATCGGCGGCGGCGACCTGCCGCGGCGGGTCGCGCTCTCGGCGGACGGGATCGGCTTTCCGCCACACGCCACCGCCGGCCACGACTTCAACCTCGTCTCGGAGGCGGAGGTCGACTGCGTCATCGACGCCGCCGACCGGGCGCTCGACCGCGCGGCGTTCCACCGTGAGGCGACGGTCCCGGTGACCGTCGACGCCGGCGAGTCGACCGTGCTCACCCAGCGGTTCGGCGACGTCGCGCTCGCGGTTTCGACGTTCGCGCCGGGGTCGGCAGACGACGTCGACTTCGCGGTCGGCCAGTCCGCGATGGCGGAGTTTCGGACCGACGGGATCGACGACGTCCTCCTCGTCGACGGCCACAACTGCCACACGGGGCTGTCGGGGAGCGACCTCGGCCACGTCACGCCGGGGTCGAAACGGTCGTACGACCTCTACGCCGCCGCGGCCGACGCCGGCCAGGCG
This sequence comes from uncultured Halobellus sp., assembly GCA_964556645.1. GTDB lineage: Archaea > Halobacteriota > Halobacteria > Halobacteriales > Haloferacaceae > Halorubrum. The sequence goes on from CAZKXC010000009.1 coordinate 5,988, forward strand.
GCTGCCGCCGCCGAGCGCGGCCCGCCGGAGCTCGGCGTGGCGTGGGACCCGACGACGTGGACGCCCGCGGACGGGATCGGCCCGCTCGGCATCCGGGTCGCGGTCACTCGCGTCGCGGGCGCCGAGGCCGTCTACGTGCTCATCGACGGCAACAACATGGTGCCCGGGCTCCGCGGAACGCTTCTCGCGGCCGTCCGCGAGGCGACCGGTATCGACCACGTCGAGGTCATGACCACCGACAATCACGTCGTCAACCGGACCCGCGCGGACAACCGGGTCGGCGCGGAGATAGCCGCCGAGGCGCTCACCGAACGGGTCACGTCGCTCGCGGTGGCCGCCCAAGAGGATCTCGAGCCCGTCGCCGTCGGCGGCGGCACGGAACACACGACGGTGACGGTGTTCGGCAACGACCGAACCGAGACGCTCGCGACGCAGGCCAACGCCGCCGTCTCGCTCGGAGCGGCGCTGGCGGCGGCGGTGACCCTGTTCGCGATGGCAGTGAGCGTGTTGTTGTTCTTTCTCGCCTAAGCGGCAGGACCGGCGGTCACTCCTCGAAGAGTTCGTCGACAGCGTCGCCCGCGGCCTCGGCGGCCGCCGCAGCGACCGCGTCCGGGTCCGGATCTGCCGGGGCGTTCAGGTACACGTCGACGTCGAGAACGCCGTCCTCGAAGGTGACCGTGACGTCGAGGTCGGTCACCGCTGACTGGTCGTATCGGTCGAAAACGACGCCTTCGGCCGCCGCCGCGGCGGTCTGGACGACCGCCTCCTCGGTCGGGTCGTCGGGGTCGGCCGACGGCTCCTCGGCCATCGGTCGTCAGTCGCCGCCCGCGCCCGGACCGCCGGGACCCATCGGACCGCCGCCCGCGCCGCCCTGTAGCATCTGTTGGAGCTCGCCTTGCAGGTCGTCGAACTGGTCTTGTACGCGCGCTTCCTGTTTTTCGAGCTGCTCGACGCGGACCTCGAGCGAGTCGACCTTGTTCTCGAGGTCGTCGTAGGCCGACTCGTAGTCGGTTTCGACGAGCACTTCGCCGATCTCGCGGTACATGCCCGCGTCCTCGTCGACGTCTTCGAGGGCGTCGAGCGCCGTCTTCGACTCGTTGAGCGCCGTCTTCGCCTGTTCTTTCTGCTCGGCGACCTGTTGTGCCGTCTCCTGCAGCTCCTGGAGCTCCTCGATCTTCTCCTGTGCCTCGGGCGGCATGTTCCCTTGCATGGCTACTACGAGGCGGCCCGGACAGAAAAACCCCCAACTTCTCCGCCGAGAGACGTGTAGCCCCGAAAACGGCGACAGAGCCGCCGAGTCGACTGCTCGCTGTGGTCTACCGATCGGCGTGGCGCTCCTCGCTCACCCGCTCGGCGACCGCGACGAGCCGCGACCAGCTGGTGACTCCCGCCCGGAGCGCGACGAGGTCGTCGGCGAGGACCCGAACCTTGAGCACGGCGCCGTCGCGCGAGACGGTCGCCGTCGACCGCGCCTCGTCGAGCGCGCCCACCTCCGGCGCGAGCGCGTCGGCGACGGCTCGCGCTCGCGACTCATTGGGAAACGCAACCGAGAGAACCGTGTCGTGGGCGCGATCGGCGGCCGGGGACGCGTCGGTGTCGGTCACGGCGGTCGGCGGCCGGCTACTCCACGTCGACTTCTTTGATCCCGCCGCCCCGTTCTTTCAACAGAACGCGGTGGCCGCAGTACGGACACCGGACGCCGCCGTACTCGTCGAGGGTGACGTCGCGCTTGCACCGGGAACACTTGTAGCTCATTATTCCTCGTCGGCGAGCGCGGCGCGGATGGAGCGGCGGACGGTCCGTCCGCCGGGGGTCTCGGGCCGGTACGCCCCGCCGGTGAACGTCTCGCCGGTCTCCTCGTTCACCCAGATGCCGGTGCCGAGACGCTTGACGTCGTCGCCGTCGACGGTCGCGTTGCGCATCTCCGCTTCGATGTCTTTGACCCGTTTTCTGGCGACGCGGCCGTAGCGGGCGCCGAATCGGCCCGCACTGCCGGTGCTTCGAGCTTGGTCCTCAGCCATAGTGTGTGCGGATACCGCCAGCGTAGATAAAAAGCCTGCGAGTCGGCTGCGCCCGTGCGTCTCGTCCGCGCGCCGGCTCGCGCGCCGGCCGCCGACCACAACCACTAATATAACTGAGTAATATTACTCAATTGTATGGAGGATTTTGACGGCTTCAGCGACGTGAGCGAAACCGACGTAACGCGCGCAATCGGCCGAGACTGGACCGAGGAGTTCCTCGACTTCTCTGACTCCGAGGCGATCGTCGTCGGCGGCGGCCCCTCGGGGCTGATGGCGGCGAAGGAGCTCGCCGAGCGCGGGGTGAAGGTGATGATAGTCGAGAAGAACAACTACCTGGGCGGCGGCTTCTGGCTCGGCGGTTTCCTGATGAACACCGTCACCGTTCGCGACCCCGCCCAGGAGGTGCTCGCCGACCTCGGCGTCGACTTCGAGCCCGCAGACGGCGTCGAGGGGCTCTACGTCGCCTCCGGACCCGAGGCGTGTTCGGGGCTGATCAAGGCGGCCTGTGACGCCGGCGCGAAGGTGCAGAACATGACGGAGTTCACCGACCTCGTGGTGCGCGAGGATCACCGCGTCGGCGGGATCGTGATGAACTGGACGCCCGTCCACGCGCTTCCCCGCGAGATCACCTGCGTCGACCCGATCGCGGTCGAGTCGGAGATCGTGATCGACGCCACCGGCCACGACGCGGTCGCGGTCAACAAACTCGACGAGCGCGGCGTGCTCGACGCGCCCGGAATCGCCCACGCCAACGAGCACAACACGGGGATGGACGCCACGGGCGACGACGAGTACGGCGCTCCCGGCCACGACTCCCCCGGCCACGACTCGATGTGGGTCGGCGAGAGCGAGGACGCGGTCGTCGAGCACACCGGCGTGGTCCACGACGGCCTCGTCGCCAGCGGGATGGCGGTCGCGACCGCCTACGGCCTGCCGCGGATGGGACCGACGTTCGGCGCGATGCTCGTCTCCGGGAAACGCGCCGCCCAGGCCGCACTCGACGAGCTCGAGGTCGACGCCGGCGACGTGCGGCTCTCCTCGCCGCCGGCTCCCGCCGACGACTGAGGACGGTCGTCTGCTGACGACGGATGACGGTCGTCCGCCGACGACGGATGACGGTCGTCCGCCGAGACGCTCCCTGCCGACGCGCTTTTTTTCCGCCCTGCCGTACACCGGGCGTGTACTGCCGTGGCCACGTGGGACTCGGGCTGGTCGCGTACGCGCCGTTCGCCGGAGCCGCACTCGACGCCGGCGAGCCGGGCGTCGCGGTCGTCGGTGGGGGGCTCGCCGTCGCGATCGCTCCGCTCCCGGACGTCGACCAGCGTCTCCCGATCTCCCACCGCGGCCCGACCCACACGCTCGCGTTCGCGGCCGCCGTGGGAGCCCTCGTCGCGCTCGCGGCCGGGATCGGCGACGGCGCCGTCGTCCGCGCGCTGTGGCTCGCGGACCCGTCGTTGCCCGCGTGGACGCCGGCGTTTCTCGGGGCGACCGCGGCCGTGACGCTGTGTTCACACCTCGCCGGCGACGCGATCACGCCGATGGGGATCCGACCCTTCCGGCCGGTGTCGCGGGCGCATTTCACCCTCGATCTGACGCCGGCGCGGAACCCGCGGGCGAACGCGGCGTTTCTCGCGGTCGGCGTCGCCGCGATGGTGGCGTCTATCGCGGTCGTCCGAATCGCTTAGCTGTCGTCGTGCTCGGGCCCACCGTCGCCGTCGGGAGTCCCGGACGGGGGGGATCCCGTCGGAGCCGTCGTGCCGGCCGTGACCCGCGCAAAGCCCGCGAGCAGCCGCGTCGTGGTCGGCTCTCGACACCGCTCGTGGACCCGGCGATGGGCGGCGAGCGCCCGCTCGTCGAGGACCGCGACGGGAGACCGCTCGCGCGCCGTCGCCCGGCCGCGACCCGGCGGCGACGCGAGCCGCACGAGCCCCGAAAAGACCGGGTTGAGGCGGCGTCCGACCGGATGCGTGCTTCGTGCGAACCCCGCGACGCAGACGCGGCCAGCGGGGTGAGACGAGGTCGACCCGGCGGCGAGCCGACACCAGTCGTCCACCGCCCCGGCCGGGTCGTCGAGCATGCCGGTGAGAAACGTCGCGAGCACGCCGTCGACGGGTCCTACCGCTCGGGCGTCACCCGGTCGGAGCGGCGGCCGGACCGCGTCCGCGCGGGCGACGTGGACGTTCGTCCAGCCGCCCCGCTCGATCCGGGCCCGGGCGCGGTCGAGGACGCCCGTCGAGACGTCGAGGCCGATCACGGTCCCGCCAGGACCGACGCGGTCGCGCAAGAGCGGGAGGTTCGCGCCCGTCCCACACCCCATCTCGACGACGACGTCGCCGCGGTCGGGGTCGAGCGCGTCGACGATCCGCTCGCGGAGCCCCGCCACGAGCGGGGCGTCGGTCGCGATCCGGTCGTACAGTTCGGCGTAGCGCGTGTAAAACGCCGCCGCGCCGGGCTCGGTCATCGGTCGTCTCGGGCGCCGGGAGGGCTGCCCGTCGGTTCTGGCGGTCGGCGGCGAGGAGGGAACCGGACGGCGTTCCGGATCATTCTCGGGTCACGGTGAGGTCGTCGTCGACGACGAATCGGGTGCCGTCCGGCGTCTCGTAGGCGAGCCGGCCGTCGCGGCTCGTCACCGGCCACGACATCGCCGCGGCCATGCGGTCCCAGCCGGGCTCGAGGCCGCGATCCCCGAAGAACGCCGCCATCGGTTCCTGGTCGTCGGTCGCCGAGAGCGGGTGGGCGAGCCGCCGCTGGCCACAGAAGCCACACGACAACCGGACCAGGCCGTCGTGGCGCACGTGAGAGAATCCGACCGCCGTGCCGGGTCGTGTCTCGTCGTCGGGGGGGAACGTCACCGTCACGTCGCGGCCGCAGTTCGGGCAGAACCCGTCGCCCATCGCCCGGAAGTAGTGCGCCAGCCGCCGGTGAGACCGCTCGAACGCGGTCGAGATGCCGACTTCCGACACTCCGGACGGCGGGTACGCGAGCGCCGAGAGCGTCCCCTCGGGGACGAGCGGATGGTCGACCAGCCCCTCACACTCACGGCACCGCACCAGCAGGTAGCCGGCGTCGTACGACGCCTCTACGTCGCCCTCACACCGGTAGCATTCGGCGTCGACCGGCTCGGCCTCGACGGCCGGGTCGGCCGCGAGGGTACGGGTCCGCCGCAGACGAACGACCTTCCGTCCGGGCTCTGCGAGCCGGTACCCGTCGTCGGTCTTCGTGACGAACCAGTCCGTGAGCTTGTCGAGGTGGTAGCTGAACCGGCCGCTGTCTTCGACGCCGACGTCGGATTTGACCGCCGAGTAGGCCGCGTCGCTCGCGAGCGGCCCCGGTTCGACGGTCCGTTCGTACAACGAGTCGAGAATCGCGAGCCGAACGTGGTTGTCGAGCAGCGAGAACGCGAGGGCGTCCCGCGGACGAGCCGCGGCGATCTCTTCCATTCACCGATACGTATCAATGAGCGTGTATATGTATTTTGATTCACCTGACATATTGCTGGCCTCCGGACCGGCTCGTCGGCACTTCGGCGGGTCACACCGCGGGCCAGCGGCACGGATCGGTCTGTCGTGATCGTCCCAGATCGTTTTGGCGGATCGTCGGGTATCGGCGGTCAAAACGGCTCGACCCGGCGTGTAACGTCGCTGTCGCTCCGGGACGCGACCGGGTGGCTTTTTGCGGCCCTCCGTCGAACGAGGGGTATGCGAAACGCCAAGATCGTCTGTACGCTGGGTCCGGCGTCGGACGACCACGACACGGTCCGCGGTCTCGCGGACGCCGGCATGTCGGTGGCCCGACTCAACGCCAGCCACGGGACGACCGCCCACCGCGAGCGGGTCATCGAGCGGATCCGCGACGTCGACGACGCGACCGACGACCCGCTCGCGGTGATGGTCGATCTGAAGGGGCCGGAGGTGAGGACCGCCGAACTCGACGAGCCGATCACGCTGGCGGCCGGGTCGACGGTGGCGTTTCACGAGGGCGAGACGGCGACGCCGGATCGGGTCGGGCTCACGCACTCGATCGCGGCCGCGAGTCCCGGCGACGTCGTTCTGCTCGACGACGGCCGGATCGAGTGCCGGGTCGAGCGCGTCGACGACGACTCCGTCGTCGCCACGGTGCGCTCCGGGGGAAGGCTCGGGTCGCGGAAGGGCGTCAACCTCCCGGGCGTCGCCATCGACGTCGACCTCGTCACGCCCGAAGACGAGGACGAACTCCGGCTCGCGGCGCGCGCCGACGCCGACTTCGTCGCCGCCTCGTTCGTCCGCGACGGCGAGGACGTCTACCGGATCGCCGACCGGCTCGAAGCGTACGGCGGCGAGGACATCCCGGTGATAGCGAAGATCGAGCGGGCGGGGGCCGTCGAGAACCTGCGGGAGATCGTCGACGCCGCAGACGGCGTGATGGTCGCCCGCGGCGACCTCGGGGTCGAGTGCCCGCTCGAGGACGTGCCGATGATCCAAAAACGGATCATCCGCACCTGCGTCGACGACGGCGTGCCGGTGATCACGGCGACGGAGATGCTCGACTCGATGGTCCACTCGCGGCGACCCACCCGCGCAGAGGCCTCCGACGTCGCCAACGCGGTCCTCGACGGGACCGACGCCGTGATGCTCTCCGGTGAGACCGCGATCGGCGACCACCCCGTCAGGGTGGTCGAGACGATGGACCGAATCGTCAGAGAGGTCGAGACCAGCGAGGAGTACGCCGAGACGCGCGACCAGCGGGTCCCGGCCGCCGCCGACGGGTCTCGGACGGAGGCGCTCGCGCGCTCCGCGCGGTACCTGGCGCGCGACCTCGGCGCGTCGACCGTGGTCGCGGTGTCGGAGTCCGGCTACACCGCCCGCAAGACCGCGATGTTCCGTCCGGGCGTCCCCGTCGTCGCGACCACGCCGAACGACCGCGTTCGCCGCCAGCTCGCGTTGTCGTGGGGCGTCCAACCCGTCACGACCGAGTACGCACACGACATGGAAGGGGTGCTCGACAACGCGGTCGAGGCGGCGCTCGACACCGGCGCGGCCGCGTCCGGAGAAACGCTCGTCGTCCTCTCGGGAATGTTGTCGAAACTGGAGGGGACGAACACCACGAACACCCTGAAGGTCCACGTCGCCGCCGAGACGGTCGCCACCGGGAAGGCGGCCGTCGCCGGCCGGGCCGCCGCGCCGGTTCGACGGACCGCCGACGGCGACCTCGCGGACGTCCCCGACGGCTCGGTGATCGCGCTCGGCCCCGACTTCGAGGGAGAGTTCACCGGCGACCTCGACCGAATCGCCGCGATCGTCGACGCCCGCCCGGGGATGACCGGCTATCCGGCGGTGGTCGCCCGGGAGCTCGGCGTCCCGATGGTGTCCGGCGCGACGCTGCCCGAATCGGTCGCCGAGGGGACCACGCTCACCGTCGACGGCGAGCGGGGGGTCGTCTACGACGGCGACGTGATCGCCTCCGGGCGGCGGCGATAGCCCCGACGGCCCGCTCCCGCCAGCCATTTATCATCGACGGGCCTATCGTGACACATGAGCGGCGACGACACGCGACCCCGAGCGAACGAGGTCCGCGACGACGAGGCCGACGACGGCGAGTGGCGCTTCGACCTCGACGACGTCGGACCGGACGGCGTGACCGAGGACACCGCGACGCCCGCGTCCGAGCCGATCGAGCCCGGCTCGATCGACGCCGAACACGCCGCCTTCGTCGTTCTCGGGGTGGCGATTACGGTCGGGGTCTTAGTGTTCGGATTCTGACGCGCTCGGAGCCGACGCCGCCGCGAGGAGCGGTTGGCGGTCGCGCCGCGAGTCGCCCTCGCACAATGACTTATCCACCTCGCAGCCGTACGAGGCCGCATGGACGTGTTCTTGCAGGCGGACCTGTTCGGTCCCGACACTCTCCCCCTGTTGTTGTTGACCGCCGGGCTGTTGTTGTCGATGGCGGAGGCGCTCGCGCCGGGCGCGAACTTCATCGTCGTCGGGATCGCGCTGATCGGTGCGGGACTCGGCGGACTCCTGTTGACGACGCTCGGAGTCGCCGGGGGGATCCTCACGCTGTTGATGGCGATGTTCACGTTGTTGTTCGGCGCCGCCGCGTTCTACGGCTACCACGAGTTCGACCTCTACGGGGGGAAGGGGCAGCCACAGACCAGCGACAGCGACAGCCTGAAGGGAAAGACCGGAACGGTGTCTGAGACCGTGACGCCGCGAGGCGGACAGGTGAAACTCGAAGGCGGCGGCTTCAATCCGTACTACTCGGCCCGTTCCATGGACGGCACCATCGAGGAGGGCGAGGAGGTGATGGTCGTCGATCCCGGCGGCGGCAACGTCGTCACGGTCGAGTCGATGGGATACGTCGAAGACGACATCGACCGCGAACTCGCGGCCGACCGGGCGCGAAAGGCGACCGACGAGGAGCCGACGGGCGCGACCGAAGAGGCCGATCCCGAGACCGAACGGGAGTGA
>CAZKXC010000009.1:14554-42992 GCA_964556645.1 uncultured Halobellus sp.
CGAGGAGCCGACGGGCGCGACCGAAGAGGCCGATCCCGAGACCGAACGGGAGTGAATCCGACAGCGGTCGCTGCCGGACCGGCGGCAATCGAACCCGAGTCGACCGGGAAGCCGTCGAGCGAGGGCTTCGCGACCGCCACGGCAGAGACGACGGTAGTCGGAACGAAGCCCGGGTGAGCGCCGGTCGACGCGTCGTCTTCGGCCGGGTCTGGCGCGTACGTGCGGCGACGGTTCTGGCGGCCTGCTGATACCGCAGTTTATGCCCGTTTGAGTTTCGGCATACGAAGAAATATACATCACGGTCTCGAACGAACGCATAGATGGTTGGACACGACTTGGATCGGAGTCTGGGATTGTACCCGACGATGATGATCAGCATTGGCGCGATGATCGGCAGCGGCATTTTCGTGCTCCCGGCGCTCGGCTACAAGAAGGCCGGACCCGCGGTGATACTCGCGTACGTGCTGGCGGCGCTCGTCGTGCTCCCGGCGGCGTTGTCGAAAGCCGAGATGGCGACGGCGATGCCCGAATCCGGCGGAACGTACCTCTACATCGACCGCGCTCTCGGGCCGTTGTTCGGAACGATCGCCGGCATCGGCGCGTGGTTCTCGCTGGTGTTCAAAAGCTCGTTCGCGCTGGTCGGACTCGGCGCGTATCTCCTGTTGTTTGCGCCGATCGCACAGGGCGCGGTGGTGTACGTCGGACTCGCGCTCGCCGTGGTCGTCGTCGCGTTGAACATCTCCGGAACGAAACTGAGCGGCCAGGTGCAGGCGATCATCGTCACGGTCGTCGTCGCCGGCCTGCTGGCGTACGTGGTGAACGCCGGATTCGTCGCCGACACCGCCCGATACTCGCCGTTCACGACCGACGGGAGCGTCGGGGTGATCACCGCCGCCGCGTTCGTCTTCGTCTCGTACGCCGGCGTCACGAAGGTCGCGAGCGTCGCCGAGGAGGTGAAAGACCCGGGAACGAACCTGCCGCGAGCCATGCTGGGATCGATGGCGGTCATGACGGTGTTGTACGTCGCCGTTGTCGGGGCGGTCATCGGGCTGAGCGACCCGGAGGTGTTGAAGTACGGCGGCCCCGGCGAGACGGCGTCGCTCACGCCGATGGCCGACGGCGCGGGTGCGCTGCTCGGCGGAGCGGGCGTGGTGTTCATCTCCGTGATCGCCGTCGTCGCGCTCACGAGCATGGCCAACGCGGGCGTGATGTCCTCCTCGCGGTTCCCGCTCGCGATGAGCCGCGACGACCTCCTGCCGCCGCGGCTTCGAACGATCGACAGTCGGTTCAAGACCCCCCGGAACTCGGTGCTTCTCACCGGCGTCACCCTGTTGTTGCTCATCGCGTTCGTGCCGGTGATCGAGCTGGCGAAGCTGGCGAGCGCGTTTCAGATCCTCGTCTTCTCGATCATCAACGTCGCGCTGATCGCGTTTCGCGAGGCTGACGTCCCGTCGTACCAGCCGGAGTTCCGCTCGCCCGGCTATCCGTTCGTGCAGATCTTCGGCTTCCTCGCCGGCATCGCGTTGTTGACACAGATGGGGACGATCCCCATTCTGGGCGCGGCCGGGATCATCCTCGGAAGCGCGCTGGTGTACCTCCTGTACGGACGGTCGCGAACCGACCGGACGGGCGCGGTCGGGACGATCCTGCACGACCGCCGCGGCGAGGAAGACGACGGACTCGCCGCGACGGAGCCGGAGTGAACTGCGAATCTGTCGACGGCCGGCAGTCGATCGATTCGCAGACGCAATCGATAAGATCCGCCGCCACGAACCACGCTCCATGACCTACCGGCTGGACGAGATCGACCGACGCATCGTCCACGCGCTGATGGAGGACGCACGGAACACCTCGGCGCCGATGATCGCGGAGGGATTGAACGTTTCCGCGGGGACGGTGCGAAATCGGATCGACCGACTCGAGGAGGCCGGCATCATCCAGGGATACACTGCCACCGTCGACTTCGAGCGCGCGGGCGGCCGGCTGACGTCGTTGTACATGTGTACGGTTCCGGCCGCAGAACGCGAGCGGCTCGCGCTCGCGGCCCAGTCGATACCGGGCGTTATCAACGTTCGCGTGCTCATGGCGGGCCGGCGCGACCTCCAGGTGGTGGCCGTCGGCAACGACACCAGAGACCTCAGAGAGATCGCGCGGTCGCTCTCCGAACTCGACATCCAGATCGAAGACGAAGAACTGGTTCAAACCGAGATTCGAAGCTCGTACGCCGCGTTCGCGCCCGAGGGCGCCTCGCCGTCGGAGGAGGCGACGGGGCTCGTCACCCTCGGTGACGGCACCGAGGTGTTCGAGGTGGCGGTCTCCGAGCGGGCGCCGATCGTCGGCACGAGCGTCGGCGACGCCCGCGAAGACGGGCTCCTCTCCGAGCGGGTCATTCTGATCTCCATCGAACGAGACGGCCAGATCGTTCAGCCGAGCGACGAGACCGTGGTTCGGGGCGACGACGTCGTCACGCTGATCCCACAGGACGTTCCGAAAGACGAGGCGTTGGAGGCGTTTCTGGAGTCGGATCTGACGTCGTGAGCGGGCATCAGGCCATAATCTCCACTAACCGAGTCTTTTTGCATCGGTAGTGGGTGGTGCGGCGCATGGAACACGAGCTGCTCCTGACGAACGGGCGGGTGATCGACGGGACGGGCGCCCCGTGGTTTCGCGGCTCCGTCGGCGTGACCGACGGGCAGATCACGAGCGTGGTCCGCGGCGAGCCGGACGGCATCGACGCCGACCGGACGGTCGACCTGGACGGGTTGGCGCTCGCTCCCGGCTTCATCGACCTCCACTCGCACTCGAACCTCCGGCTGTTCCCCGACCCCGAGCTCGAGCCCAAAACCATGCAGGGGATCACGACGGAGATTCTCGGCCAAGACGGGTTCTCGATGGCGCCGATGTACCGGGACGGCGGGGCAGACGAGTGGGAAAACCACCTCAGCGGCCTCGACGGCCGCGCGGAACGCGAGTGGGACTGGGGAAGCACCGCCGACTACCTCGACGCCATCGACGAGAACGGCGTCGCACCGAACATGGCGATGCTCGTCGGCCACGGCACCGTTCGGTTCAACGTGATGGGCATGGAGAGCCGTCTCCCCGACGAGGACGAGCTCGAAGAAATGGCCGACCTGGTCACCGAAGCGCTCGAGGAAGGCGCGATCGGGTTCTCGACCGGGCTGATATACACGCCACAGACGAACTCCGACACGGCCGAGGTTCGGACGCTGGCCGCTCGCCTCGCGGCGTACGGCCGCCCGTTCGTCGCGCACATCAGAGACGAGCACGACGACATCTGGGAAGCGCTCGACGAGTTCATCGACATCGGCGCCGACACCGGAGTCCCGCTTCACCTCTCGCATTTCAAGACCGCCGGCGAGAAACAACACGGAACGTCACAACGGGCGATAGAACACCTCGAGGCCGCCCGCGAGCGCGGGGTCGACATCACCGCCGACCAGTACCCGTACAGGGCGGGAAGCACCATGCTCGCGTCGTTTCTCCCGTCGTGGGCCAGAGCGGGAGGGACGGAGCAGACGCTCGAAAATCTCCGAAACGAGCGGTCGGCGATACGCGACCACCTCGAGACCGAGACCAGAGCAGCGTGGGAAGACGTGTTCGTCACCAGCGTGGCGACCGAGGCGAACGAGTCGTACATCGGGATGAGCGTCGAGGCGATAGCCGACGCCCGCGGCGAGCCGGCGGCGGTGAGCGTGATGGACCTGCTGCTCGAAGAAAAACTCGAGGTGGAACACTACTCGTACCACTCCATCGAAGACGACGTCACGAACATCCTCCAGTACGAGCGGGCGGCGGTCGCGACCGACGGGCTGCTCGGCGGCGAGCCGCATCCGCGAACGTACGGAACCTACCCGCGCGTGCTGGGACGTTACGCCCGCGAGAAGAACCTCTTCTCGACCGAGGAGGCGGTCCGGATGATGACGTCGCTGCCGGCGAGAGTTATGGGACTCGAATCGAAGGGCGTGATCCGAGAAGGGAACGACGCCGACCTGGTGGCGTTCGACCCGCGAACCGTCGGATCGCCGGCGACATACGAGAACCCTCGACAGTTCCCCACGGGACTGCCACACGTCCTGGTCAACGGCGAGTTCGTGGTCCGCGACGGCGAGCACACGGGCGCGACTCCCGGCACCGCGATCCGGAGCTAGCGACCGGCGATCGGCGCCACGCGCCGTCTTCGCTCGGCGGTCACTCGTCTGTGGCCTCGTAGTCCCGTCGAACGATGATCACCGGATCGCCGGTCCGGTCGGCGATCCGGTCCGGCAGCGTGCCGAAGATCCGATCGCCGAGGCGTGGATCGGCCTGATACATCACGACGGCGTCGTACTCGCCGGCGAGCCGGAGAATCTCCTCGTCGTGTTCCTCGCCTTCGACGACTCGGGTGTCCACGAGCTCCGCGTCCAGGCCGGCGTCTGTCAGTCCCTCGCGGGTCTCGGCGAGAATCGCCTCGCCGTGGTCAATCGCCTCGTCGCCCTCGGCCACGTGAAACAACGTGATCTCTCGTGTCGAGTCCTCACAGAGGACGTTGACGAACTCGGGAAGCAGGGAGAACTCCGCGGTCGCCGGTATCGGTACGAGGATCCGGTCGATCCCGTCCGTTGGAGCCGGGGTGAGCTCCGCCGCACACGCTTCTTCCACCATGACCCGGTCGATCGCCGTCGATCGGTCCTTTCCGAACACGAGCCGAGTGCGGACCGACGGGCTGTGTTCGCGGAACGGCGCCGCGACCTCCTCGAGGGCCGCTTTCGCTTCCGACTCGAACTGGTCGCGAGCCGCCCGCGACGGGGTCTGTTCTGGCACCGCGAAGTGACCCATGGCAACGATATCCAGCGGCGACAGGTCCTCCACGAGAACCGGCGAGACGGGCTCCGGGTCGGGGAGTTCGAACGGAACGAGTATCGTGTCGGTCATGCTCGAACTCCGCGGCCCACGAGAAAGTATCTGCCGCCGATTCCCGGTCGGTCGCGACGGGGCGAGGCAGTCCGCCCCGAGCGACGACCCGTCACGACGGCCGACGGAGGTAAGTTCCCGCCTCTCCAAGCGGAGCCATGTCACTGCTCGGCCGATACCTCGCGTGGTTTCGTGAACAGGACCGGCTCACGCAGATCGCCTCCTCGACCGCGTTGTTCGTCGTCCTCTTCGTTCTCGGGTTGTACACGGCCGGCATCGTCCCCGGCCTGCTCGCCGCCGGTATCCTGATCGACCACTGGTACCGCGGCTGACCGCCGTCCGCGGCCCTCGCCGTCGCTCCCTGAGTCGCCGCCGTCGTCATCCGGACGGCCCGCCGTCTCGGCTCGTCGCTCCGGAGCGCTCCGCGAGCCGGCGCGCCGCCTCGCTCAGCGCTCCGGTCCGAGGAGGCGTCTCGGCGTCGTCGCTCCCGTCGACCGCGGCCGGCCGGTCGCCGTCGTCGGTCGCAGATCCGTCCGTCTCGTCGGGCGTCGCGTCCGGCGGAGACGAGCGCTCGCCGGGCGGGACGAAGGCGGCTTCGACCTCGCGGACCGTTTCTCGGACGGCCGGCTCCTCCAGCCGGTCCGCGTAGGCCTCGCGGATCAGGTCGGGAACCGCGTACGCGTAGCGCCCTCGGCCGGCGTGTCGGATGAGACCGGCCGTCCGAATCGGCCGGTGGCGGCTGTAGGCGTGGCCCGCGTCGCCGTCGCCGCCGGCGTCGATGTGGGCGGCGATCGGGTCGCTGACCCCCTCGCGCCGGTAGTGTCGCAACATCCCGCGCGAGAGCGCCGGCAGCGATTCGATCCGGCCGCGGAGCTCGTCGATGACGGCCTCGCGGGTGCCGAGTTCGATCGCGTCGTCGAATCGGAGCGCCCCCTCGGCGACGTCCGCACGCGTCACCGGTTCGACGCCGGACGTCGAGTCGGCGGACGTCGAGTCGGCGCCGTCCGCAGGGGCGCCCGCGGTCGGTGAGTCGGGGGATGACGAATCGGGACCGTCGGCAGCTCCCTCGTCGCCGGCGGCGTCTCCGGAGCCCTCTGGGTCGGCCGCGTCCGGGGTCGCCGCCGTGTTCTCGGCGTCGGCCGGGGAGTCATCGGCGCCGTCGCCCGGCCCGTTTCCGGCGGTGGCTTCGGCCGGCTCTCCCCCGGTGTCGTCGGTCGGGTCGTCTCCAGGGTGCTCGGAACGATCCCGGCGTTTCGCCGAGGCGACGGACCGGCCCGACCCGCCCCTGTAGGGAGCCTCGGCCCTGCCCAGGAGCGCTTGTGCGAACTGGTCGGCCATGTCGCTCAGGTCCCGCGCCTCCTCCAGTTCGCGTTCGAGCTGCCGGATCCGCTGGTCCTTTTTGTCGAGTTCCTGACGCAGGTCGGCGAGCTCCGACTCGCGGCGGGCCGTCTCGTCGGAGATCGACTGCAACTCGCCGACGAGGTCGCTGGAGACCGATTTGAGCTCCGGGCGCTCGAAGTCGTCGAGACCGGGCGTCGCGCCCGCGTCGAACGTGTGTTTGCGGTGGAACTGGATCCGGCGGATCGACTCGTCCCAGTCGGTCATGAGGAAGGCCTCGCCGTCGTCGAGGTCTTCGACCGCGCTGGCGTACGTCGAGCCCAGGATTCGGCCGACGACCGCCGTGTCGTTGTCCCAGGTGAGCCGGTGCCAACAGAGCCAATCACACTGCGTGATGAAATCCTTCTTGACGTCGGCCGGCCGCTGGCTGATCCCGACGATCCCGAGCCCGTGTTTCCGGCCGCGTTTCCCCACCTTGATCAGCATCTTGCCCGTCTCGTCCATCCCGCCGCCTTCCGGGATGTACTCGTGACACTCCTCGACGACGAGCAGGAACGGCTTTTTCAGCCGCTTTTCTTTGGCGAACAGGTGTCTGACCACCTCCAACAACAGCTCGTTCGCGGTCGCCTCGTCGAGATAGCCGGAGACGTCCAAGATGATCGGGACGTTCTGTTCTAACGCGAGACCGGCGAGCTTCTCGGCGTGTTCGGGAGACACGACGATGTCACACTCGTCGTCGGCGCCGGCGTGAAGGATCTCGTACTCTTCTTTTAAACCGTAGTACTCTCCGTCTACGTCGACGATGAGAATACCAAGCGCCGAATCGAGGAGTTTCTCGGCGACGACCGAGGCGGTATTGCTCTTGCCCGAGCCGGATTTGCCCGTGATAAATCCCCGTCCGGTGAGCAGCTCCACTACCGGGAGTGAAACTTCTGTGTCCTGTTCCTGATCGACGCCGACGGGGATCTGTTGTTGAATGTCAGTCATCTTGGTTCTCGTTCGGCGGCTCGATGGTGTTGTGACACGAACGACAGAGCGTTACGAGGTTATCCAACGTGTTCGCGTCTTCGGGGGACTGAAACGTACGGATCGGCGTTTTGTGGTGAACGTCTAAGCCGATGTCAGTTCGGTTCCTGTGTTCGGACTGCGTGATACCGCACTGCTGGCACTCGTAGTCGTCTTGCCGAAGGGCTCTTCGCCGCTGTTTCGCCCAGTTATCACCGTAGTACTCGTCTGCGCCCCCCTTCCAACGGTGATGTAGTTCTCCGGGCTGTGAACCGACTGTCCGGGTCTCAATTCCGTGGTCGTGTAACCAGTCATGGACTGTAGACGCGGCACAGTCGAGTTGCTCTGCTATCGTGTACGTGCTCATTCCGTTCGAGAGATACATCGACCTGAGTTTCGATTCATCTTGAAGTGCTTCCGGCGTCTCTGGGTTGTACGACCGCGTTTCGATATCGTGACGATGTATCCACACCTCAATCGCTTGCCGACCACAGCCGAGTTCCGAGGCGACTTCGTCCATGGTCATCTCCGATTCGACGTACAGTTCACGTAACGTCCCCTCGTCGTGCCATGGCCGTTCCGGTCGCGTCCGACGTGTGTCAATCCCGAATTCGGTTAGCCAGTTGTGAACGGTTGTCTGACTACAGTCCAACTCGTCTGCGATGTCGGCTTCGCTCATTCCCTGTTGACGGAGAGAGCGAAGTCGTTCCTCGTCTTCCCAAGGTTTGGATTTCTCGATTTCGTGCTCTTTTATCCAGTTCTCGACAGTCTTGCGGCTACAACCGAGTTTTTTACCGATTTCTCTCGTCGTCACGTCGTCCTCGATGTACAGCGATCGAAGGCGGTCCGCCTGCCTCCACGGGGCTTCCTCGGTCATTTCAGACACACAGTTCGCCCGTGGGTGAGAGTCCCGTTCATGCTGGGTACTGGTCATGTGATTTCACATACTCTTCAGGAGGCTGGAACAGCCCGAACGGTGCCGTCGCGTCGCCGCCGATTCCCTCGCTGACGTCCGCGACGTGAATCGTCTCCTGCTCGGACATACTCGTGACAGGCACCGCCCGCGTCATAAACCATCGGCCCGGCGGGTCGCCGACGCGCTTGCGGTTCGGGGGTCGCGGTGGACCGACCGGCGACCGCCGACGTCGACGGCGTCCCCAAAAGCTATGCCGGATCCGGGTAGTCTCCCCGGCGTGAACACCGACAACACCCTCCTCAACGCGGTCGTCGGCGCGGTCGCGACGATCGGCCTCTCGTTTACCGGAATCTCGCCCGTGCTCGGCGGCGCGCTGGCGGCGTATCTCGACGGCGGCGACACGACGAACGGACTGCGGGTCGGCGCGCTCTCCGGGCTGATCGCGTCGATCCCCGTCGGCGCGATTCTCGTGATCGCGCTGTTGTTTCTGCCGCTCACGGGCGATCTCGGGGTCGCGATCGGCGGGCTGGTGATCGTCGCCGCGATCGTCGCCATCGGCGTCGGGTACACCGTCGCGTTGAGCGCGCTCGGCGGCGCGCTCGGGATCTACCTGGCGGACGAGCTGTAGCGGGCAGGGCAGACACGGGAGAGATGCGGACGTGCCGACCGCGGGACGGGCGGAGAACGGGCAACTACAGGGCGGGCGCGAAGCACCGACCGCGTGGCGCGGACACCATTCTGGCGGTATCGTGCGATGCGAGACCTCTCGCTGCCGGCTGAGCCGGTCGCCGGTAGGTGCTCGCCACGGCGGTCGCCGGCGATGTCTCGGCCGTGAGAGGCGACACGGTGGCGTCTCGCGCGTACCGCAGCCGCGCCACACGCGTCGGAGCCGCGCCACACGCCTCCCCAGCCTCGCGGCTCGCGGCGTCGCCGCTCGCCGCGTCCCTCGCGCTCGGGGTCGCGCCCGTCGGGCGCTCACCGGAGCGCGCCGACCGCGCCGCCTCCCCGAATCATCGCGGCGAACCCGCTTCAGTGCTCGCCGCCGGTGCCGCGCCGGTCGGAATCGAGGTCGATGTCGAGGTCGTCGAGGAGTTCCTCGACCTCCGCGCGTTTCTCCTGATGGTCTTCGAGGAACTCGCGCATCAGCTCGGCGGCCTGTTCTTTACAGCCGCCACAGAGCCGCTCGCCGGTGACACACTCCGAGTAGACGGTCTTCGTGAGCTCGTCGTCGTCGCCCGCGAGCAGGTACGCGTACAGCTCGTAGACGGGACACTCGTCGGCCTCGCCGCCGAGTTCGCGTTGTTTTTCCGCCGTGTCGCGGCCGCCGGTCGTCGCCGCTTTCACCTTGTCGTAGCCCTCCTCGGGGTCGTCGAGCAGCGAGATGTGGCTCGCCGGAATCGACGAGGACATCTTCCCGCCGGTGAGCCCGGTCATAAACCGGTGGTAGATCGACGAGGGCTGCCGGAAGCCGAAGCCGCCGTGGTCGATCTCCACCTCGCGGGCGAGCGCCTCGGCGTCTCCACGGCTCATCTCGAACGCGTCGATGTGCCCGTCGAAGACGCGCTTGTCGCCGTCGACCGCCGCGATCAGCGCCTCGAACGCCTCGTCGGTGGCGTTGCGGTCGAGAAACCGAACGCGAGGACGGAGGGGTTCCTTCCCGCCCGCCCGCAGCTTCTCCAGCGCGGTCTGCTTCGCCGCGGCGAGATTCGCGTCCCGCTCGTCGCGGTCCGGCGGCTCGTACGCCGCGAGCCACTCGGCGGCGTTCTCACAGTCCGGAGCGTCGGCGTCGGCCGCCAGCGCGTCGTAGGCGGCGCGAACGAGCCGGCGCTCGTCGTCGTCGAGCTCGAAGCTCGCGAACGCCTCGGTCACCTTGAAGTACCGAACGCGGGCCGCGAGGTCGCGGGTGAGCCGGACGTGCGGGTCCTGGTCGGGACCGACCGGGATCACCGTCGGCTTCGGCTCGTCGACGAGCTGCGGGTAGAGGATGTCCGCGGTCTGGGTGATCACGCTTTGCATGTGTGAGATGTTGGTCTCGCCGTCGAAGCCGTAGATCGCCTCGAACTCCGAGAAGTTGGCCTTCGAGCCGAGTTCGAAGCCGAGGTCTTGGACCGCGCGGTTGTCCGACTGGCGGTAGAGTTCTCCGTCTTCGGGGTCGAACCCGAGCGCGAGCAGCGACAACAGGTAGTTCCGGGCGTGCTCGTCGATCTCGTCCCAGGACATCCCGCGGGCGGAGTGGGCCTCCAAGTCGGCGATGAGCCCGAACACGTCGCCGCCCTGTCGTTGGTGCCAGATCAGCTCGTCGAAGACGAGCTTGTGGCCGATGTGCGGGTCGCCGGTGGGCATGAACCCCGACAACGCGGCGAACGGCTCGTCGTTCGCCATCGCCTCGGCGACCGCGTCGTACCCGCGGTGGCCGAAGATGACGCCGCGGCGCATCAGGTAGTGCGGGTCGGTCACCTCGTCGGCGACGTCGTCGAACGCCTCGATGCCGAACTCCGCGAACAGGTCGGCGTAGTCGCCGACCGACGCCGACCCCCACGGGTCGAGCGCGACGTCCGCAGTCGGCCCGTCGGCGCGCTCCGTCCCGCCGTCCGCGCGGGGGGTATCCTCGTCCATACACCACCTCCTGTCGGTCGAGACAAAAACGGTTCGCTTGCCCGCGTCGGCCGCCCCGGAGACGGGAGCCGGCGCGTCCGCCGGCGGCTTCTGGGGTTTATGTTTCCGCCGGCCGAGCCGCCGATATGACTCCCGACCACGTGCTCGTTCCGCTCGACGGCTCGCCGCTGGCGGACGAGGCGCTCGCACACGCGCTCGCGACCTTCGACTGCCGCGTAACGGTGTTGAACGTCGTCACCCCGCTCGACGCGGGGATGACGGAGGGCGGGATGCTGGCGCCCGACGACGACCGGGTGGCCGCGGCGACGGAGCGCGCTGAACGGCTGGTCGAGACGGCACGCCAGCGCGCCGACGCCGACGGGCGAGCCGTCGAGACGGCGACGGAAACCGGCGACCCGGCCGAGGCGATTCTCGCGTGCGTCGAGGACCGCGACGTCGACCACGTCGTGATGGGCGGTCACGGCGGCGAGCGGGGCTCGATCGCCCGGCGGCTCCTGGGGACGGTCGCGACGGCCGTCGTCGGCAACGCGCCGGTCACGGTCACCGTCGTCCGGTAGCGGGCCCGAGAAGGCGACGCCTCGCTCACGCGATTCCGAGCAGCGTCGAGAAGAGCCGGTAGGCGCCGAATCCGATCGCGATCGACGTCGTGAGCGTGATCACCCAGAAGGCGAGCGTCACGGCGACCTTGCGCCGCGAGACGCCCGCGGCGCCCGCCGCGAGTCCGCCGCCGATGACGCCCGAGATGATGATGTTGTTGAACGAGATGGGGATCCCGAGCGTGATCGCCGCCTGCGCGATGACGAACCCCGGCACGAGCGCGGCGATCGACCGCCGAAGACCGAGCTGTGCGTACTCCCGAGAGGTCGCCTGCAGGAGCCGCGGCGCGCCCATCCACGCGCCGGCGAGGATCCCGGTCGCGCCCACGCCCAGAAGCGCGACGGCGGGAAGCCCCAGTTCGGTGCCGTAGAGGGTCTCCAAAGGGCCGGTGGCGAGCCCGACCTGACTGCCGCCGCTCGAGAAGGCGACGACACTTCCCAGCAGGAGCAGAAACGTGCGTATCCCCTGCTCGACGGAGGCTTTAGTCCGGCGGCGGATGAACCGAAAGCCGACGAGCGCGAACGCGAGGGTGACGAGACCGACGACGGGGTCGACGCCGAGCGCGGTCGGCACGTCGACGACGCCGCCGACGCCCCGCGCGACCGCCTCCGCGACCGATCCCTGCGCGCGGGTCGGATGCGGGATCACGCCGAGACGGACGTTCGCGAGAATGCCGGCGACGATCCCCGCCAACACCGGGACGCCGACCGTGTCGGGCACCTCGTCGCGCCGGAGCACCGTCGCCGTGACGTACGCGAGCCCGCCGGAGACGGGCGGGACGAGCAGCCAGAACGTCCCGATCCGGCGGTACGTGTCGAACGCCGGATCGCCGCCCAGCGAGAGCCCGACGCCGACCATCGCGCCCGTCGTCGCGAACGCCGCCGGCACCGGATACCCGCTGTAGACGCCGAACGACATGAACGACGCGGCGACGAGCAGGCCGGTCGTCGCGCCGAGCGGCGTGATCGCGACGCCGTCTATGAGGTCCGCGCCGATCGTCTCCGAGATCGCGCCGCCCTGTGTCAACGCCCCCGCGGCAGCGAGAATGCCGATCAGAAACGCCGCGCGCATCGTCGACACCGCGTTGGCGCCGATCGCCGGCGCGAACGGCGGCGAGTTGCTGTTGGCTCCGAGCGACCACGCCATGAAGAGACACGAGCCGGTCGCGAAGACGACGAGCGCCCAAAACGAGACGGCGAGCGTCATCGGACGCGCCGTCGGTCGGTCGGTCGTCTCACGGCGTCACCCGTTCGACGGAGAGCCACTCGATCCGGCTCCCCCCGGACGCCGTGCGCTCGTCGACCAGCGCGAACACCAGCTCCTTGCGGACGCCGCCCGCGAGCCGAACGTCGAGCGAGAGCTCTCGCGGCGCGAAGGCGTGCGTCGGCTCCACCACCCGCACGAGGTGTTCGGAGTGTGATAACTCCTCGACGGTGTCGACGTCCAGGTACGTTCGGAAGTCCGCGCCGAACTTGAACCCCGTCTTGGGGACGGTCCGGCGCTCGCGGAGGTCGCGGTAGGCCGCGAGCCGGCGATCGAACCGGTCGCCCTCGACGGCCCGGCCACGGGCGATGACCGCGGCCGCGGCGCTCGCCGGGTCATCGTCGAGAGCGCCGCTCGGGTTCGGGTCGCCATCCGGCGGCGGGTCGTCGTCCACGACCGCAGAGAGCCGGAGCGAGCCGTCGGCCGACAACGACGCGGCCTCGACCAGCGAGAGCTGGAGAATCCCCTCGACGGCGGCGGCGCGACCGGTCAGCGGCTGGCCGTAGAACCCGCGCTCGTAGAGGGCCGACGGCGCGTCCCAGACGACGACGCGGTCGTCGAGCAGGACGCCCGTCAGGTCGGCGGGCGGCTCGTAGTCGGTGGCGCCCGTCAGGTCCGCGCGGCCGGTTCCGAAGTAGGTGATGTCGCTCTCCTCGTCGACGACGGCGAGGGTCTGGCCGGCCACGTCGGCGGCGGGGACGGACGCCCGCTCGCCCACCACCCGAACGGGGTGGCTGACGGCGCCGGTCGACGGCGTCGACCCCCGCTCGTAGGCGACGATGTCGACCGCGTCGGCGACGTCTGCCCGTCCGCCCGGCCACGGCTCGCGGGCGGGCGAGAGGTAGAAGCCGCGGTCGCGGAGGTCGGCGTAGACGAGATATCGCACCGCGAACCGGTCGGCCGCGGCGGCGCTGTCGACGAAGAAGCGCTCGAACCCGGCGGGGTCGTCGCCCGCGTCGTCGCCGAGGGTCACTCCGGCGAGGTCGCCGCGGAACAACAGGTGGGCGGCTTCGACACGGGAGAGCTCGATCGCGTCGCCGCCGAGCGGGCGACCGTAGCCGCGGGAGTCGTAGAACCGTTGTCGCGCGTCGCCGCCGACGTGGACGGCGTCGCCGCGGAGGTCGCCTATCGGGTGCATGGGCCCACTCCCGGCCGGACGGGGTAAGGCGGTTGCGGTCGGGCGGAGAGCCATCGGGCCGTCCGGGCAAGGGTAAAGGGTCAGCGGGCGGAAGAAAAGACATGAACCAGACCGCTGGCGTCAGGCTCACGGTACGCGCCGCCGAGAAGCGCGACGCCGGCCGTGGCATCGCCAGGCTCCCCGAACCCGCACGCAAGCGACTCGGCCTCCTCAGCGGCGACACGGTCCGGATCAACGGCGAACGCTCGGCCGTCGCGAAGGTGTGGCCGGGCGGTCCGAACGCCCAGGACGGCTCCGTCCTCATCGACGCCGACACCCGCGCGAACGCCGGCGTGAAGGTCGGCGACGTCGTCACCGTCAGTCCGGTCGACGTCGCCGACGCCGACCGCGTCGTCTTCGGCGCCCCCGCCCGGCTGGCGTCGGTCGACGTGAGCCGCGAGGTGGTCGAGCGCGCGCTCGCCCGCGACCTCCGAGACCGTCCCGTCACCCGCGGCGAGGCCGTTCACGTCGAGCGGCTCGGCGGGCTCCGGTTCGTCGTCCGCGAGACACGGCCGACCGGCACCGTGCGGGTCGCGAGCGACACCGACGTGACGGTCGCCTACGAGGACGCGACGGCCGACGAAGACGCCGGCGACGGCCGTGCCGACCGTGCCGACGCCCCGGACGCCGGCGACTCGGCGTCGACCGGCGTTCCCGGCACCGACGCGCGTTCATCCGGCGACGGGGCGGCGCCGCCGGACGACCACACCGCCGGGGCGACATACGAGGACATCGGCGGGCTCGACGAGGAGTTGGAGCTGGTGCGTGAGACCATCGAACTCCCGTTGTCGGAGCCCGAGGTGTTCACCCGTCTCGGGATCGACCCGCCGAAGGGCGTGTTGTTGTACGGCCCGCCGGGCACGGGGAAGACGCTGATCGCACGCGCCGTCGCCAACGAGGTGGACGCGACGTTCATAACCATCGACGGGCCGGAGATCATGTCGAAGTACAAAGGCGAGAGCGAGGAGCGGCTTCGCGAGGTGTTCGAGCGGGCTGCCGAGGACGCGCCGGCGATCGTCTTCTTCGACGAGATCGACTCGATCGCGGGCAAGCGCGACGACGGCGGCGACGTGGAGAACCGGGTCGTCGGCCAGCTGTTGTCGCTGATGGACGGACTCGACGCCCGCGGCGACGTGATCGTCATCGGGGCGACGAACCGCGTCGACAGCCTCGACCCGGCGCTCCGCCGAGGCGGACGGTTCGACCGCGAGATCGAGATCGGGGTCCCCGGCGAGACGGGGCGGCGACAGATCCTCGACGTCCACACGCGGCGGGTGCCGCTCGCCGACGACGTCGACCTCGACCGGATCGCGAGCCGGACGCACGGCTTCGTCGGCGCCGACATCGAGGGGCTGGTGCAGGAGGCGGCGATGACCGCGCTGCGGCGCGCCCGCACGGACGACTCGCGGGCGCTCACGGGCGTGACCGTCCGGAAAGCCGACTTCGAGGCGGCTCACGCCGCGGTCGAGCCGAGCGCGATGCGCGAGTACGTCGCCGAACAGCCTACCACCGACTTCGGCGACGTCGGCGGGCTGCCGGAGGCGAAACAGAAGCTGGAGCGTGCGGTGAGCTGGCCGCTGTCGTACGGTCCGTTGTTCGACGCGGCGAACGCGGACCCGCCGACGGGCGTCCTGTTACACGGTCCGCCGGGCACCGGCAAGACGCTGCTCGCGCGGGCGATCGCCGGCGAGAGCGGCGTCAACTTCATCGAGGTCGCCGGCCCGGAGCTGCTCGACCGGTACGTCGGCGAGTCGGAGAAGGCGGTGCGTGACCTCTTCGACCGGGCCCGACAGGCGGCGCCGGTGATCGTCTTCTTCGACGAGATCGACGCGATCGCGACCGACCGCGACGCCGCCGGCGGGGGCGACTCGGGCGTCGGCGAGCGGGTGGTCTCACAGCTTCTCACCGAGTTGGACCGCGCCAGCGACAACCCGAACCTGGTGGTGGTGGCGGCGACGAACCGCCGGTCGGCGCTCGACCCAGCGTTGTTGCGCCCCGGGCGGTTAGAAACTCACGTCGAGGTGCCGGAACCCGACCGCGACGCCAGACGCAAGGTGTTCGCGGTCCACACCCGCGACAAGCCGGTCGCGGACGGGGTCGACCTCGGGCGGCTCGCCGACAAGACCGACGGCTACTCCGGCGCGGAGGTCGCCGCCGTCTGTCGAGAGGCCGCGATGACCGCGATCGAGCGGGTCGCCGACGAACACGGCGAGTCGGCGAACGACCACGCGGACGAGGTCACGATCACCGAGGACGACTTCTCGGCGGCGATCGCGAGCGTTTCGGCCTCACAGCTGTGAGCGACGGCGCCGCGGCCGTCGTCCCCCGGAGCCGACGAACACACCCGCTCGCCTCGGTGTCGTGTCGTCGCGCCCGCGGCGTCACTCGCTCGGAGTGCCGTCGACGCGCGCGGAGAGCCACTCGTAGTGCTCGAGCAGCGCGGCCTCGCCGGCGGGAGTGAGCGCGTACACGTCCGCGAGCCCCTCGGGTCGCCGGGAGAGAAAGCCGTCGTCGACCATCGCCGAGAGGGTGGCGTAGAAGCTCTGCGGGTCGATCCGTTCGTCGTAGTGGGTCTCGAGCCGGCTCTTGAGCGGCTGGGCGCGCAACTCGCCGGCGTCGTACAACACCACACAGCAGTCCCGCCGCCGCCCGCTGTGGAACCACCTCGTCATGCGTCCCGTTTCGGCCGCAACCTCAGGACCGTTTCGGTCTCGCGACGGGGGCGTCCCGGAAGCCGTCGAGCCGCGAGTATCGGCTTCGCTGGGCCGTGAGCGCCCGGGTTCGGCGTAAGCGTATTTTTGATGTAGCCGTACGCGTGCCACATGGTGTCAGTTGGAGGGGTTATCGGGGCACTGGTCTGGTCCGGCTTCGGAGGCGTCGTCGCGTGGAACGGGTGGACGTCGTACACCGACGAACAGACGCGGGTCGGCGACGCGGTCGAGGTTCGCGCGGAGATCACCGACGTCGGAGCCTCAGAGACCGAAGAACGGGTCGACATCGAGGACGGAGGCACGACCACGCGGACGAGATACGTGCCACAGATCGCGTTCGATTACACGTTCCGAGGAGAATCGTACACCGCCGACAATCTGAAGCCACCCTCGGGGGGAGTCGAGACGGTTCCGCGGTACGGCAGCGAATCCCGCGCCCGCGACCACCTCGACGAGTACGCGGAGGGCGACGCCGTGACAGCCTACGTCGACCCCGACGAGCCCGGAGAAGGGTTTCTCACGCGGGAGACGAACACGCTCAGAAACCTCGCCCTCGTCGCGGCCGGCGGCGTGTTCGCCGCGATCGGCGTCGTCTTTCTCGCCGCGGCGCTGGTGGTGTTCTGACCGGAGCGGTGGGTCCGGCGACCGGCCCGCGGCCGTCAACCCGTCCGGCCCCGGCCAGGTGCGTGCTCGCTGCGGTGTCGGCGGGGCACGAGGCGGACGGACGCGAAAAGAGGAGAAGAGGGTGTTCACCCGGATTCGAGCGGGAACCGGCTCTCGTCGACGTATTCGAGCGCCGCGTCGAACGCGTCGCCCACCTCGTCGAACGTCCCTTTGTGATCCCACTCGCCGTCGGGAGACGCGGTGTACACGTCGAAATCGCCGCCCCGGTATTCGTGTGATTCGACGTACAGTTCTTCCTCGACAGTTCCGTCGTCGAGGAGCAGCCAGACGCCCAGCTCCTTGCCGCCCTCGAGGTCGCGGCGTCGGTGCCAGCGCATGTGCGTGGATCGTCGCTCGACCGGCTAAACGCTGACTCCGTCGGACATCGACCACGTCCGGTCGCGTGGATCGCTACTGGGGCGCGCTGGGGGTGTCCGTTTGCGTCGCCTCGGAACCGCCGATCAGCTCGTCGATCCGCTCGACGCGCCGGTCGCCGAGGACACACCGGCCCCGGTCGGCGTGGCCGATCCGTTCGACGTGAACCGCGTCGAGCCCGGCGTTCCACGCCGCGGCGACGTCGTTCTCGCCGTCGCCGGCGTAGTAGCCGCGGCCGCCGGGGTCGACGCCCATCGCGTCCATCGCGGCTTCGAGCGGGCTCGGATCGGGTTTCCAGCCGGTCTCGTCGGTGCAACAGATCACGGCGTCGAACCGGCCGTCGAGGTCGAGCCGGTCGAGCACGGGCTGGGCGAGAAACGCCTGACAGTGGGTGACGAGCCCCGTCGGCCGGCCCGCGGCGTCGAGCCGGGCGAGCAGGCGGGCGGCGTCGTCGTGGAGGAACGTCGCCTCCGCGCGGGCACCCGGGTCCTCCACGTCGTGAAACGCCGGCCAGAAGCGGTCGGGGTCGACGCCGAACTCGCGCAGCGTCTCGCCGCGGGAGCCGCCCAGGCCGTGCCAGAGAACGCGCGCCTCGCGGTCGGAGAACCGGCGGCCGAGGCGGTCGCCGACGCGGTCGAACACCTCGCGGGTGTACGCCCACTCGGCGTCGACGAGCGTCCCGTCGAGGTCGAACAGGTGGAAGTCGTACTCGGCGAGGACCATCGATAGACGGTCGGCGCGTCACCGGTAAGTGCGTTGTGGAGCCGGCTCGCGTCCGCCGGTCGCGCGAAAAGAGGCTGCGCCGCGCAGCGCGGGCCTCGCCGGCGTCGACCGGCCGGGGTAGAAGCCGCTCGTCGCGGGAGGCCGCCGGCGTGAGCGAACGCGAACGAAAAAGTACATACCGTCACACGTCGTGCGGGCTGATATGCTTCGCCGGCTTCGCTCGGCGGCAGAACGCGCCTACCTGCGACACCTCCGCCGGCGGATCGACGCGGTGCCGACACACGTCGCCGTCATCCAGGACGGCAACCGCCGGTACGCCCGCGAACACGGCGACGACGCGCCGGAGGGACACCGCGCGGGCGCGGCCACGACCGAGCGCGTCCTCGACTGGTGTGCGGACCTCGGCGTCTCGGAGCTGACGTTGTACGCGTTCTCGACGGAGAACTTCGACCGGCCCGACGAGGAGCTCGAGCCCCTCTTCGATCTTCTCGAGACCAAGCTGCGCGAGTTCGCCGACGCCGACCGGGTCCACGACCAGGGCGTCCAGGTCCGCGCCATCGGGGACGTGCCGCGGCTCCCGCCGCGGGTGCGCGAGGCGGTCGAGTACGCCGAGCGGCGCACCGCCGGCAACGACCGATTCACGCTCAACGTCGCGCTCGCGTACGGCGGCCGGACGGAGCTGCTCGACGCGGCCCGCGGCGTCGCCCGCGAGGTCGCAGCCGGCGACCTCGACCCCGCGGCGGTCGACGTCGAGACCGTCGAACGCCGGCTCTACGACCGGCCGGTTCGAGACGTCGACCTCATCGTTCGGACCGGCGGCGACGAGCGCACCTCGAACTTCCTGCCGTGGCACGCGAACGGCAACGAGGCGGCCGTCTACTTCTGTACGCCGTACTGGCCGGAGTTCTCGGAGGTGGATTTCATGCGCGCCATCCGGACCTACGGGTCGCGGGAGGCGTCCTGGCAGCGGGCGCGGACCGAACGCGCCGCGGCGTTGGTTCGAGCCGTCGCCGAGGTCGAACTGGCGGAGGCGCGCCGGGTCGCCGGGCGGCTCCGAGAACGGCTTCCGCGCGTCGATACCGAGACGCTCGCCGCGGAGCTGCCCGAGAAACAACGGGGCACCGCCGGAGACGGCCGTTTCGTGACCGGATCGACGCCGGGAAGCGAAACGGTTCCGGCGGGAACGGACGTGGAGTCGGAGTCGGCGGACTGATCGCGTCCGGTGACCGGTGGCGACGAACAGCGAGCCGCGGCGGCGACGGAATCAGGCCGGATTCTTTCGCGTCAGGTCGCTTCCACAGATCGGACACCGTTCGCGGTTCTGTTCGAAGGTCCGGCTACACCCCACACACTGGAACCGCCACTCGCGTTCCTCTGTGATCCCGTCGCGGGCGATGGCTTCCACGTCGAGGTCGAGCCGCTCGGCGACGTTCTGCATCGCGTAATCGTCGGTGACGAGCGTGGCGTCGAGCTCGAGCGCGGTCGCGATCAGCCGGACGTCCGTGTCGGAGAGCTCCTCGGCGTCGCCAGAGCCGCGGGCCGCCCGCTCGACGTTCGTCACGGCCTCGGGAGCGGGGACGTGGATCGTCATTCCCGACCCCTCCATCGCGTCGAACCGGAGGGCGGTCTCGCCCTCGAGTTCGTCGTGGACCTCCGGCACCGAAACCACCGCGTCGTCGGTGGTGTACTCGTGGATGAACGCGGACGCGTCGAGAACTCTCATCAGCGGGCGACGACGATGTAATCTCTCACTGCCTGGACGTTCGCGACCGGCACCTGGAGACGGCCCGTCTCGTCGGAGTCGAAGCCGATCCGTTCGGAGTTGAGCTGTTCGTGCGGGCTGACGAGCAGGTGGTTCAGCTGTCCGGATTTGAGATCCATCGTGATGTTGTACAGGTCGCCGAGTTCGGTCCCGTCCGCTCCCATCACGGCCTTGCCGGAGAGGTTTTCAGCCAGGATGTCTGCCATGTCCGAACACACCCGGGCGACGGTATTAAACGCCACGGGGCGTCGGACGGCTGACGGACGAAGGCCCTCCGCGAGCGGGGCTCGACCGCCCGGTTCGGGCGGCCGCGTCCTGAAAGGCTTAACTGACGGCCGGGCGGAACGAAGGACAACCACCTTCTCGGGGCGATTCTCATGACTGACGACACACACACGGACACCCTTCGGACGCCGATCGTCGCCGTGCTCGGCCACGTCGACCACGGGAAGACGAGTCTCCTCGACGAGATCCGCGGCTCCGCGGTCAGCGAGGGGGAGGCCGGCGCGATCACCCAACACATCGGGGCGACGGACATCCCGTTGTCCACGATCTCCACCATGGCGGGCGAGCTCGTGAATCCGGACGACTTCGACCTCCCCGGGCTGTTGTTCATCGACACGCCGGGTCACCACTCCTTTTCGACGCTGCGGGCCCGCGGCGGCGCGCTCGCCGACATCGCGGTGCTCGTCGTCGACGTCAACGACGGGTTTCAGCCGCAGACCGAGGAGGCGATCGACATTCTCCGACGGACGGGAACGCCGTTCGTCGTCGCCGCGAACAAGGTCGACACGACGCCGGGGTGGAACCCACAGGACGGCGAACCGATACAGGCGAGTCTCGCGGCACAGTCCGAGCGGGCGGAGACGATGCTCAACGAGAAGCTCTACGAGATCATCGGCCAGCTCTCCGACGCCGGCTTCTCCGCCGACCTCTACTGGCGCGTCCAGGACTTCCAGAAGAACATCGGCGTCGTCCCCGTCTCCGCGCTCACGGCCGAGGGAATTCCGGACCTGCTCGCGGTTCTCATGGGGCTCTCCCAGCGGTTCATGAAAGAGGAGATGGCGATCGACGTGTTCGGTCCCGGCGAGGGGACCGTCCTGGAGGTGAAAGACGAGCGGGGCTTCGGCGCCACGATAGACACCGTGGTGTACGACGGGGTGATACACAACGGCGACACGGTCGTCGTCGGGGGACAGAACGACCCGATCGTCACCGAGGTGCGCGCGTTGTTACAGCCGCGTCCGCTCGAGGAGATACGCACCGAAAAACAGTTCGAGAAGGTCGCGGAGGTCGGCGCGGCCGCCGGGGTGAAGATCGCCGCACCCGACCTCGACGACGCGATGGCCGGCGCTCCCGTTCGCGTCGTTCGAGACCGCCCCGTCGACGACGTGATCGCGGACGTGAAAGCCGAGCTCGCGGAGATCGAGGTCGACACCGCAGAGGACGGCGTCGTGGTCAAAGCCGACACCCTCGGCTCGCTCGAGGCGATGGCGAACGCGCTCCGAGAGGCCGAGGTGCCGATCATGCGCGCGGAGGTGGGTGACATCGCCCCCCGCGACATCGCTATCGCGGAGACGGCGAACCAGGACGAACACAAGGCGCTTCTCGGCTTCAACGTCGACGTGCTCACCAACGCCGAGGGCGAGCTCGAAAGCGCCGACGTCAAGCTGTTCACCAACGACGTGATCTACCAGCTGATCGAAGACTACGAGACGTACGTCGAGGAACGCCAGCGCGCCCAACAGGAGACGGTGCTCGACAAGGTGGTTCGGCCCGCGCGGTTCCGCCTCTTACCGGACCACACGTTCCGCCAGAACGACCCCGCGGTCGTCGGCGTCGAAGTGATCGCCGGCACCCTCCAGAACAACCGCAACGTCGGCTGCTTCGAGGGCAACGAGTTCGAGCGCGTCGGGAGCCTCTCGGGGATTCAAAAACAGGGCGACGACGTCAGCGAGGCCCGCGCCGGCGAGCGGGTGAGCATCGCGATCGACGGACCCACCGTCGGCCGCGACATCGAGGAGGGCGACACGCTCTGGACGGAGCTGCCCGAAAAACACGCCAAGATACTCGAACAGGAGCTCAAAGAGGAAATCACCGCCGACGAGCGCGAGGCGTTGTCCGGTTATCTCGACACGCGGCGCAAGCGGGACCCGTTCTGGGGGAAGTGAGCGTAATACGAGTATGATCTCCCGCGAGAACGCCGTTGTGGTTCTGTGTGCGACGACGGCGCTGGTGTTGGCCTACGGCGGACGCGTCGTGACGAGCCCGAGCGATACCGTCCTGATCGGCGTGGTGATTCTCGTCGGCGTCGTGATACCACAGGCGGTCAACGGCTACCTGGACAGCAGCGATGGAGACTGACCACAGGTCAGGCGGGTTCGACTCCCCCGGTCGAAGTCGGTGTCGTGTCGGGCGGACTCACAGAAACGACCGTGTGTCGCCGGACGATACTGTGCGTCAAACGCGGCGCTTCGGCCGACCGGAACGCCCAGACTACCGGCCGTCGATCACAATCGATCGAAAAGAGACCGCACCGGTGGATGGCCACGAAACGTCGGGTCACATCCGTGGGCCGCCGGACCGCAAACCGCTCGGACCGCGAGCCGCGTGAACCGCAAACCGCATCGGCCGGACCGGGCCTCAGTCGTCGGCCGGCGCGACTCCGCTGCCGCTCGCGGAGCCGAGCCCGGACGCCATGCCTGCGACGGTGCTCTCGTTGTCGGCGACCCAACGGAGCAGCAGGAACGCGAAGATGTACTTCGCGACGATGTCGAGGCCGCTGTAGGCCCACGAGGTGATCGCGGGGCTCAACACGGCGATTCCCTCGGCGCCGAGTCCCCAGACGATCGGGTACGCGAGCCACAGAACGACCGTCAGCACTTTCAGCGTGTTGAAGATCTCCGCGGTGCCCGCCGCCTCGGCGTCGGCGGACCACTCAACGAGCAGGATGTACACCACCACGGCGAAGAACGCGCAGCTGATGAAGTACCAGAACCAGCGGAGCGCGTGAGAGGACGTGGTCAGCGCGGCCGCGAGGCCGGTGACACACATCCCGATGTCGGTCACGATCGCGGTGAAGATCTTCGTCATGTTCGACCCGGCCAGCAGGCCGAGCGCGAGCAGGATCATCGGCGTCGACAGCCCCCACGTGAGATACCGACCCCACATCGTGAGGACCTCCTCGCCGGCCAGCGCGTGGCCCGGCGGCATTTCGAGGAAGCTTATCGTGAGTCCCGTCGCGAGCCCAGTATAACTGGAGATCGACACGAGCGGGACCATCAGCGTCGCGACGAAGATCAGCTGTGAACGCGGGTCGTCGACGTTCCTGCCGAGAAAGACGAACAACAGGATCGACAGGCCCGCGAGGGCGATGTTCACCCAGAACGAGAGGTTCAGAAGCTGATCTGCTTGAACTGCCTGGTACACCTCGGTTTGGGTCATTTCGAGCGGAACGACCCCCTGTGATGCGACCGCCAACTCGGCTGCGGCTGTTTCTATCATACAGCGTTACCCATTTGGGGAAGTCGCATATAAACCTCATACCCAACAAGTGTGGCTTTTATATACAAACGGGAGCAGACGCGGGACGAGACCGACGGACGCGACGGGGGTGTCGCGGTCGGTGCCGCGAGTCCCGCCGGGCGGGAGCAACCGCGATATTGAAACGACCGAGACCCGGAGTGGTGGTATGCACCGGAGACGGGTTCTCGAGCGCGCCGGCGTCGCGGTCGGGGCGTCACTCGCGCTCACCGGCTGTCTCGGCGACGAGTACGACGTCGGGATGACGGCGTCCGCCTACGCCCCCGAGGAGGTGACCGTCGAGGTCGGCGACACGGTCGTCTGGGAGAACACGAGCAGCCGAGGCCACACCGTGACCGCCTACGAGGGCGCGATCCCCGACGACGCCGAGTACTTCGCCTCGGGCGGGTTCGATACCGAGTCCGCCGCCCGCGAGGCGTGGCACGACGAGTTCGGCGGCCGCCTCGAGACCGGCGACCGGTTCTCGACCACCTTCGAGGTCGCCGGCCGGTACGAGTACGTCTGTATCCCACACGAGACGGGCGGGATGTACGCTACGGTGGTCGTCGAAGCGTGAGCCCGCCGGATCGCCGCCGGAGGCGGTCGTCTCGGCCGACGGACCCGCCCGGAACACCCCGGCGGAGCCGACGAAACGCATTAGCGCGCGCGCGCTCAACATCAGCCGAATCAACCAATGGATCCCTCCAGCCTGTTCGGCGTCGACGTCCTGTTGTTCCTCGCCATCGGCCTGCTCGGCGGGGCCCACTGCATCGGGATGTGCGGGCCGCTCGTCACGACGTACTCGGCCCGCATGAGCCCCGACGGGGGACGGACCGACGGCGGAACACACGGAGCCGCGGCGCGGTCCGGCCGGGGCGGCCATCTCACCACCTACGAGGTGCGCCAGCACGCGTTGTTCAACCTCGGGCGAACGGCGAGTTACGCGCTGATCGGCGCGGCGCTCGGCGCGGTCGGCGGCGCGGTGTTGGTGACGACCGCGGCGGTCACGGGGGCGGCCGGGACGATCCGGGGCGTCGTCGGCCTCGGCGTCGGCGCAGCGGTGATAGCGGTCGGGATTCGGTACGTCCTCGGCGGCGCGACGGGCGGCGTTCACCTCCCCGGACTCCAGCGGGTCACGGGGTGGCTGACCGGTCACGTCGACCGGCTCGCGAACGGACCGGGGATCGTCGCGCTCGGGGCGGTCCACGGACTGCTCCCCTGCCCGATTCTCTACCCGGCGTACCTGTACGCGTTCGCCGGGGGATCGGCGCTGAACGGCGGGATCGCGCTGGCCGCGCTCGGCGTCGGAACGATGCCCGCGGTGTTTCTCTACGGCACGCTGATCGGGAGCGTCGACGCCGTCCACCGGCGGCGGGTCCACCGTCTCCTGGGCGTCGCGTTTCTCGTCCTCGGCTACGTCCTCTTCGCACACGGGCTGATGGCCGTCGGCGTCCACGTTCCGCACCCGCGGCTCCCGTTCTGGAACCCGCTCGACGCCGGCGGCGCGGCCATGGCCGGACACGGAGGCGGCTGACGCATGGCCGCTGACGACGCGACCGGAGACGGCCCGACCGACGCGGCGGCCGGGCCGGCCGCCCGCCCGTTCCCCGATTGCACGCTCTGTGACCTCCCGACCGAGGGCGTCGACGTCGTCGACGACGACGGAAACCGGTTCTGTTGTGCCGGCTGTCGAGGGGTGTACGACGCGCTCGGCGACGTCGACGTCGACGCCGAGACGGTCGCGTCACGCCGCGAGCAGAACGAGGCGGCCGACGCAGAGCCGACCGTCCCGGCCGACCACGAGGCGACGTTTCTCGAGGTCGACGGCATGCACTGTGCGACGTGTGAGGCGTTCATCGAGACGGTCGCGACCCGGACCGAGGGGGTCAGCGCCGCGAGCGCCAGTTACGTCACCGACACCGTGCGGATCGACCACGACCCCGCCGACGTCACCACGGACGACCTCGCGGACGCCGTGAGCGGGCTGGGGTACAGCGCGTACTCCCGCGACGACGCCTTCTCCCGGCGGCAGGCGAACAACATGGAGACCGCTCGGCTCGCGGTCGGCGTGCTCGTCGGAATGGCGGTGATGCTCCAGTACATCGTGTTGATCTACCCGACGTACTTCGCGTTCCCGTTCTACGACGAGCGGACGCTCTCGTATCTCAACGAGGCGATGGCGTCGGCGTCTGGCACGTACTTTTTCATCGTGCTCGGCGTGTTGACCACGATCGTTTTCTTCGTCACCGGCAAGCCGATCCTGCGCGGCGCGTACGTGAGCGCGCGAACCCGGTCGCCGAACATGGACCTCCTCGTCGCGATCGCCGCCGGCAGCGCGTACCTGTACAGCACCCTGGCGGTCGCGTTGCTGCCCGACCCCTCGATCTACTACGACGTGACGGTCGCCATCGTGGTGATCGTCACCGTCGGCAACCACTACGAGTCGTCGGTCAAGCGGCGGGCGACGGAGCTGCTCTCGGATCTCACCGCGGTCCAGGTGGACACGGCCAGACGCGTCGGCGAGGGTGACGCCGACCCCGCGTCGAGCGAGGACGCCGACAGCGCTGGCGACCCGACCGAGGTCGCGATCGAGGCGTTGTCGCCGGGCGACCGCGTGCTCGTCCGGGCCGGCGAGCGGGTTCCCGTCGACGGGACGGTGGCCGACGGCGACGCCGCGGTCGACGAGTCCGTCGTCACCGGCGAGTCAATGGCGGTCCGGAAGGAGCCGGGCGACGCCGTCGTCGGCGGCTCCGTCGTCGCCGACGGCTCGCTCACGGTCACCGTCGGAGCGGACGCGAGCTCCAGTCTCGACCGGGTCGCCGAGCTCGTGTGGGACCTCCAGAGCGGGACCCACGGCGTCCAGAAGCTCGCCGACCGGCTCGCGACCGTCTTCGTGCCGGTGGTGCTCGGCGTCGCCGTCGTCGTCGCCGCCGTCAACCTCGCGCTCGGCAACGGGATCGCGACCGCGATGCTGGTCGCGCTCACCGTGCTCATCGTCTCGTGTCCGTGCGCGCTGGGGCTGGCGACGCCGCTTGCGGTCGCCGCGGGCGTTCGCGACGCGCTCGAACGCTCGATCGTGGTGTTCGACGACACCGTCTTCGAGCGGATCCGCGGCGCCGACACCGTCGTCTTCGACAAGACCGGCACGCTCACCACCGGCGAGATGCGGCTCGTCGACCGCGACGTCGACGACGACCTGCTCGCGCTGGCGTCGGCGCTCGAGGCCCGCTCCGCGCACCCCGTCGGACAGGCGATCGCCGCGGCCCGAGAGAGCGACGAGCCTCGCCCGTCGACGGACGGCGGCGCCGTGACCGGAGACGTCGACGACGCCGCGCGGTCGGAGCCGACCGTCGAATCGTTCGAGACGCATCCGCGGGGCGTCTCCGGCGTCGTCGACGGCGTTCCGGTCGTCGTCGGCCATCCGGACTGCTTCGACGACCGGGGATGGCGGGTTCCGGACGCGATCCGCGAGACGGTCGCCGCCGCCCGCGACGTGGGTCGCGTGCCGGTCGCGGTCGGCCGCGACGGCGCGGCGACGGGCGTCGTCGTGGTCGGCGACCGGCTCCGCGACGGGTGGGCCGACACCCTCTCGTCGCTCGCCGACGCCGGCGTCGAGGTGGTCGTGCTGACGGGCGACGACGCGCGCGCGGCGACCGTCTTCCGCGACCACGACGCGGTCACGGAGGTGTTCGCCGGGGTTCCCCCCGAAGGGAAAGCCGAGACGGTCGAGCGGTTGAAGCGCCGGGGGCAGACGGTGATGGTCGGCGACGGCACCAACGACGCGCCGGCGCTCGCGGCCGCCGACCTCGGGATCGCGCTCGGCGGCGGCACCGCCATGGCGGCCGACGCGGCCGACGTCGCCGTCATCGACGACGACCTCGCGTCGATCGAGACCGTGTTCGACCTCTCGCGGGCCGCGGGGCGGCGCGTCAAGGGCAACATCGGCTGGGCGCTCTGTTACAACGCGATCGCGATCCCGCTGGCGGTGACCGGCCTGTTGAACCCGCTTTTCGCCGCGGTCGCGATGGGGCTGTCGAGCCTGCTCGTCGTGACGAACTCCTCGCGGCCGTTGTTGGCGGAATGAGAACGGCCCATGCCGAGCCGGCGGACAACCGGTGCCCGAACGAGACCAGACCGCGTATCTGACGGATTTTTTATCCGTCGACGCGGAACGACCGCGCATGAAGCGACGCTCGCTTCTCGGCCTCGCCGCGGGGGCAGTAGTGGGTTCGGCCGGCTGTGTCGGGAACGACGACGCGACGCCGGAACCCGACACATCGCCATCGTCGACGTCGGGGTCGACGTCGGCGGAGTCGGTCGAATCGGTCGAGTTCGAACTGGTCGACCCGGAGATAGACGCCGAGGCCGCGCCGGAGGTCGAGGTCGACGGGAGCACCGTCACCGCCCGCGGGACGGTCCAGTACGGGTCGAGCACGTGTGGGACGGTCGAACTGGCACACGCCGGGTACGAGAGCTCACAGGACAGGCTGGACCTGCTCGTCGTCGCCGCCGACGACCCGGGGGCCGGCGCCGAGTGTACCGACGACATCGACGCGGCCGGCTACCGCCTCGAAGCGACCGTCGACGGCCGACTCCGGCGCGTCGCGGCGACCGAACACCACCTGTTCGGGAGCGCGTACTCGACGACGACGGACGTGACCGAGTCAGTTACCCACGACTAAAGTCGTGGGCTTGTGTGCGGTCGAACCAACCCCACAGAGACAATTTAATTGTCGGTGTTACTCGTCCGCAATTCGAGAGAGGGGGTTCCTGTCTCGCTTTGGAGTCGTCAGTCCCCGACGTTAGGGCCGACTGACCACGGCCCCTTCCATGAAAGAACCCCACATGGTCAGTCGTAG
>CAZKXC010000010.1:0-29299 GCA_964556645.1 uncultured Halobellus sp.
GAGCACGCGCTCGGCGCCCGCGGATCCGATCGGCCGGCGCGCCGAGGGGCGGACGCTGGCCTCCCGACGGCGTCACGCTCGCGCTCCGGCGCCACCAAGGTTTTGTGAGTCACGCGCCATTGACACGTTATGGCACGCGAAGTGACCCACGAAGCCAACGGTCCGGTTCCGGTGGGCGAAGACGACCTCGAGGCACAGGGCGGGACGGCGTACATCTGCCAGTGCGGATTATCCGACAACAAGCCGTACTGCGACGGGTCTCACAACAACACCGCCGACGAGGAGGCGGACACGTTGTACAAGTACGACGGCGATTCGCGGAGGGTGATCGAGAACATCGAGTACGCAGACGAGTGACCGGCCGACGCGGCGTGGCGAGCCGGAGTCGCGGGCTCAGTCGTCCGCGAGCGGCGCGTCGAGGTCGATCTCGCCGGCGTCGATCGCGGCTTCGACTCGACGCGCCGCCTCCACGAGGTTCGCCGTCTTTTCGTACGCGACCCCACGGGGCAAGAGCTTCAGCCCGCAGTCCGGCGAGACGGTGAGCTTCTCCGGCGGGACGACCCGGAGCCCCTGTCGAATGTTGGCTTCGATCTCCTCGACCGGCTCGACCTCCGCGGAGTGGGCGTCGACGACGCCGAGCGCGAGGTCCGGCTCGAACTCGGGCTGCTCGAACGTCGGGATCTGCTCGTACTCGCCGTTGCACAGTTCGACGTCGAACTCGTCGATCGGGTAGTCGTTGATCTCGGGGTAGACCCGCGAGTAGTCGCCGTAACACACGTGGAGGCCGATCCGAACGTCGTCGGAGATCCCGCTCACGATCCGGTCGAGCGCCTCGCCGACGATGGCGTGGTCTTCCGGCGTCGTCGCCAGCGCGGGCTCGTCGATCTGGATGTAGCGTGCGCCCGCCTCGACGAGCCGTTCGACCTCCTCGTTCACGAGGTCTGCGAGGTCGTAGACGAGTTCTTCGGTCGACGGGTACGCCTCGTTGAACGCCCAGAAGCCGAGGGTGTACGGCCCCGTGATCGGCACCTTGACCGGCCGCTCGGCGACGCCGGTGGTGAACGCGAACTCGTCGACGAGCCACGGCTCGTCGTACGCGACCTCCTCGACGACCGACGGCTTGTCGAAGTAGTTGTGTCCCCACACCTTCACCGGGCCGTTGAACTCGTAGCCGTCGATGCGGTCGGCGAAGAACTCCACCATCTCGTTGCGGCGCATCTCGCCGTCGACGACGGTGTCGAGCCCGGCCCGCTCGTGTTCGCGCGTGATCAGCCGGCAGGCGTCGTCGTGCGCCTCGGCGAGGTCCGCCTCGTCGAACTTCGCGTCGGGGTCGTCGACCAGCTCGTCGGCGCGGTTCAGCCACTTGGGTTTCGGATACGAGCCGACGACCGTGGTCAACAGAAACGCGTCGGTGGGGTGGTCGGCCGGGCGAAACTGCTCGCGGTTGGCCTCGGGGTTCCGAACCATTACGCGAGCACCTCCGCTCCCGCGGCCAGCGCGGCCAGCTTCGCGCGATACTTGTTTTCCGGCAGGTAGAACAGCTCGGTGTTCGGCAACAGGTAGGTGGTCTCGAACGTCTGTGCCGGGACTTTCGACTCGAACCACTCGACGCGGTCGGCGACCGTCTCGGCGTCCTCGACCAGCGTGTTCTGTCCGTCGACGAGCCCGAGCGCGACCGAGTCGGTCGCGCCGTACTCCTGAACGTTGTACACCGTGTCCTCGCGGTCGCCGGCGACGATGTCGAGCCCGAGCGCGTCCGCGCCCGCCTCGTCGACGAGGTGGGCGTACAGCTTCTCGTCGAGCGCGCCCCAGTAGGTGTGTACGATCACGTCGGCGTCGGTCGCGTCCGCGACCGTCCGGATCGCGTCGGTCGCGCGTTCTTCGGTCCCGGTCGCCGGCGGGTTCTCGATCAGCGACGGCTCCAGAAGCACCAGCGTCTCGTGTGCGGGAAACGCCTCGACCTCGCCCGCGAGAAAGTCGGCGACCGCGGCCTGGAAGGCGGCCTCGTCGCCGTAGTGTTCGTCGGTCGCGAGGTCGGCCAGCGAGTACGGGCCGGGAAGCGTCGCCGCGAGCGGGGCGTCCTCGTCGAGCAGCGCCGCGGCCGCCTCCAGCTCGCCCGCGACGTCGCCCGAGAAGCGCAGGTCTCCGGTCACGCGCGGGTCGCGATAGAAGTTGTTGTTGTCGTAGTACCGCACGATCCCGCCGGTTTCGACGGCGTCGTGCACCGTCAGCGGGTGGGCGATCAGGTCGTCCCAGCGCGCCTGTCCCTCGACGACGCGGTCGAGCCCGGCGTCGAGCTGGTCGTCGACGAGCGCCGCGCGAACCTCGTCGTACGTCTCGACGATCTCGCCTTCTTCATCGCCGCTCAACAGGTCACCCTTCTGGTGGCCTTTCAGGTCGGAGAGCGTTTCTTTCGCCCAGTCCGGGAGCGGGTAGACGCCCGGCGCAGCCGCGACTCGTTTACTCATCACCTGCCGTTGGATATGCCGTTGTATAATATTTGCGAACCTGTTTTATGTTCTATGGTTATCTGAGAGGCGACTCAGCACCGCGACGGCTCCGGGTCGCCGTCGACCGATCACGCAGACGCCCGGTCGAACCGCAACACGGTGAGCGTCTCGAACGGAAACGACTCCTCGACGACCGCCTCGTGGACGAATCCCGCGTCCTCGATCAGCGCCACCACCTCGTCGTAGCCGGCCAGCGAGGAGACCAAGAGGAGTCCGCGACCGCCGGGCGCGAGCACGCGGTCGACGTCGGCCAGAAACGGCTCGATGAGCGCCCGGCCCGACTCCCCGCCCGAGAGCGCGTGTTCCATCCAGTCGTCCCACTCGTTGTCCGGCTTCGTGGGGAGATACGGCGGGTTGAAACACACCGTGTCGAACGCGTCCTCGCGGAAGGGACCCAGCAGGTCGGCGACCACCGCCTCCACGCCGCGGCCGGCCGCTTCTCGCGCAGCGTGTGGGTTCAGGTCGCTCCCGACGACCCGGAGCCCGCGTTCCGCGGCGACGCGCTCGGCGACCCAGCCGGAGCCGGTACCCACCTCCAACACCCGACCGCGGGCCGCGTCGACGGCCGCGTCGGCCAACAGTCCGGAATCCTCGGCGGGGCGATACACCGCGGGCTGGTCGCGGTCGAGGCGGGTCACGACCCCTCACCGCCGTCCGTCTCCGTCGAGCGGCGGCCGTCGTTCTCGACGCCGCCGCCGATCCGCGCGTTCAACTCGGCGTCGGCCCCGTCCCTCCGGCTCGACAGCGTCTGCTGTGGGAACGGGATGGTGATCCCCTCGGCCTCCAAGTCGGCCTTGATCGCGCTCATCGCCGCGGTCTGTGTCCGCCAGCGCTTGCGCATGCTCGGGTTTCTGATCCAGTAGCGGACGCCGAAGACGACGGCGGAGTCGGCGAAGCGTTTCGTCACGACGTCGGGCTGTGGCATCTGTGCGACCCCGTCGATGCCCGTCACCGCCTCTTCGACCACCGCCGCCGCCCGGTCGATGTCGGTCGCGTAGTCGACGCCGACCTCGATCTCGATCCGGAGGCGGTTGCGGCGCGAGCGGTCGACCACCGGCCCCGAGCGCACCTCGTCGTTCGGGAGCGTGACGACCTCGCCGTCGAACGACCGGAGCCGCGTGTTGATGATCGAGATCTCCGTCACCGTCCCCTCGTGGTCGCCGATCGAGACCCAGTCACCCACCTCGAACGGCCGCGAGAACATCAGCACGAACCCGGCGAGAACGGCCCCGAGCGTTTGTCTGGCCGCCATCCCGACCACGATGCCGAGAAACCCCGCCCCGACGAGGAGCCCCCCGACGTTGTCGGTGAACAACCCGATCGTCACGAGCGCGACGACCAGATACACGCTCAGCTGGACGACCCGCCGCAACACTTCCTCCTGGTGTTCGGAGATCGCGGTGCTCTCGGCGGAGAGCTCGCGAATGACTCCGCCGAGGAAGTCCGTCACCGCGTAGGCGCTCGCCAACAACACCACCGCGAGCACGATGTTCGACAGCTGGTCGGCGATCGCGGCCGACCGAACGGCGTCGACGAGCGCGCCGCTGCGCTCCCAGACGACGATCAGCGACAACACGCCCACGGCGGTCACGCCGGCGACGGTCGTCGAGAGCAGCAGCCGTTGTTTCGAGGAGAGCTCGCCGTCGCGGCGTTTCACCCGACCGACGAGCAGGCGAGCGCCCAGCATCACCCCGACGATCAGCGCCGAGACGGCGATCTGTCGGGCGTTTCCGCTCACGAGCCGCCCGAGATCGGCCAACAGGGCGGCGACGCCGGAGCCGGCCATCTCACTCCTCCGCGGGCGCGCCGCGTTCTCGGGCGAGCTCGGCCAGCGCGGCGAACGCCGACGGCTCCAGCGTGCCGGGGCGTCTGCCGAGCAGCGCCTCGTCGGCCGCGTCGACGACCGCGTCGGGCGCGTCGAGCCCCGAGATGTGTGCGGTGTTGCGGATCGCGTTCCGCACGGTTTTGCGCCGCTGGGTGAAAAGCGCCTTCACGAACCGGAGGAAGAACGCCTCGTCGCCGACGGCGTACTCCGGCTCCCGCGGCGTACACCGGACGACCGCGCTCTCGACGGCCGGCTGCGGATCGAACGCCTCCTTCGGGATCCGTTCTGCGATTTCGACGCGGGCGTAGTGTTGTGCGGAGACGGAGAGCCGGCCGTACTCCGGGTCGCCGGCCGACGCCACCATCCGGTCAGCGAACTCGGCCTGAAACGTGAGCGCGAGCGGCCGCCCCTGCGGAAGCAGCCGAAAGGCGATCTCCGAGGAGATTCCGTACGGCAGGTTCGCGACACCGGCGGTAAAGACCGGGAGGTCGACCGCGAGGGCGTCCCCTTCGATCACGTCGAGCACGCCGGCGTCGACCGCGTCGGCGAACTCCTCGCGGAGAAACGCCGCGAACGCCGGGTCGCGCTCGACGACGGTCACCCGGCCTCGAGGGGTCGGCTCGCCCGCTCCGACCGCCGCGAGCAGGCGGTCGGTGAGCGCCCCCGCGCCGCCGCCGACCTCGAGCAGGTGGCTCTCGTCGGCGCCGTCGGGGAGGTGTGTCGGCAGCCGGTCGAGGACCCGGTCGTCGACGAGGAAGTGTTGATCGCGGTCGGGATTCGCGCGGGACCCGGCCCGGCGCGCGAGCGCGTCCGGGTCGCGGGTCCCGTACGCGCCGGCCGTTCCCGCCGATCGATCGGTCATGCGAGCGATACTCGACGGCTGGAGGTAAAAGCCTCGTTTCGGCGGTCGCCCGGGCGTCACTCCTCGCGCCCGACGAAGGTCCGATACTTCAGGTCGGCGTCGCGTATCTCCTCGTTTATCCGCTCGACGATCACCTCGCGGGGGCTGTGAAGCCCGGAGACCCGCTCGGAGACCTCCTCGAAGCTCTCGAAGGGGCCGCGTTTTCGCTCGTCGAGGACCTTGTTCCTGAGCTTCTTGCCGATCCCGGGCAGGAGGTTGAGCTGGTGTAATCGGAGCGTGATCGGGCCCGCCTCGTTGTAGAAGTCGACGAACCGGCGCTCGTCGGCGTCGACGATCGCCTCGACGGCGTACTCCACCTCTGCGGCCGCGTTTCGGGTGAGGTCGTCGAACGACACCTCGCGGTACCGAGCGACCGCGGCGCCGTCCAGCCGGAGCCACTCGCCGACCGAGACGTCGGCGTCGTCGGCGAGGGTGAGCTCGTACAGCCGGAACGACGCCGATCCGAGCCCGTACGCGACCGGCGACTTCTGGTAACCCGGGCGGTCGTCGTCCGGCCGGCCGTTCGGAAGCACGTCGAGGAGAACGACGGATCCCGCCTCGTCGTCGGACGGCGCTCCGTCGGCAGTCGACGCGTCGTCCGTCCCGCCGTCGGCCCGCGCGGTCCCGCCGTCGGGGGCGTCCGTCGGGTGGTCGGTCATGCGAACAGATACCGCGGCCGAGAATAAAAAGCCGTGGCCGCCGGTCGAGCCGTCACTCGTACTTCGCGACGATGT
Source organism: uncultured Halobellus sp. (assembly GCA_964556645.1). Taxonomy (GTDB): domain Archaea; phylum Halobacteriota; class Halobacteria; order Halobacteriales; family Haloferacaceae; genus Halorubrum. The sequence continues at coordinate 5,971 of CAZKXC010000010.1, forward strand.
CGAGCACCGCGTCGAGCTCGTCGCCGTCGAGCGAGTACCGCTCCTGGGCGAACACCGACCGAAGCTCCGTTCTGTCCGCCGGCAGCAGGTCGGTGATCTTGACCGCCGTCGGAACGTCGATCGGGTCGAGCGCGGCGAGTTCGTCGACGAGTTCGCGCGACTCCTCGGCGTCGAGGTGGCCGAACCGGTTCGCGTGCTCGATCGCGCGAGCGAGCTCGTACCGCAGCTCCCGGTCCTCGTCGGCGGCGCGATCGGCCTCGATCTCGCCGAGGATCGCCTTGGCCTCAGCGGTGGTGAGGTACTCCTCGTCGAGCTTTTCTTTGAAAATAGTCATTTTACTGCTGGCGGCTCATGTGGGCGGCGGTGACGATGAGGGTCTTCGTCTTGCCGCCGTCGGTGATCTCGACGGTGAACGCGGCGCCTTGTTTGCCCGTCACGACGCCGGTTCGGCCGTCGAACCGGGGGTGGAATCGCCCGTCCTGGACGCTCGGGTCGATCTTGAGGTGGACGTGTGTGCCCTCGTCGAACTCCTGGATCGCGCGTTGTGGCGGCGACGTGCCGCGGTTTCTCGGCTTGTTCGACAGCTTGTCTCGCGTCGCCTTCTGGGGTCCATTGGAACTCGGCATGATCGTTGTGCTACGGTTCCCCTGCCGCAGTGATAAATGGTGCGTTACGTCCCTGCGGATCGAGCGACGCGGCTTTGAGCCCGCGGCCCGACACGCGAGTATGGACAGAGCCAGTCCGCTCGCCGCCGCGTTTCTGGTCGGCGTCTGCGTGTTCGCGTGGCTCGCCGGCCCGGTGCTCGAGGCGCGGTTCGGCGCGGAGGCGCTGCTCGCCGCGTACGGCGGCGTCGCCGCCGGCGCCGCGGCCACCACCTACGTGTTGGGCCGCCGGCTCGACCGACGGCTCTCCGCGTCGGCCGAGCGCGACCCGGTGTCCGACGACGCCCGGGGGGACGGCGCCGGCGCCGACGGAACGGACAGAGCGTCGGGTTCCGACGGACAGCCGGCCGACTCGACGGCGGTGAGCCCCGACGAGTTGGACTCTCTCGACGTGGAACGAGAGGTGCGCCAGCTCAAGACCGAGCGGGACGGCGGCTCCGAGGAGGACGCGTAAGCGACGGACGGAAGCCGCTCGACCCGTGGTCGGCGTCCGGCCGGCACAAGCGGCGACAGCGAGCCCCGCGGGTCCGAGGGGAAGTCCTCTATCGAAAGCCATAATCGACTACGCCGTTTTTATATCGATAATGAGTCATCAGCTGCCGGACGTACAGGCGTCGGCTCCGGACGTCACAGTCGGGCTCTCTCAGGTTGGCGTCACCGGCGTAGAAAAACTCGTCAAGCTCGCTCGCGACGGCGACAGACCGATCGTTCTCATGGCCGAGTTCGAGGTGTTCGTCGACCTCCCGAGCGGACGCAAGGGAATCGACATGTCGCGGAACCTCGCGACGGTCGACGAGATTCTCGAGGACATCACCCGCGAGGAGGCGTATCGCGTCGAGGACGTCTGTGGCGACGCCGCAGAGCGGCTCTTAGAGAAACACGATTACACCACCACCGCCGAGGTGTCGATGAGCGCGGAGCTCGTCACCCGCGAGGACACGCCGGCCTCCGGCATCGAGACCCAGAGCACGGCGACGATCATCGCCAGCGCGACCGCGACCGACGACGGCACCCGCGCCGAGATCGGCGCGGAGGTCACGGGCATGACCGTCTGCCCCTGTTCGCAGGGAATGTCCGAGTCCCGCGCCCGCGAGGAGCTCAGTCACCTCGGGGTCGACCCGGAGACCACCGAGGCGTTTCTCGAGGCGGTGCCGCAGCCGGGCCACTCACAGCGCGGCCACGCGACGCTGACGGTCACGACCGACGGACACCCCGACGTCGACCTGCGCGACGTGATCGACATCGCCCGCGACGCGATGAGCGCGCGGATCTACAACATGGCGAAACGCCCCGACGAGGACCACATGACCTACCAGGCCCACATGGACGCCAAGTTCGTCGAGGACTGCGTGCGCGCGCTCGCCGAGGGGGTTCTCTCGGAGTTCGACCACCTCTCGGACGACGCCGTGATCCACATGAAACAATCGAACGACGAGTCGATCCACCAGCACAACGCTCACGCCGAACGCGAGGTCACGATGGGCGACCTCCGCGCCGAACTCGGCGAGTGAGCGACCGCCCGGTCTGACACCCCGACGCGGCCGGCCGCGGAGCTCACATTGGTTCCGAGGGCGGAAGCCCACGAGTTGAGTCGTGGGAGGACGCCCGACAGCACAATTAATTGTCTGTCCCGATACTCAAGCGGTACTTCCATGCGGGCAAAAGAGCGTCAACACCGTTGTCCTACTACCGACCGCGTGGGGGTCTTTCACCGAAGGGGCCGCGGTCAGTCGGCCCTTACCGCGGGGACTGACGACTCCAAGGCGAGACGGGAACCCCCTCTCTCGAATCGTGGACGAGGAACACCGGCAATTACATCGTCTCTGCGGGTTGGTCCGGCCGCACACAAGCCCACGACGTTACTCGTGGGCAACTGACACGACCGTCTGAACCCGCGACATGAGCTCGTCCGGCGTCGTCGCCGGCGCGGAGGCGTCGTCGCCCGCGACGACGACGGCCGTTCCCTCTGAAACCGTTCGCGGAGCGACCGCGTCGTCGCGGTGTGCGTTCGGAACGACAATCTTCTCGTGGTCGGCGACCCGCCACGCCGCGCGGTGGAGGTCGCTTCCCGGCTCGGCGCCGACGAGGATGACCGTCGTCCCGCGGCGGAGCCGTCCGACGAGGCTGCCGTACTCGGCCACCTGAACCCCGAGCCGCTCGGTCGCGCCCGCGAACGACTCGGCCGTCTCGCTGGCGACCGAGCGATACCGGTCCTCGCCGGTGAGCGCCGCGAGGTCGACGAGCGCGGACGCGAGTTCCACGTTGCCGTCGAGCGGCCGAAACGGCCGGTCGAGCAGCCCCGGGCCGGCCCGCGGCCCGTCCACGAAGGAGCCGTCGACGTGGAGCGTCTCGATCGCCCGGTCGGCGACCGCCCGGGCGACGTCGGCGCCCTCGCCGAGCACGCCGGCCGCCCGGACGTAGGCGGCGACGACCCGCGAGACGTCTCCGAGGAGGTCGGTCGCAGCGGGGCCGTCGTCGGCCGGCCGATAGTGGGCCACGGCGCCGGTTTCCGCGTCGATCAGGTCGCGTTCGAGCCCGTCGAGGATCCGACGGGCGTACCCGCGGGCGGAGTCGTCGTCGGTGTACGCCGCGACCGTCAACAACGCGTCGGCCGTCAGCGCGTTCGCGCCCGCGAGAACGGTGAGGTCCCGCCGCGGGGCGTCGAGGTCGTCGCGGTCGTCGGCGGGGGCGGCGTAGTACGCCCGTCCCAGCCCCGGGCCGAGGCTTCCGCCGACGCCGTAGCCGGTCCAGAGGTCGTCGGTGAGAAACGCGACCGCGGCCGCGGCGGGGTCGCGATACGCCTCGTCGCCGGTGTAGAGGTAGGCGTTGGCGAACGCGCGCGTCACCGCGGCGTTCGTGTCGGCGGTCTTCTCGTAGGCGACGTCGCTCCAGTCGCGCGCCCCGGCGAAGCGGAAGAACCCGCCGGCGACGTCGTCGGTGAGGTGGTCTCGGATCGCGTCCAGCGTGCGGAGCGCCCGGCTGCGGTCGCGTTTGAGCGCGAACTCGACGGTCCGCGGGAGCGGGAACTTGGCGTCGGTCCCCCAGCCGGCGTGGCGCTCGTCGTACTTCGTCTCGAGCTGGCCGGCGAGGTGGCTCTCGATCGCCTCGGTGAGCTCGCCCGCGGGCGGACGGTCGCCGTTGAGCGCGCGCGGGATCCGCCCCGCGCTCCGGCCCTCGTCGTTCCACAGTCCGTGGACGGATTCGAGCACCTGGCGCATCCCGTCGACGCCGAGGTAGCCCGCGCCGGTGAGGAGCTCGCCGTCGGGCGTGAGAAACGCGGTCGTCGGGAAGCCGCCCATGTTGTAGCGTTCGCGAACCCGCGGATGGCGGTCGACGTCGACCCGGACCGGAACGAACCACTCGTTGACGTTGGCGGCGACCCGCGGCTCCGCGTAGGTGGTCGCGTCCATCTCGTGACAGCCCTCACACCAGGTGGCCGACAACGAGAGCAGGACCGGCTGGTCCCGGTTGTCGGCCTCGGCGAACGCCTCGCGGCCCCACTCGCGCCACTCGACCCGCGTCGCGTCGGTCATGGAGAGTGCTCGGGTCGGCGCGTGGGTAAGCGCTTCGAGACGGCCGACGAGGGCGTCTCGGCGAGCCGGCACCGGGCGGCGAGCGGCCGACGCCCGGTGCCCGGGGCGAAGCGATTTACCACTCCCGCCGTCATCGTGGAGCATGACACGAGACGACCCGGATGCGCACGTGTGCGTCGTCGCCTGCGGCGGAACGATCGCGTCGGAACCCGACACCGACGGCGCGGCCCCGGCGAAGACCGGCGCGGACCTCGTCGCGGCGGTGCCGGGGCTCACGGACCACGCGACGGTGTCGGCCCGCGAGGTGTGCGCCCAGCCGGGGTTCGACGTGCGGTGGCGCGACGTGATCGCCACCGCGGGCGCGGTCCGGGCGGCGGCCGAGGACGGAGCGGACGGCGTCGTGGTCACACACGGCACGGACACGCTCGCGGACACCGCGTACGCGCTCGACCTCCTCACCGACCTGCCCGTGCCGGTCGTCGTGACCGGCGCGCAGCGACGGCTCGACGAGCCCTCGAGCGACGCGCCGGCGAACCTGACGCTCGCGGTTCGGGCGGCCGCCGACGACCGGTTCGCGCCCGGCGTCCACGTCGCGTTCGACGACGAGCTCCACGCCGGCCGCGACGTCGTGAAAGCACACAGCAACGCGCTCTCGACGATGACGTCGCCGACGACGGGGCCGGTCGCGACGTTCACGCGCGCCGGTTCTCGGCTCGTCCGCGAGCCGAGCCGCGGGGTCGATATCGAGCCGTTCTGTGCGCCGGACGGCCCGCTCGACCCCTCGGATCCGGACTCGGTCGCCGAGCGAATCCCGGAGGTCCCCGTGATCCACTCGGGGACGGGCGCCACCGCGGCGGGAATCGAGCGCGCCGTCGACGCGGACGTGGGCGGTCTCGTGATCAGCGGAACCGGCCTCGGGAACGCCACGGCCGCGATCGGCGACGCCGTCGGCGACGCCGTCGCCGAGGTGCCGGTCGTGATCGCGGGCCGCCCCGCCGGCCCGACGGAGCCGGTGTACGGCACGCCCGGCGGCGCGGTCACCCTCGCCGACCACGGCTGTCGGTTCGCCGGCGACCTGCCGGCCGCGAAGGCCCGCGTCGGGCTGGCGCTCGGACTGGCGGCCGGCGTCGACCGCCGAGGTATCGACCGGCTCTTCGGCCGACGGTAGGCTCGGCCGTTCGAGCGAAGCCGTCGGCGGCTTCCGGAACCCGTGGTTTCTCACCCCTCGCCACGGAGTGGCCACTATGTCGACGCTCACGATCGACGACGTGCTCGGCGTGGAGTATCCGGGCCAGCCCGAGTGGAGCGCGGACGGACGCCATCTCGCCGCCCCCGTCCAGGCGGACGGCGAGACACACCTCCGGATCGCGTCCGCAGACGCCCCCACGGACGCCTGGCGGGTCGCACCCGGTGCGGGCTCCGTCGGCTGTCTCGCCTGGCGGCCGCCGCCGCACTCCGAGCGCCTGGCCGTCGTCACCGACGAGGGCGAGCTGTTCTCGCTCGACGCCGACCGGCGGACCGTGGAGCCGCTCACCGGCCACGCGGACGACGACGACCTCGCGTGGACCGACGACGGCCGCCGGCTGGCGTTCTACCGCGACGGACGGCCGACCGTTCTCGACCGGGAGCGGGGCGGCGACCGCCGGTTCGACGTCCCCGAGCGCGGCCCGTTTCTCGGCGAGCGCGAGATGCTCTCGTGGGGGCCCGACGACCGCCGTCTGGCGTACCGGTTCGTCGACGTCGAGACGACGCAGGTCGGCGTGATCGACGCCGAGACCGGCGAGATGGCCTGGCGAAGCCGCCGTCGGAGCTACGCCACCGGCGACCCGCAGTGGCTCGGCGACGGCCGCCTGCTCGTCGACCGCTCCGGAGAACGCGGCACGGTTCGAGAGGTCGTCGCCGTCTCCGTCGCCGACGGAACAGAGGAGGTGTTGTACCGCGAGACGGACCGCGAACGCGGCACCTACTCGCGGGGAGCGCCCGTGGTCTCGCCCGACGGCGAGCGGATCGCCCTCGCGCTGCCGGAAGACGGGTGGGAACACGTCCACGTCATCGCGGTCGCCTCCGGCGACAGGAGACAACTCACCGCGGGCGACTTCGAGGACAAGGGGCTCGCGGATTCTCAGCCGCGGTGGCTCTCCGCGTCGGAGCTGGTGTTCGCCTCGAACCGCGCGGACCCCGGCCGCCGCGGCATCTACGCCGTCGATCTTCAGGGATCGACCCGGTCGCTCGTCGACCCGACGGGCACCGCCGTTCACCCCCGCCCGTCGCCCGACGGCAGCCGGCTCGCGTACGTGTACGCCGACCGCACTGTCGGTCCCGAGCTCCGCCTCTCGGCGCTCGACCGCGAGGAGCCACGGCGGCTCACGCACTCGACGGTCGCCGACTGGCCGACCGACCCGATCGAGCCCGAGCGGGTGCGCTTCGACTCGGTCGACGGGCTCGAAATCGAGGGCTACCTGCTCGACCCGCGCGCGTCAGACGCGGTCGACTCGGACGCCGCGGACCTGCCGGCGGTGGTGTGGGTTCACGGCGGCCCGATGCGTCAGATGCGCGACGGCTGGCATCCCTCTCGGTCGTACGGGCTCGCGTACGCCTTCCAACAGTACCTGGCCGAGCGGGGGTACGTGTGTTTGTCCGTCAACTATCGCGGCGGCATCGGGTACGGCGCGGCGTTCCGCCGGGCGCTCGCCGGCACCCGCGGCGACCGCGAGATGGCCGACATCGTCGCCGGGGCGGAGTACCTCTGCGGTCTCGACGCCGTCGACGCCGACGCCGTCGGCATGTGGGGGCTCTCGTACGGCGGCTACGCGGCGCTCCAGCTGCTCGGCACGCATCCGGAGGCGTTCGACGTGGCGATAAACCTGGCCGGGCTCGCCGACCTCGAACTGTACCGCGACTGGGCCGAGGAGACGAAGTACCCGGCGGCGGCCTCCTCGATGGCGGTTCGTCTCGGCGGCGAGCCGTGGGAGGCGACCGAGGCCTGGGAGCAGGCGAGCCCCGTGACACACGTCGAGAACTACGAGACGCCGTTGTACAGCTTCCACGGGACCGCCGACCGGTACGTGAACTTCGAACAACTCGACCGCGTCGTCGACGCGCTGCTCGAGACCGATGCCGACCACGAGTGGGAGTACTACCCGGACGAGACGCACGTGTTCTCGAACCGGGCGACCTGGGAGCGTGCGTTCGCGACGATCGAAGCCGCCTTCGACGAGCACCTGCGCTGAGGCGGGACGCCGCCCGGCGCGACCGGAAGCACTTATCGCCTCGCCGTGTACGAGCGGTCGCCATGAGACGAGCCACGAGGCGAGCCACGCTGTATCGGATCGGCGCGGCCGCCGGAGCCGCCGGGACCGCCGCGCTGGCGGGGTGTGCGACCGGCTCCGAGCCGGACGGCTCCGACGGGAACGAGAACGAATCCCGACCCGACGATCCGGACGACGGGTCGACCGGCGGCGACGTCGAGACGACGGTTCACCACGTCGGACGTGCGCTCTCGGGGCCGGCGTGGCGACGGGCCGAGCGGCCGGGGTTCTGTGCGCTCATCGACGGCTCCGAGGGCACCCAGTGGCTGTTCGCCGACGCCGACGCGGAGACGACGTCGTTTCTGGAGGCGACCGACTTCGCCGACTCCGTCCTCGTGTACGCCGAGTCCGCCGGCCGGACCACCTGTGAGGGGACCGTCGAGTTCGCGAACGTCCGCGTCGACGACCGGACGCTGCTCGCGGACGCGACCGTCGTCGACACCTCCGGCGAGGACGCCGTCTGTGGCGAGGCGATCACCTACTCCGGGGCGCTGCTCCGCGTCACGACCGACCCGCTTCCCGAGTCGCTCCGCGTCACGGTGACCGACGGCTGGGGAACCAGCGCCGAGCTGACCGGTCAGGAGCGGGTTCGCGACCCGGCGGCGCTCGACGGCTCCGTCCGTCCCGACGGCGAGCCGCCCGGCGTCCCGGCCGCCCTCGACTGCCCGGAGGAGTCGTTCGAGCGGCACCCCGCGCGCTACGACGGCGGCGTGAACTGGGGCTCCGGCGGCGGCATCGACCGAGACGCCGGGCTCGAACTCCGCGTCGTCGCCGCCGAGCGCGACGGCTCGACCGACGCGTCCGGCGGGCTTCGGCTCGAGCGCGGCGACGCCTTCCGCGTCGAGCTGACGAACGTCTCGCGGCGGCCGGTCGGCGTCGGCAACGAGGACAAGTACAATCTCGAGGTCGACACCGAGGCGGGATGGACCGACGTCCGCGGGGCCGCGGACGGACGGTTCGGGTACACCGACGAACTGATCGCCGTTCGCCCGGGAGCGGTCGTGGAGTGGCGCTTCGAGATGAGCGAGGCCGGACTCGTCGCCACCGACTCCTCGGAGGACCTCCGGGTGTGTCCGGCGCTCGAGCCGGGCCGCTACCGGTTCGTCTTCTGGGGGGCCGACGACATCGCCGTCGCGTTCGACTACGTCGGGTGAACGCCCCGCTCGTCCTCGCCCGCCCGGGGTCGGAGCTGTCTACGACGACGCGAGCCGGACCACAGCAATCCCCAACCGCGCCGTTTCAAGTGGCTCGACCTCGTAGAGAACCCGTGACGCGACTCCGATTCTTCGCCTGCGAGGCGTGTGAAACCGTGTACGCGCTGCCGGAGTCGCCCGCCTCCGGCGAGCCGTGTGCCGATTGCGCGGGAACGCTCCGGGAGATCACGGGCGCGCTCGGCGGCGACGCCTACTTCGCGCCCGGCACGGTCGACGGAGAGTGAGACGCCGGCCGCGCTCGGATCGGCTCCGACCTGCCGACGCCGCGGTCAGTTCATCAGGTCGGCGGGATCCACGTCGCCGGCGGCTAACGCGTGAAGCTCGTCGTCGGAGAGCCTCTCGATCACGAACGCCGGCATTCCGTCCGGGAGGTCTTCGGGGATCGAGACGTCGTCGCCGCGGTCCGGCGTGCTCGCGCCGCCGTCCGTCTCGGCCCGGTCGCCCGCGAGCCGCCGCACGGCGGACTCGACCTCGGTGACCATCGCGGCCTGTTCTTCGTTTGCGGCCGCGAGGTCCTGAATCTCGTCCGTGACGCGCGTCGATTGTTCGACCACCTCGTCGGCGGTGGCGGCAATCTCCTCGGCGGCGGCCGCCTGGTCGTCGGTGACGTCCGAGACCTCGCGGATGCCGTCTGCGGTCTCGACCACCGCCGCCACGATGTCGGTCAGGTTCTCCATGGCGTCCTCGACGCGGTCGACGCCGCGGTCGACCCGCTCCGTGGTGTCGGCCAGGCTCTCGACGGTGCGTTCGGTGTCGGCCTGGATCCCCGCCACCATCGTCTCGATGTCGCTGGCGTGGCGTTGTGACTCCTCGGCGAGCGTCTTGATCTCGTCGGCGACGACCCCGAACCCGTCGCCGGCCGAGCCGGCGCGGGCCGCCTCGATCGAGGCGTTGAGCGCGAGCAGGTTGGTCTGGTCGGCGATCCCGTTGATCGCGTCGACGAACTCGTCGATCTCGCCGATCCGTCGTTGGAGCGTCGACACGTCGTCGGCGACCTCGTCGACGGCGCCGCCGATGTCGTCCATGACGCCCGCGGCGTCGTCGGCGGCGTCCCGGCCGTCCTCGGCGAGTGTCTCCGCGCGGTCGCTGGCGCGCTCGACCTGGTCGGCCGTCGAGGCGACCTCCTCGACGGTCGCAGACAGGTTCGCGACCTCGCCGGCGATCTCGCCGATCCGGTCGGACTGCTCCTCGGCGGTGTCGCTGATCGTCGACGCGCTCTCGGCGATGTCGCCGGCCGACGTCTGAAGGTCGGATATCGGATCCTGGACGTCCTCGCGGACCTCGGCGATGAGCCGCTCGTTGCGCTCGACTTCCGCCTCGAGCTTCTGGCTGTACGAGTGGATGTAGGTGTCCGTGACGACCTGCATGTCGAGGGTGAGTATCCGCAGGATGGAGAGAATGTCCGCGATGGCGTCGTCGACCTCCGCGCGAACCGCGGCCTCGACGTCCGTCGCCGCGACGCCGGTCTCGCCGCTCTGGTTCGCCGTCCCGTCGGACGCTTCGGCGGTCGGTCCGCCCGCTCCGGCCTCGGCGTGTGCGAGCCCGCCGTCCGTGGCCGCGCCGGACAACCGTTCCGTGAGCGACTCGACCAGCCGGTCGCCGACGAGAGGCAGGATCAGGTCGTAGTAGACCCCGTACTGCCCGAGGTAGTGTTTCATCGGCATCTCCAACATGTCGTGGATCTTGCCGATTCGGGCGCGGTCGCTGAAGTAGTCGGAGCCGTACTCGCCGCCCGCGAGCGTCACGAGGTACGCCGACTGGGTGCGTTTGAGCTGGTCGATCCCCTTCTCGGAGCGTCCGATGACGTCGACGGTCTGCTGGTGGCCGGCGAGGTTCTCGTAGAAGTCCGTCGCGACCTGGTCGGCGTTGTCCGCGAACGCCTCCTCGTATCGTTCGAGCCGGCGGACGTCCTCGTCGTCGAACCCGACGAACTCCTTCCGCCACCGGATCTCCTCGGCGTCGAGTCCGATCTCCGCGACCAGCTCGCCGCTGTCTATCCGGTCGTTCAGGGCGCCCGTGCCGAAGTCCTCGCGGCCGTACTCTCCCGTGGTGGTCATTACGTAAGCCGTACCCAACCCGGGAGTTAAACGATCGCCTCCGTTTCTTCGCGTTGATAGCTGCGGACGGTCGCCGGGAACGGACGCTCACCGCGCGGAGACGCCGTGCCGACCGGGATCAGTCGGCGTCGGCCGCGGCGCCGGCCGGCTCGACGGCGACCGCGGAGTGTTTGAACTCGGGAATTCCGGCGACCGGGTCGAGCTCGTCCCCGGTGAGCGTGTTGATCAGGGGGTCGGCGTAGTGGAACGTGCAGAACGTCACGCCTCGCGGTATCGTGGCGGTCACGTCGGCGGCGACGGTCACGACGCCGCGCTCGTTCGACACCCGCACCCTGTCGCCGTCCTCGATGCCGCGTTCTGCGGCGTCGTCGGGGTGGATCTGGAGGGCGTCTTCTCCGCGCATCGCCATCAGCCGCTCGGAGCGCCGGCTCAACTCCCCGCTGTTGAAGTGTTGGAGCGCACGCCCGGTCGTCAGCGTGAGCTCGTCCGGCTCCAGGTCGTCGGCCGGCGGCACGGGGTCGACGACCGAAAGCGGCGCGGTCCGCTCGCCGGTCGCGAACGTCTCCGCGTGCAACACGTCGGTTCCCGTTCCGTCCTCGGCGGCGAACGGCCAGCGCTGGTAGCCGTCGCCGATCCCGTCGTAGCTCATCCCGTCGTATATCGGCGCCACGCGCGCGAGTTCGTCGAACACCTCGCGCGGACCGTCGTACTCGAACGCGTCCGGGCGGTCGGTGAGCCGCCGGCCGATCGCCGTGAGCACGTCGAGGTCGCGGCGGGCGTCGCCCGGCAGGTCGGCGTTGGGACGCATCCGCATCACCCGGCGGTCCGTGTTCGTCACCGTCCCTGCCTTCTCCGCCCACGCGCTCCCCGGCAACACCACGTCGGCGTGGGCCGCGGTCGCCGTCTCGAAGAGGTCGATGACCACGCAGTGGTCGAGCCGATCGAACGCGGACGCGACCGCCGACGCGTTCGGCTCGGTGACCGCGGGGTTCTCGCCGAAGACGACCGCCGCGCGCACCTCGTCGCCGAACCGGTGTGTCGCTTCGACCTCGGTGAGCCCCGGCTCCTCCGGCGGCTCGACGCCCCACTCCGCGGCGACGCGCTCGCGGGCGTCCTCGTCGTCGACGGGCTCGTAGCCGGGCAGGACGCCCGGCAGTCCGCCCACGTCGCTCGCTCCCTGAACGTTGTTCTGGCCGCGAAGCGGGTTCACGCCGGTGCCCGGCCGGCCGACGTTCCCGGTCAACAACGCGAGGTTGAGCAGGGCGTGGACGTTGTCGGTCCCACACCGGTGCTGGCTGGTTCCCATCCCCGTGATGATCGCGGCGCGGTCGGCCTCGCCGTAGGCCCGCGCGGCCGCCCGGATCGTCTCCGGGTCGACGCCGGCTCGGTCCGCGTTCTCCGCCACGTCGACCGCGTCGAGGTGGTCTCGCAGCCGGTCGAACCCGGTCGTCCGGTCCTCCAGAAACGCCCGGTCGACGAGGTCCGCCTCGACGAGCACCGCGGCGACGGCGTTCAACAGCTCGATGTCGGTGCCGGGCCGCAACGGGAGGTGGATGTCGGCGGCCGTCGTGGTGTCGTTCTCGCGCGGGTCGACGTGGATCAGCGTCGCGCCGTTCTGGACCGCCGGCAGGATGTACGACCGGAAGGCGACCGGATGTTGCTCGGCGGGGTTCGCGCCGTTGACGAACACGCAGTCCGCCTCGCCGAGGTCGTCGAGCGTGTTCGTCATCGCGCCCGCGCCGAGCCGGTCGCTCATCGCCGCCACCGTCGAGGAGTGACAGAGGCGCGCGCAGTTGTCGACGTTGTTGGTTCCGAGCACCCGCGCGAGCTTCTGGAGCACGTAGTTCTCCTCGTTCGTGCAGTTCGACGAGGCGAAAAACTGCACCGCGTCCGGGCCGTGTTCGTCGACCACGCGGCCGATCTCCTCGGCGACCCGATCCAACGCCTCCTCCCACGAGGCGGCGACCAGGCGGCCGTCCGCGCGAACGAGCGGCTCCGTGAGCCGGTCGTCGTGAGCGACCATATCGAAGGCAGCGGCCCCCTTCGGACAGATCTCGCCGCGGGCGTTCACCGGCCCCGCGACCCCGGTCGCCGTCTCGTTTCCGGCGTACTCGATCGTGCAGCCGACGCCACAGAACGGACAGACCGTCTGCTCCGGCTCGAAGCTCCGGTCCGGCGCGTCGTTCGGTTCGGTCACGTCTCCCCATTTGGCCGCGACGCTCCTCCGGATGTGCCCACCATAGCGGGGGCATTTATACGCTCGGCCGGGCGGCGCCCGCGGTTCAGCCCGAAACCGCGTCGCTTCCGACCGGAGCGAGCGCCCCTCCGACGGAACAGAGCCCGCCGGTGACGAGACAGGCGACGAACGCGATCGTCCCGAGTTTGCCGCCGAACCCGACGAACGCGGAGCCCGCACCGACGAAGATCGCGCCGGCGGTGGCGCCGGCGAGCAGCATCGCGCCGGGCCCGGGGATCCGCTCCGGGGCCGCCATCCCCGCGAACGAGGCACAGAACGCGACGGCCGCGACCGCGTCGCCGGCGGGGACTACCGGCGGCGCGACCACGCCGGCGACGAGGCCGACGACGGCGGAGCCGACGACCGGCCCGTGGCCGAGCCGGACGCTCACGACGAACGTCGCCACGGCGGCGACCGCGGCGACGGCCACGAGCGCCGCGGCGACGCCCGCCTCCGACGCCGACCCATCTCCCGGCGACAGCCCGCCGAGCGCGGCGACCGCCAGACACCCGACGAACGCGGTCGTGCCGAGCTTGCCGCCGACCCCGTCGAACGCTCCCTTCGCCGCGACGAAGACGACGGCGGCGACGGCGCCGGCGACGGTCACCGCGGGGAGGTCAGCGCCGCCGGCCGGGGTGGCCATCCCGACGAACGAGCCGCAGTACGCGGCCGTCGCATGCCTCTCGGCGAGGAGCCACGCACACAGTCCGACGAGCGCCGACGCGACGACGGCCCCAACGCCGACCTCGACCGAGAGCAGATAGGTGACCGGCGCCGCGACGGCGACGGCCGCCGCGTCGGAGCGGTCGGCTCGCCCGACGTCGATTTCGTCGACCCGCAGGGCCCGGCGGACCTCGGGGACGGCAGCGCGCGCGAACGCCGCCGCGACGACGGCCGAGACCACTCCTCCGGCCGGCAGCGTTCCGGCGTCGAGTCCGGCGGCGGCGCCGGCCACCGCGGCGAGCAGCATCGCGACACCCGCACCGACCAGGGCGACGGCGCCGACGGCGTGAACGGCTCGTTTCACGAACTCCGGTCGGCGTTGGCGGTCAATAGGACCCTCCCCCCGATACCGTGGGTGTTCTGAGGGGCGGCCCGGCGGGGGTTCGGCCGTCAGATTGGGTCAGGTCTTTGTGGCTCCCGAAGCACCGATCGACCGATGGGAACCGACGGCGTCCCCTCGGCGGAAACGGCGGCAGACCGGTCGGCGGAACCGCGCGGCGATTCGACGGACGGCTCGACGGCTTCGGGGTCGACAACGGCGACGCCGGACGGCGTCCGCGCCGGCCTCGTGATCCGCGGACTCGCGAACTGCCCCGTCGCCGCCGTCTCGAGCCAGCACGACGGGCCGATCACCGGGATCACCTGGACGCACGCGGGCGGCACCCACACCGAGGAGTTTCGGGTTCGCGATCCGGCCGCGGTCGACCGCACCGACGCGGCCGTCGACCCGGAGTCGGTGATAGACCTCGGAGACGAGCGGGTGTACCGGTTCGCTCGCCCGGACGACGGCGACTGCGCGTGCCGGGTGATCGAGGGGCTCGGCTGTCCGATCGTCGACGTCCGAGCCGACGACGGCGCGTTGTTCGTCACCGTCCACCTTCCCGACCTCGAACGCCTCCGTGACGTGGTCGCCGGACTCGACGACGCCGCCGACCACGTCGAGGTGCGGTACCTGGTCCACGGCGCCGCCGAGCGCGACGAACCCGCAGACCGGACCCTCGTCGACCGCAGTCGGCTCACCGACCGCCAGTCGGAGGTGCTCCGGACCGCCTACCGAATGGGGTACTTCGAGCGCCCGCGCGACGCCAACGCGACCGCCGTCGCCGAGGCGCTCGACATCGTCCCGTCGACGTTCGCCGAACACCTCGCGGCGGCCCAACAGAAGCTCCTCGAAGAGGTGTTGCCGGAGGGCTGATCGCCGGACGCCCGGCGTCGGCGCGGACTCAGTCCGTGTGGGCCGTGATCGCCGATTCGAGCGTCGTGCGGTCCTGCGCCCCGACGAAGCGGTCGACCGGCTCGCCGTCGGCGTAGACGAGCAGCGTCGGAATGCTGCGCGCGCCCAGCTGTTGTGCCAGCCCGGGGGCGGCATCGACGTCGATCTTCGCCACGGCGGCGTCGGTCTCGCCCGCGAGCGCCTCGATCGTCGGCTCCATCATCTGACACGGGCCACACCAGTCGGCGTAACAATCCACGAGCACGACGTCGTGCTCGCCGACCAGCCGCTGGAACGCCTCGGGGTCGCCGACGGCGACCGGCTCGCTCGGCGTCTCGTCGCCGGTGTCGGCCTCGCCCGCGCCACCCGTCGATTCCTCGGCGTCCTCGTCCGTGAGCCGCTCGCGCAGGCGCCGACGTTTCTGTTCGCGGATCCGTTCGCGCTCGCTCTGATCGGCGTCGCTCATGCGATAGTATTGCCCGCTTTGAACAATATACCTTGCGGTCGAGTGCGCGGCGAGCGCCCCTCGGCGGCTCAGAGCACCCCGGCGACGAGAAAGCCGACGTGACAGGCGGCGACGAGCAGCCCGGAGTGACAGAGGGCTCCGTATCGGCCGCGGGCGGCCGCGCCGGCGAACCAGCCGGACGCGAGCATCGTCGCCTGTGCGACCACGTACAGCCGGAACCGTTCCAGTTCGGGGTGGACCAACTCGAGGTCGACGGGCACGTCGAGCGCCGCCGCGACCGCGAGCAGCCGGTCCCCTCGCATCACGCCCACGTTGATCGCGGCGACGACGCCGGCGACCGCCAGCGCCGCGACCCAGCCGACCACCACGTACCGGCGCATGGCCGCCCGGAGCGCGCGTTTCTCGTGGGTCAGCCGGTCGACCTCGACCTGGAGCGTCTCGAACACCGTGTCGACGGTGCTTCCGGCGTCTAACGCGCCGCCGACGAGCCCGACGGTCCGCGCGGCCAGCGGGGTTCCCACCCGCTCGACGAATCGGTCGAGCGCCGCCGCCCGAACGCCGCCGCTCGCGGCCGGATCGCGTCCCGTCGCGTCCCCGTCGGCGGTCGTGGTCACCGAGAGGTTGAACGCGAGGTCGGCGACGTCGCCGCTCACGGCCCCCAGGTCGGTCTCGCGGGCGGCGGCTTCCACCGCGTCCGGCAGCGGGCGGCCGACCGACGCGTGTGCGGCGACCGCGTAGACGAAGTCCGCCACCCGACGGTCCTTCGCGTCGTCGATCCGTCCGCGGCGCGCGGCGACGACTCCGACCGGGAGCGCGTAGGCCACGTACGCCAGCAGCGAGACGTCGACCAGCGTGTGTCCGGCGTACGCCAGCAGCGCGGCCACGCCGACGGCCGGGACGACCGCGACGAGCGACGCGCTGGCGGGATTCGACCCCGCGGACGCGAGCACGCCACGGAGCGTCTCTGGCCGTCGGTGCGTGGTTCGGGCGTCGACGGGGCGGAGCGCGCCGGTCGCGGCGATTCCGACCACCCCGACTGCGAGCAGAAACCCCACCGACGTGTAGACGGCGACGGCGCGCGGCGCCACCACGCCCAGCGGCGTGGCGACCGGCCGCGAGAGACTCGAGACGAACACGCTCGCGACCGTCACCGCGACGACGAGCAGCGCAGGCACCACGAGCGCGAGCACGAACAGCTCCGCGACCGGCTTCAGATACCGCCGCGCCCGCGTCTGGGCGTGTTCCTGCCGGTGGGCGAGCAGCCGACTCTCCGTGTGGAGGTACTCCGCGAGCGCCTCGTCGCCCCGCGAGACGTGCCGGCGAAACTTCAACAGAAAGGGTGCCAGCAGGTCTCGCGAGGGGGTGTCGCGGGCGACCCGCCTGAGCCCGGCGTCGAGACTCCCCGTGAGCCGCGCGGCGTTGAGCGCCTTGCGGAACGACACCGCGGTCCCGCCGTAGGTGTCGTTTTCGGCCACCTTCGCGACCATCGTTCGAGCGTCGTCGCTGCCCGACGCGAGCGTGTCGAGGTATCGCACCGCGCCGGGAAGCGTGCGCTCGATCCGCGTCCGTCGCGCGGAGACGTGCCAGCGCAGGTACCGACCGCCCGCCCACACGACGGCTCGCTTCGCGACCAGCCCCGCGACTCCCGCCGTCCCGGCGGCGAGCAGCGGCGGCGGGACCGCCGGAACGCCCACCGGTGCCCTCGCCCCAAGAAGGGCGTCGACGGCCGCAGCGACGTCGGGGGCGACCGCGCCGGCGACGAGCCACGCGGGGACGGCCGTCACGAGACACGCGAGCCACGAGAACGCGTACGTCCACGCGAGGTACGTCTCGAACCCCGTCGACAGGGCGGCCCCGCGGTAGCGGCGTCTGTCGACGTCGTGCCGCCGGTCGTCGGCGTGGCGGGCGAACAACGCGCGGACGATCCGGTCGACCCCGGCGCGTCGCGGACGCCACGGGCGCGGTCGGTCGGCGCGGCCGTCGCCGTCGGCGGCACCGCCGCGTTTTCGACCTCCTCGCCGACCGGGCGGCCGGTAGCCGCTCGGCCGGCCGTGTCTGCCGCTCACGGCGCACCCTCGCGTCGTGGATCGCCCGGCGAGCCGCCTTCTCGACCGTCGTTGCGGCCCGCCGGCCGGCCGTCGTTGTGGCCCGCCGGCCGGCCGTCGCCGTCCCGTCTCGTTCGCGCGGCGCGCTCGACGGTCGCCGCCTCGTCCGCCCGCAGGTCCGCGAGGAACTCGAACAGCTCGTCGAAGTCGTCGACGCCTTCTCGAACCAGATACGTTACGTAACGGTGTTTGGCGGCGAACTCGGCCTCGACCGCCGCGAGGTCCCGGTCGGTTCGTTCCGCCAGCCGGGCGAGCGCGTGGATCCGTCGCCGCCCGTCCGCGCCGGCGGCCGTCCCGTCCTCGGTCGGCAGACCGTCCGTCCGGAACTCCCCGTCCGGGTCCCGCCACGCGACCGTGTTGTAGTGGACCGCCGCGCCGTCGCGCTCGACGACGCCGGCGCCGCCGTGTCTCGGGTCGCCGGTCCGGCTTCGCGTCGCGGCCGGGTCGAGCGCGTCGTACTCGGCGGGCGAGAGCGGCTCGACCGCCTGCGCGACGTACCGATCCGCGCCGACCTGTCGCGGAAACACCACGAGGTCGACCTCTCGAAAGAGGTACGGCGGCAGCCCTCGCTCGATGGCGCGGTTGACGAGCGTCTCCACGTCGGCGGCGTGGGTCGTTCCGACGATCCCGTGACCGGTGTTGATCGTCTCGGCGAGCGTCTCGAAGCTGGCGGGCGTGTTGATCTCGGCGATCACCTCGATATCCGGGTTGAGGTAGTTGGCGTCGGTCATCAGCGTCGCCATGCTCACCGCCTTGTACGCGTTCTCGTGGTCGCGGGTGGTCAACGCCACGCCGGTCTCGTGCGGGAGCCTCACCTCGCGGGAGCCCTCGTCGACGGAGACCGGCCGGTCGTCGAAGGGAATAAACGGCATGTGGGCGTTCATCAGCGTCGTTTTTCCCACTCCCGTCGGACCGGCAAAGAGGACGACCCCGTGGTGTTCGTACAACAGCCACAACAGGGTGACGAGCGCCGTCGGCAACGCCCCTTGCTCGACCAGATCGACCGGCGTCATCGCGTCCGGCGCCTGTTTCCGGATCGAGACGTGCGGGCCGTCCGCGGAGATGACCGGCAACGCCACCGCACACCGGACGGTCTCCGGCACGTCCGCGAGGTCGAGGTTCACCTTCGCGGCGGGCGTCGAGGCGTTCAGTTCCACGCCGTCGCGGGCCGCCAGCCGGGTGACCACGTCGACGAACCGGGTTTCGTCGTCGAACGCGAGGTTCGTCGGGATCCGACCGCCGCCGGCGAACGGGTCGACGCCGCTGTGACCCGCCGGCGACTCGTCCGAATCGCCGCCCCCAGCCACCACGGCCGGGCGGGGAACGACCTTCACGCGCTCGCCGACGCGGTTGGCCTCGATGTCCTCCAGGTTCGGATCCCGGATCGGGACGGTCAACGCCCCCTCGCCGACGAAGTCGCGGAGCACGTAGTAGATCAGGTCGTCGAGGCGGCCGTCCGCGCGCGGGGGCGCGACCGACGGAGGGATCAGCCCTCGGTCGACGAGGAGGCGTCGCACCCGGCTCACCGCGTCGCCGAGCCAGCCGCGCGGGGCGTCTCCGGCGAGCCGTCGCGAGAGGTATCGACGGGCGTGGTCGGCGATGAACGCCGCCCGGTCGTCGATGGGCCGGTCGACGGGCGTCTCCCAGATCCGGCGTTCACACTCGCGGATGAGCTCCGCGTCGCCCGGCAACAGGTCCGGCTCGAGAACGGCGTACTTCACGCCGAACGCGTCGGACCCGAGCAGCCGCTCGCGGTAGACGACGACGTCGACTGCGAAGCCGGCGAACTCGACCGGATACCGCGCGAGCCGCTCGCCGGCGACGCGCTCGACGTAGTCGGCGCCGGCGTCGATCCCCGTCTCCAACGGCGCGAACGCGTCCGTGTGGACCACGAGCTCGCGGTCGTCGCCGACGTCGGCCACTTCGACCCGGCCGTCGAGCGCGATCGGCGTGAGCTCGCCGAACAGCCGAAGCTCACACAGCGCGTGGTAGCTGATCCGGCGACGGGCGGCCGCGGTCGTGGCGAGCAGCCGGTCGAGCACCCGCTCGTACTTCGGCTCGAAGCCCGCCTCCGCCCGCTCGACAGCGCCGGCGCGGGTGAGCGGACGGCGGCCGCGGCCCTCTGTGAAGTGGTCGCGAACCGTCTCCAGCGCGCGCTCGTCGGCCGGCGCGAGCGGCGGCTCGCGGACCCCGTAGCCGAACCGGCCGCCGTCGCGCTCGCGGACCGTCGCGACGACGCCCGGCGCGGACTCGTACTGCGCGCGAACGTCGGGGGCGTACCATGCCTCGGGGTCGTCTGGCGGGATCGGGGCCGGCACGGCCGACGGCTCGTCGCCGTCGCCGCCGATCCGCAGGGTGGGTGTGGGGGTCACGGCTGCGTGCTCGTCCGGTCGCCTCTGCGCCGGTATAGAATATAATACTTCGTTCCGTTGTCCTGAAACGTGAAGACAGTGGGCGCGCCGGCGACACCGACGGGGCGAACGGACGGGAGTCAGTCGAACACGGGCGACTCCCGGTGGCGCTCGACGGCCTCGTCGATCCACTCGTCGACCAGCCCGCTCGGCTCCTCGAGAAACTCGAAGGGGTCGTCGGTCCCGAACCCGTCGAGTTCGATTCGCCTGTCGAGTGCCCCCTCGAAGACGCCGAGGGTGGCAAACGAGAGGTGAGCGGGCTGGTAGCCGCCTTCTTGAACCAACGCGAGCGCGCCGTCTGCCGTCTCGTCGGCGAGACGACGAACCCGGGAGCCCATTCGCCGGAACCCCTCGCGCGTCACGAGGTTCCGCCCGTTCATGTCCGCCGGCCCGGCGTCCTGTCCGGCGCTGACGAGAACGAGATCGGGGTCGAACCCGGACACCGCCGGCTCGACGATCCGCTCGAACACCGCCTCGTAGCCCCGGTCGCCGGTGCCCGGCGGCAACGGAACGTTGATCGTGTACCCCGTCCCGTCGCCCGTTCCGACCTCCTCGATCGAGCCGTCCTGCGGGTGGTACTCGGGATCCCAGGAGCCGTGGTCGTTGTGCGCGCTCACGAAGAGCACGTCGTCGCGGCCGTAGAACGCCTCCTGCGTGCCGTTGCCGTGGTGAACGTCCCAGTCGACTATCGCGACGCGCTCGGCCGCGGCGTCGGCCGGGCCGTCAGCGGCGAGCGCGGCCTCGGCGGCGAGCGCGACGTTGTTGAGATAACAGAAGCCGTCGGCGCGGTCGGGCTGGGCGTGGTGGCCGCTGGGCCGACACAACGCGTACGGGAGCGCCGCGGGACCGTCCTCGTGGGCGCCGTCGAGCGCCTGCCCGGCGGCGGCGATGGCGGCCCCGGCCGCGACGCGAGCCGCCTCGTCGGTGTGCTCGTTCAGGCCGGTCGTCGTCTCCTCGATCCGCCCGCCGCCGTCGGCGCAGAACTCGACGAGCCAGTCGAGATACTCGGCGTCGTGGACCCGTTCGAGGGCCTCTCGGCTCGCCGGCTCCGCAGAGACGACCGCGGCGGCGTCGCCGAAGGCGTGATCGAGCATCGCCAACACGTTCTCGACGCGTTCGCGGCGGTCCGGATGGACCTCGGGCGCCGCGACGATGGGCGTCATCGGGAACTTGAACGCTCCCTTCGGCGGTTCGTGATCGAGCATTCGGTCGTTCCAGTAGACGGTGATGTCGGGAGTCATCTGTCGTGATCGGACGCGTTTCTCGCGTGACGTGTTCGGTGTATCGGTTCCGGCGACCGCGACGGCAACCCCGCCCACGGAACCCTCGTGGGTCCCCGGCGGTCGCGGGCCGTTCGGCCCGTCGGGCTGACCCGCTCGTCGACCCAAGGTTTATTTTTTCGGATACCCTGTGAGTAGTTGTCATGTGCCATCACGCAGACGAGGCGCTCTCGTGGGAGGAACTCAAAGAGCGTCACCGGTCCGGTGCGGCAGACGACCGAGCCGACGAGCCGACGGCGCCCGACGATCGAGTCGAGGAGCCGACCGAAATCGACGAGCCGGAGCCGCGGGCGCCCGCGGACGACTGACGCGTCCGAGCCGCGTCCTGCCGCGAACCCTGTCTTTTTATCTACGCCGCGAGCCGTGCGGCCGGACCGATCTGACCCTCCCCGACCGGAAGTCGAAGGGCATTATTCGTTCCGACCCCAATCATTCACATGACCCTGTTCTGGCACCGGCGAGACCCGCGGACCCGCGATAACGCCGGGCTCGCCGCCGCCGCTCGCGCCGCCACCGCCGACGACCCGGTCGTCCCCGTCTTCGTGTACGACGCCGACCTCCTCGGCACGATGGGGGCGCGACAACGAGCGTTTCTGCTCCGTCACGTCTCGGCGCTCGAAGACCGCTACCGCGACCTCGGCAGCGACCTCGTCGTTCGGGCGGGCGAACCCGGCGAGGTGCTGCCGGCGCTCGCGGCCGAATACGGCGCCGACGCGGTGTTTTACAACGAGCACTACCGGGCGGCCGAGCGCAACCGCCAGCGGCGCGTCGAGGACGCGCTCGCCGGCGCCGGCGTCGAGACCGACGCCCGGACCGACCTCGTGTTGGTCGACCCCGGCCGGCTGGAGCGGTCGTACCCGAACCACAGCCAGTTCCACGACGACTGGCAACGCGTTCCGAAACGGGAGCCGTATCCGGAGCCGGACGCGGACGCGCTGGCGGGCGTCTCCGACGGCAAGACCGTTCCCGAGCCGGACGCCGACATCGACCTTCCGCCGGCCGGATACCGGGCGGCCCGCGAGCGGTACGACGACTTTCTCGACGTCGGAATCACCTCCTACAACGACACCCGCGACGACCTCGCGCGGGCGGTCGAGGCGCCGACGCAGGCGGTCTCGCGGATGTCGCCGTACCTCTCGACCGGCGCGATCGGAATCCGGGAGCTGTGGGCGGGCGCCAGCGACGTGTACGACGCCGTCACCGGCGGCGAGCGCCGCAACGTCGACAAGTACCGCTACGAGCTCTCCTGGCGCGAACAGATGTACCACCTGTTGTACTACAACCCCGACCTGGCCGTCTCCAACTACAAGTCGTTCCCCAACGAGATCGCCTGGCGCGACGACGACGCGGCGTTCGAGGCGTGGACGGCGGGCGAGACGGGGTACCCGCTCGTCGACGCCGGCATGCGCCAGCTCAACCGGGAGGGGTACATCCACAACCGGCCGCGGCAGGTGGTCGCGAGCTTCCTCACCAAACACCTCCTCATCGACTGGCGGCGCGGCGCGCGGTACTTCACCAAACAACTGATCGACCACGACTACGCCTCGAACCACGGCGGGTGGCAGTGGACGGCCTCGACCGGGACGGACTCCGTCGACGTCCGGATCTTCGACCCCGTGAGCCAGGCCGCGAAGTACGACGACGGCGCCCGCTTCATCCGCGAGTACGTCCCCGAACTCGAAGACGTGCCCGCCGGAAAGGTGATCGACTGGCCGACACTGTCGCGTCGCGAGCGCGAGACTCTCGCGCCGGAGTACGCTCACCCGATCGTCGGCCGAAACGAGGGGTACGAGCGCGCACAGCGCGTCTTCGAGGAGGCTCTCGGCAAGCGCTGACACCGTCGCGGCGCTCCCCTAACCCAGCGCGCACGTTTTTGCCCGTCGGAGCGAAACCAGACCACATGGAGCGCCTTCGTGCGGCGGTAGCCGGACTCGCGGTCGTTGTCGCGGTGTTCGGCGGAACGATGCTCGTGCGGACGGTGAGTCGATTTCTGCGCGCGGTCGTCTGGTTCGCCGAGACGGCCGCGTTGTTCGGGCTCGCCTCGCTCGTCGGCTACCTCGCGTACCGCGTGTTCTGGGGCGTCAGCGACGATCCGCGCGCTCACTGACCGAGCCGTCGACG
>CAZKXC010000010.1:29399-33528 GCA_964556645.1 uncultured Halobellus sp.
CGAGCCGTCGACGCCGACCCGCGCGTCTCCGGCACCCGCCCGCAGGTCCGGGGAGGCGTTTATGTTCGTTTCGCGCCTAGCCGCGTCGTGAACCACGTTCCGGACGAGGCGCTCGCGGCCATCGACGCCTTCGGCGAGGGGCTCCTCCGCGCGGACCCCCCGCCGGTTCGCGAGCGACTTCGATCTGACCTCCGGCTTCGGATCGACGCCCCCTCCGGCGACGAGCGCACGGCGCGGTGTTCGTTCGAAATCGACCACGCCACTCCCCGGGCGACGCTCCGCGAGCACGGCTCGTTCGTGGCCACGGTCGTCGACGGCGTCGACGACCGGCTCGCGGCGTGGGGGATCCGGCCGCCGGACGCGTACGAACACGTCGACGCCGCGGACGACGTCCAGCGGTATCGGGGGGAGCTCGCGCTGCCGTGACCGATCGATCCGACCCGGGACGCCCCGACAGCCCGTGGACGGCGGATTTCCGGCGTGACGCCCGCAACACGCCGCTCAGACGGTGCCGGAAGCGGGCGGCGGCAACAAGACGTCGCCGCCGTCGGCGCGCCAGTCCTCCCACGTGGTCACCGTAACCGGCACCGGCTCGAGACGGTCGCCGGTCCGTGGTCCGCAGATCGCCTTAGCGAGGATCTGACTCCAGTAGCTTCCGGTCTCCCGGTCGACGAGCACGAGGTTGCCGGTGTTGCGGACGTCGACCCGCCCGTCTTCCGTGCGCGCGGCGCCCACGGTTCGGTTGTCGACCTCGCTCGTTCGGGTTCGGATTTCTGGCGGCTTCCACAGCTGTCCCGTCACCTCGAACGTCGTCGGCCGTTCCGCGACCCGGCGCTCGGCGACCATCGCGCTTCGACACAACGGGCAGTACGTGACGAGCAGCGGTCCCCCGAGCGTGTCGTTGACCGCCTCGTGATGCCAGACGACCGACAACGGGTACGCGCGCCGGCGGCCGTCGCGTTCTACCCCGAGCACGACCTCGTCGTCGGTCAGCTCGCCGTCGGTGCCGTACCGGTCGGCGATCTGAGCGCCGCTCCAATCGCCCGCCGTCGCCGGCTCGTCGATCGCGTAGATGCCGGGGTCGTCGATCGGGTCGGCCTCGCAGATGTCCGACGGAAACCCGTATTCGGCGATCGATCGCGCCGTCGACGCGTCGCGTGAGCCGCCGGTCTCGTTCGAGTCCGGCTCCGAGTCCGCCTGTGCGGCTTCGGTCGGCTCCGCTTCGCCCTCGTCGTCGGGCGGTTCTCCGCCGTCGAACGCCATACACCCGGAGAGCCCTGCGGTCACGAGTGCCGTAACTGCCCGTCGACGCCACATGACTCGTGGTTCGCTTCACGCACTCAAACAGCCATCTCGGATGTGCGCAATTCACGCACAACCAGAGCCCCGAATCCGAGCGGCCGCACGACCGCGTACGCCTGTGCGTGAGCGTGGCACGAACGCGGGGCGTATTTGCGCCTCGCGGCTCACGTTCGGATATGAACGGTCCGTCTCGTCGAGCGGTTCTGCTCGCCGCGGGCGCGGCGGCGACGTCGCCCGGCTGTCTCGGCGACGACGGATCGGCCGACGGACTGCGCTTTTCGGCGCTCGACGCGGCCGGCTCGGACGGCGGCACCGTTCCGGAGCGCCCGCCCGGTGAACCGGCGCTGCTGGACTTCTTCGCGACGTGGTGTCCGCCGTGTCGGCCGCAGATGGACGAGCTCGCGCGGGTTCACGAGGCGCGGCCGTCGTTTCACCTCGTCTCGATCAGCTGGGAGGACGACCCGGACGCGATCCGGGCGTTCTGGCGCGACCACGACGGCCAGTGGCCCGTCGTCCGGGATCCGGACCTCGCGGCGGCGGAGGCACACGGCGTCGACAGGCTTCCGACGAAGGTGTTGCTCGACGGCGACGGCGACGAGCGCTGGCGACACGTCGGGTTAGCGACCGCCGAGCAGATTCTCGAGGCGATCGCGGCCGTGTCGGGATGATCGACGGCGGGTCGCTCCGGCTGTGGTTCGCGTTCGGCGGCGGCGTGGCGACCTTCTTCGCGCCGTGTGCGATTCCGTTGCTGCCGGGATACGTGGCGTTTTTCGTGGGTCGAGAGGCGACCGGCGACGGGTCGGCCGGCGAGCGGTTCCGCCGAGCGGTCGCCGTGGGGTCGTTCGCGAGCCTCGGCTTCCTGCTCGTGTTCGTCGGGTTGTTCGGGGTCGCGTTCGCGCTCGGGTCGCGCGTGCTCGCGGGCGTCGCCCTCTTCGAACCCGTCGTCGGCGTCGCGCTCGTCGTTCTCGGAGCCGCGATGGCGCTCGACCGAGACCCGTCGCCGACGATTCGGATCTCGCTGCCAGCGCGCCGGCGCAGTCCGGCGGGGTACGTGGCGTTCGGGGCGGCGTACGCGGCCGCCGCCGCCGGCTGTACCGGCCCGTTGTTCGTCGGCATCGCCTCGGTCGGAATCGCGGGCGGCCCGCGGGTCGCCGTCGCGACCCTCGCCGCCTACGCCGCCGGCATGAGCGCCTTGTTGATCCTCGTGACGGCGCTCGCCGCGCTGGGACGCGACGCGGCGCTCGGCCGGCTCACGACGACCGCCGGATCGGTCACGCGCGCCGCGGGCGTCGCGCTCGCCGGCGCCGGCGTCGTCCAACTGTACTGGTTCTTCTTCGTCTTCGAAGGGGCGCGTCTGCTCCGTGACCTGTCGACGCTCGCCCCGCCGATCGGGTGACCGGATGCGCGTCGTCGGCCGACGACGCCCCTTTCCCCGCCGAGCCCCTCCCGATCGTATGCCGAGCGTCAGCGACACCTACATCGAGAACCGCCAGCGGGTCCAGCCGACCCACACAAACAACCACGGCTCCGCTCACGGAGGGAACGTGGTCAAGTGGATGGACGAGGTCGGCGCGATGTCGGCGATGCGTCACGCCGGCGAGACGTGTGTCACCGCGAAGATCAACGACCTCGAGTTCAAGCGACCGGTCCCGCAGGGCGACACCTGCGTGATCGAGTCGTACGCGTACGCCGCCGGCCGGACCAGCATCCGCGTTCGGCTCCGGGCGTTCCGCGAGTCGCCCCGCACGGGCGAGCGCGAACTGACCACCGACTCGTACTTCGTCTTCGTCGCCGTCGACGCGGACGGCACTCCGACGCCGGTTCCGGAACTCACCGTCGAGGGGGAGCGCTGCCGGGAGCTGCGCGACGCGGCGCTCGCGGCCGAGCCAGACGAGGTGTGAGCGCGGGTCAGTAGTCGCCGAGCACGCCGAGCCGCCGCGCCCGCCGCGTCGCGTAGTGAAACACCACGTAGCCGCCGGCGAGGTAGCCGACCGCGACGGCGACGAGGAGCCCGAGGTCGCCGAGCCCGAACTCCCACAGCCGGACGCCGTCGACCATCGCCCGTTGTAACAACGCGCTGCCGTGCGCCAGCGGGAGCACCCGGGTCCACGGCGCGTCGAACACCGGCGCGGAGACGAGGACGACGAAGCCGAACTGGAGCAGGTTCAGCCAGTTGCCGATCCGCTTGTACAACACCGTGATCCCGCCGGCCGCGAACCCGAGTCCGAGCACGGAGGCGATCGCCAGCCCCGCCACGGCGACGACGGTGATCGGGTCGAGGCTGAGTCGGGTTCCGGTGACGACGAGCATGACCGCGAGCACGATCGCGGAGGTGAGAAACGTCCGGACGACCTTCGCGACGCCCTTCAACAGCGCGACCGGCGCGAACCCGAACGGCGTGGTGACGTGGCGTTCGAGCGTCCCCCACTGGACCTCGCTGCCGATGTCGTTCGAGACGGACGAGTACGCTCCGACCGCCAGCGTCCACAGGAAGTAGCCGACGATGATCCCCGACAACGAGTCGGCGAGCGCCTGCCCCGCGAGCAGCGTGCCGCCGTAGAACACCACCCCGAAGAAGAACAACGCGACGACGATTCCGCCGATCGCGTTCGCGGGATACCGTACGAAGATCAGGAACTCGCGGTAGAGCACCGCCCGCGCCAGGTGGTAGTACGTGGCTGGACGAGGGTCGTCTGTGGCCGTCGCCGCCGCGTCCTCCGGCACGCGTTCTCCGCTCACGGCGATCCGCCTCCCTCGGTCGGCCGTCCGATACCGCTCGCCGCCCTGTCACTCACATCGCTGCTCGCCTCGTCGACCGCGCTGCCGT
>CAZKXC010000010.1:33628-38634 GCA_964556645.1 uncultured Halobellus sp.
CGCCCGCCTCGTCGACCGCGCCGCCGTCGCCGGTGACGCCGAGAAACACCTCCTCCAGGTTAGGCCGGACCGTCCGGATGTCCTCGATCGCGACGTCGGCCTCGCGGAGCCGGTCCATCAGCGCGTACAGGTCCTCGCCCGTCGCCGCGACCTCGACGGCGACGCGCCCGTCGACCGCGTCGACAGACCGCACGTCGAACGCCGCTCGCAGCGCCGCGACGGTCGCGTCGTCGATGTCGCCGCTGACGACGCGGACGGTGTCGCGGTCGGCGTTCGACAACAACGCCTCGACGGTGTCGTCGGCGACGACCCGGCCGTCGGCCATCATCACCACCCGGTCACAGACGTCTTCGACGACGGCCATGTCGTGGCTGCTGAGAACGACCGTGAGCCCCTCCTCGCGGGCGAGCCGGCGGATCTCACGCCGGAGCGTTCGGGAGCTCTCGACGTCGAGTCCCAGCGTCGGCTCGTCGAGAAACACGAGCTCCGCGCCGCCCGCGAGCACGCTCGCCAGCGACACCTTCTGTTTCATGCCGCGTGAGAGGTCTCGAACCGGCGTGTCCGCCTTCGCCGACAGGCCGAGACGGTCGAGCAGGCGGTCGTGACGGCCCGCCACCGAGTCGGGATCGACGCCGCGGATCGTCGCGAAGTAGCGCAGGTTCTCGCGGACCGTGAGCCGCCAGTAGTCGTTTCGCGCGCCCTCGAGCATCGCGTCGACGTCGGCGTACGCCGCCCGGCGGTCGTCGGCCACGTCGGTGCCGAACACGCTGATCCGGCCCGCGTCGGGAAGCACCGTCCCGAGCACCGACTTGATGAGCGTCGTCTTGCCGGCGCCGTTGGGTCCCAACAACCCCACGACGGAGCCGCGCTCGACGGTCAGGCTCACGTCGTCGACCGCCAGGACGGCGTCGTCGCCGGCGCCGAACCGCTTCGAGACCCCCTCGACCGCGAGCGCCGGCTCCGGCTCGGCCGACGCCGGTTCGTCGTCGGCCCGCCCGTCTCGATCCGACGCGTCCGTGCGGCCGGACGCAACGCTTCGTGCCATCACCGGTGGTACGGGCCGAGCGCGGATATATCCGCGTCCGGCGCCCAGCGATCGCATGGACCTCGATCGGTTCGCCGCGGACGCGCCGGCCGACGACGCGCCCGGAGACGCCAGTGTGTGTGTCGTCGCGACGCAGCCGGACACGTTCGAACGGTGTCGCGACGGCTTCTATCCGGCTCCCCGCTCGTACGACCGCACCCGCCGCGAGTTCGCGTACATGGCGTTTTACCGCACCGCGCCGGTGTCCGCGATCACCCACTACGCCCGGGTCGTCGACCGGACGGAACAGGCTCGCGGCGACCCCGGCCCCATGGACGAGTCGGACTGGGAGGCGCTCATCGACCCGTTCACCGACGAGCGCGTGGTGCTCGTCTTCGGGTTCGAGGAGCTGGTTCCGCTGGCGTCGCCGGTCGAGAACGACGCCAACGGGGTTCGAGGGGCGCTCTACTGTACGGTCGACGACCTCCGGGCGGCGGGGACGCTCTCGGAACTCGACGAGCGAGCGGACGCGTAGCACAGGCGGCCGGATCCTGCGGCTTCCGCCGGCAGGCGGCCTACTCGGCGTCGGCAGCGACCGACCCGATGAACGACCAGTGGTCGTGGGTGCGGCCGTCCGGACGGGCCTCCTCGGTGACGTGGTAGAGATACGGACCGTGCGGACACTCGTCACAGCCGTCCGCACAGGTGACCCGCTTGACGACCTCCGTGTATCCGTCGTGTTCGGTGACGCGAAGCACGTCCTCGCCCGCCCCGGGCTCGACCGGCGACGACCCCTCCTCTTGGGACCGCAGCAGCTCCTGTGCGTGGACGATCGCGTTGCGGAGCTGTTCGGGGCTGAGGGCGGCCAGCTCCGCGGCGACCGCGTCGGGCAATCCATCCGGCGGCGTCGGCTCCGCGGACTCGTTCGTCATAGCGGGCGCTTCGACGCGGAGTCGCATAAGCGCCCGCACGCGAGCGGCGACGACTCCGGCGCCCGGCCGCGGCCGCGTCAGCGGGGGTCGACGCTCCGCCGGCCGTCGACGCGTTCGACCCGCCGGCCGGCGGTCGTGGTCTCCGCGTGCTCGGGGTGTACACACCCGAACACCGCCTCAAGCGACGCGACGAGCCGGTGGCTCGGCCGGTTGACGAGCGCGTTGCCGTCGACGGCGTACACCCGATCGTTCGCGACGGCCGTCAGGTCGCTCCAGCCGGGGCGACCCCGCAGGTCCGCGACCGCCTCGACGGCCCGGTCCAGCTCGAACCCACAGGGGACGACCACGAGCACCTCGGGGTCGTACGCGCAGACGTCGGCCCAGGCGACCGGCTCTGAGGCCCCGTCGGGCTGAAACGACGGGTCGCCGCCGGCGATCTCGACCATGTCGCGTACCCAGTGTCCCGCCCGGATCGGCGGGTCGGTCCAGTCGAGCACGGCGGTTCGCGGACGACCGACGTCGGCGACCGCAGCTGTCGCCCGGTCCCGAAGCCGGTCGACGCGGGCCGAGAGCCGGCTCGACACCGCCGCTGCCGACTCCCGTTTCTCGACCGCCGCGCCGAGCCGCTCGACGTCCCCGAGAACGTCGGCGAACGAGTGCGGGTCAAGCGTCACCAACGCCGGCTCGGGGTCGAGCGACGCGACGGCCGTCCGCACCTCGCTCGCGTCGACCGCACAGACGTCGCAGGTCGCCTGCGTGACGACGAGATCTGGCTCGAGGTCGGCGAGCCGGTCGACGGCGAGGTCGTACACCGCCCCCTCGACCGACCGCATCTGTGCGTCGACCTCGCCGGCCGAGCGCCCCTCGTGGTCGACGACCGTGCTCGTCAGCGTCGGCAGCCCGCGGACCGCCGGCGGATGGTCACAGCTGTGCGAGACGCCGACCGGCTCGACGCCGAGCGCGAACAGGGTCTCCGTCGCGGAGGGAAGCAGCGAGGCGACGCGCATGGTCGACCGTGGCGCTCGGCGATCAAAAGGGCTCGGGCCGTTCACGCCTCGGGGACGTACCCGAGGGCCGCGGCGGCGTAGGCGGCCGCGAGGTCGCCGTCCGGGAGGGCGCCGCGAGCCGTCTCGCAGCCGCGTCGGATCCGGTCGCGGCGCTCGCCCGGCGGAAGCTTGTTGTCGGCGACGGTGCCGGCGGTTTCGAGAAGCGCGGCCGCCGTCTCCGCGTCGCCGGCGCTCGCGGCGCCGCGAGCCTCCTCGAGCAGCTGTGTGAGCGCCGCCCGAACGTCGTGTGGGACGTCTTCGTCCGGGAGGTCGCCGAGGCGGTCGTCGGACACGGCCGATCACGCCGCGCGCCGGGTCGCGAGGACGAACTCCGTGCTGCTGCCGAGCGGGTCGGTCGCGGTCGTGGTCTCGACGTCGCCGAAGCCGGCCGCCCGGAGCTGGTCGAGCGTCCGGTCGCGCCCCGGCGCCGAAAAGAACATCTTTCCGCCCATCCAGCCGCGACGGACCGTCTCGAACCGGCCACTCGGCAGCGTCATCAACACCCGCCCGCCGGGACGCACCACCCGCGCGAACTCGCGGTACACCTCCGGGTGACGCTCGCGCTCGACGTGAAACACCGCGTGATACGCGGTCACCCCGTCGAACCGGTCGGCCGCGAACGGGAGCGCGGACATCTCACCCTGGACGAGCGGCGCGCCGGTCACGGTCTCGCGAGCGAGTTCGAGCCCGCGCCGGGAGACGTCGAGCCCGACGCTTCCCGCCGGGAGGTTCGCGAGCGTCCGCGCGCCGTCCCCGCACCCCACGTCGAGCACGGTCGGCGGGGCCGCGTCCGTCCGGTCGGCCCGGAGATCGGTCAGAAGCCCGTCTATCAGCGCCGCGTCGGAGCCGTCGGGGTCGCGCCTGTCGGCGTACGTCTCCGCCACCTCGTCCCACGCCCGCCGCACCTCGGATCGGTCCATGCGACCCGTACGGCCCCGACGGGTTTGATCCTTGGGTCGCCGTCCGTTTTCCTCGGGTCTTTTGACCCGACGGGTCGAACGCCGAGCCGATGACGCCCACACTCGACGAGACGGACCTCGGGTTCGTGACGCTCGACGGCACCGGCATCCAGACGAGCGAGCTGCAGTTCGGCACCTGGCGGTTCGGCCGGGTGAACGAGGCGGGCGAGGTCGAGATCGACGAGGAGCGCGCCCACGAGCTGCTCGACGCCTACGCGGACGCCGGCGGTCGATACATCGACACCGCCGACGTGTACGGCGGCGGCGACTGCGAGACGTGGATCGGCGACTGGCTCGCCGACCGCGACCGCGAGCGCTACACGATCGCCTCGAAGATCTACTGGCAGATCCGCGAGGGCGACCCGAACAGCCGCGGAACGAACCGCAAGAACGTCCGCCACCGCCTCGACGCGCTGCTCGACCGGCTCGACACCGACTACGTCGACGTGCTCTACATCCACCGCTGGGACGACGACACCGACGCCCGCGAGCTGATGAAGACGCTGAACGGGCTCGTCGACGCCGGAACGGTCCACTACCTCGGCGCGTCGACGCTGCGCCCGAACGCCTGGAAGGTCGCTCGCGCCAACGAGATCGCCCGCGCCGAGGGGTGGGAGCCGTTCACCGTTCTCCAGCCGCGATACAACCTCGTCGACCGCGAGATCGAGGGCGACTACCTCGAGTTCGCCCGCCAGCAGGGGCTCGCGGTCTGTCCGTGGAGCCCGCTCGGACAGGGATTCCTGACGGGCAAGTACGACCGCGACGCGGCGCTGCCGGAGGCGTCGAAGGTCGCCGCCTCGACCCGGTTCCGGGAGTCGTATCTCACCGAGGAGAACTTCGCCGTCCACGACGAGCTCGACCGCGTCGCCGACGAGGTGGGCGCCTCGCCCGCCCAGGTCGCGCTCGCGTGGCTGTGCCACCGCGACGGCGTCACCGCGCCGATCGTCGGCGCGCGAACGGTCGACCAGCTGGCGGAGAACCTCGCGGCGGCCGCGGTCGACCTCTCCGAGGACCAACTCGAGCGGCTCACCGCCGCGAAGCCCGG
>CAZKXC010000010.1:38734-40185 GCA_964556645.1 uncultured Halobellus sp.
CTACCGCTCCGCGCAGTACTCCACGAAGTTCCGCAGGATCCGGAGCCCGGTCTCGCCGCTCTTCTCGGGGTGGAACTGCGTGCCGAACACGTTGCCCGCGTCGTTGGCGACGACGGCGGGGAAGTCGACGCCGTAGTCGGCGGTGGCGACGACCGCGTCTGCGTCGTCGGGCGCGGCGTAGTACGAGTGGACGAAGTAGGCGTACTCGCCGTCGACGGAGCCGCCCGCTGGCCCGTCTGCTTGCTCCGACCCCGCTCCGTCGACCCCGTCGACGAGCGGGTGATCGCGGCGGACGCGCAGCTCGTTCCACCCCATGTGGGGAACCTTGCGGTCGACGTCGAACCGGACGTTGGTGCCGGGGACGAGGTCGAGACCGGTCACCTCGCCTTCGCCCTCGTGGTCGGCCTCCTCGCTCGTCGTGAGAAGCATCTGCATCCCGAGACAGATCCCGAACAACGGACGGCCCGCGTCGGCGTGGTCGACTAACGCCTCCCGGAGCGGGCCGGCGTTCTCCATCCCCTCACGGAACGCGCCGACGCCGGGGAGGACGACCCCGTCTGCGGCGGCGAAGGCGTCCGGGTCGTCGGTGATCTCGACGCTCGCGCCCGCTCGCTCCAACCCGCGGGTCGCGGACCGCAGGTTGCCCAGGCCGTAATCGACGAGGACGACGGACACGTCGAGATCGGTTGGTAACTCGTCCATGGACACGGTTCACGACTGCCGTGGAAATCAGTTTCCATCCGTTAAGCGGATCAGAGAGAAACTCCCGCCTTTTATTTGATGACGAATTCGGCAACCAATCAATTATCACACGGCCTATCGCTTCGGCGGATATCTGTGCGAAAGTGCGTTTAACAACTGAGGAAACGCGCAGCCCGAACATCTTCTTGAGGCAATCTCCAACATTCAGGGAAGTTATGACGCTATGTATGGGTACGTAGCCGCATGTATATTTAAACAACAACACTTTTGAGACGCCAGCAGAAGTCTCAGATGGACACCTCATGGCGCAACGACGCAAATTCCTCAAGATCGCGGGTGCGGCAAGTATCGTTGGACTCGCGGGCTGTAGCGGCGGCGGTGGCGGGTCCGACGGAGGCGACATGGGCTCCGAGGACAGCGAACCGGAGATGACGTTCGGCGGCGACGGCACGGTCGACTTCGGCATCTCGCCGTCGGTCCCGCAGGAAGACCTCAACGTACAGTACTCCCCGCTCGAAAACCACATCGGGAGCTACCTCCGGGAGAACTACGATGTCCCCAGCGACCTCGGCGTTGAGGGGACCATCGGAAGCAACTACAGCGCCATCATCCAATCTCTCGGCCAGGGAACGCTGGACATCGCCGAGACCGGGCCGTTTGCGGCCGCCCTCGGCGTGAAAACCGGCAACGCGGAGATCATCCTCCAGCGGTACGGCTACGGCGGCTGGACGTACAAGAGCATCATCGCG
>CAZKXC010000011.1:0-30604 GCA_964556645.1 uncultured Halobellus sp.
TTCAGCCCATCCGGTCGAGGGCGTCCCGTCGGTCCTCCACAGAGACGTTGTCGTAATTCATGATCCGGCTACAAGCCACTCGGCTATCTCGGCCGCTTCTCTCGCAGCGAGGATTACCCGTTGTCGGACCCGGTATCTCCTACCCGACCGATCACGTTCTTTTGTCGAAACCATGCCACGGCTCACCCGCGACCCCCTTACCGAATCAAATGTTGGCGGCAAGCCCGGCCGCGAGACCGAATCAAATGGTCCCCTCGCGGGGTTCCTGAATACGAATATTGATGTATAAGGCCCTCTAAGTGGTGAACACAGTCACTCGGCGGTTTCACGAAGTGAATGGACTCGCGGGGATTTGAACCCCGGGCCTCTTCCTTGCGAAGGAAGCGATCTGCCGCTGATCTACGAGCCCGCATCGGGAATCAGTCGCCGTCCGTACTTGTACCTTGCTTTTCGACGTCCCGCGCGCGAGGCGTTCACACCCGCGAGCCGGACCGTCGCGACCGACGGGCTTAGGTGGCCGCCGGCCCGGGTTTCTACCACACTCGGCCCGTGCGTCCGCGTTCCCAATTCTACGTAACGAAACTGAGAATCATCGCAGATTCGTTATCCTTTTGCGTGCGGCGGTTCTCCGGTAGTGTATGTCAGAAGCGACGGCGGCGACCGTCGACCCGGCCGCCATCACGGCGTTGAAACACGTCGCGCTCGCGGGCGGGTTATCCGAGACGAAGGTGTCGTGTGCGACGCTCGGCGACCGGCTCGGCGCGTCGACACAGACCGCCTCCAGACGGCTTCAGTCGCTCGAAGACCAGGGGCTGCTCGAACGCGACGTGGTCGGCGACGGCCAGTGGGTGCGGGTCACCGACGCGGGCGAGACCGCACTGCGCGGCGAGTACGCCGACTACCGGCGCCTCTTCGAGACCGACGTCGAGCTCGTGCTCCGTGGGGCCGTCACCGGCGGGATGGGCGAGGGACGTCACTACATCACGCTCCCGGGATACGCCGAGCAGTTCGCCGCCCGGCTGGGCTACGAGCCGTTTCCGGGCACGCTCAACCTCGAACTCGACGCGGAAAGCGTCCGGCGGCGCGGCGAGATCGCCGGCGTCGAGGCCGTCCCGATCGACGCGTGGGAAGACGAGGATCGCACCTACGGCGCGGCGGCGTGTTACGCGGTCACGCTGGTCGCCGACGGCGGCCGCTACGAGGAGGCGCACGCGATCGTCCCCGACCGGACCCACCACGACGACGACAAGCTCGAGCTGATCGCCCCCGACGAGCTTCGCGAAGAACTCGACCTCGCGGACGACGACACGGTCGAGATCCGGGTCGAAGCCGCCTCGGGAGCCGACGCCGAGGAGGTGGCCTGATGCGGGCCGGCGCCGAGGGGTCGGACGCGTCCGCCGCGCCCGGCGACGCGGACACGGCCGCCGCCGTCGACCGCGCGCTGGCCGCGTTCCGCGTCGGCGACCCCGTCTGTATCCACGACTTCGCCGACCGCGAGGGCGAGACCGACATCGTGTATCCGGCCGAAGCGGTCGACGCCGCGGCGGTCGCGCACATGCGCAACGACGCCGGCGGACTGATCTGTGTCGCCGTCGACGACGTCGTCGCCGACGCGTTCGGGCTGCCGTTTCTCGCGGACGCGCTCGACCATCCCGCCGTGACCGACGAGCCCGCCTACGACGACCGGTCGTCGTTCTCGCTGCCGGTCAACCACCGCGAGACGTTCACGGGGATCACCGACGCGGACCGCGCGCTGACGATCGCCGAGCTCGCGAACGCCGCCGCCGCCGCCGCTGCCGACCCCGACGAGTACGCTCCCGAGGACTTCGCCGCGTCGTTCCGCTCGCCCGGGCACGTCCACGTGCTGCGAGGCGCGGCCGACGGGCTCTCGGACCGCGTCGGCCACACCGAGCTCGGCCTCGCGCTCGCGGCGGCGGTCGACGCCGCCCCCGCCGTCGTGGTCTGTGAGATGCTCGACGACGAGACCGGCGAGGCGCTGACCCCCGAGGACGCCGCGGCGTACGCCGCCCGCAGAGACATCCCCTACGTCGAGGGATCCGCGCTGCTCGAGACGCTCCGGTAGAACGCGGCGTCGGCCGCGCCGAGCGGGTATGTCATAATTTTAAGCCCGAACATCACGAGGGTAGCGTATGGGATTCGACGAGATGGACGTCGACACGATATGGAAGAACGGGGAGTTCCTCGACTGGGAGGACGCGACGACCCACGTTCTCACGCACGCGCTTCATTACGGCACCGGGGTGTTCGAGGGGCTCCGGAGCTACGACACCGAGCGAGGCCCCGCGATCTTCCGGTTCGAAGAACACCTCGACCGGTTGTTCGACTCCGCGAAGATGTACGACATGGATATCGGCCACTCCCGCGAGGAGATCACGGAGGCGACGCTCGAACTGCTCGACCGCCAGGATCTCACCTCCTGTTACATTCGCCCGATCGCCTACTACGGCTACGACTCGCTCGGCGTCTCGCCGGGCGACTGCCCCACCGACCTCGTGCTCGCCGCCTGGCCGTGGGGGACGTACCTCGGCGAGGAGGCGCTCGAAGAAGGCGTCGACGTGATGGTCTCCTCCTGGCGAAAACACGCCTCCTCACAGGTCCCCACCAACGTCAAAACCACCGGCCTCTACGTCAACTCGATGCTGGCGGGCGAGGAGGCCCGCCGAAACGGCTACGTCGAGGCCATCGTGTTGAACAAGGAAGGCAACGTCGCGGAGGGGCCCGGCGAGAACATCTTCATGGTGAACGACGGCGAGATATACACCACCGGCCCCGCCCAGTCGATCCTCGAAGGGATCACCCGCGACACGGTGATCACGCTCGCCGAGGAACGGGG
This sequence comes from uncultured Halobellus sp., assembly GCA_964556645.1. Lineage (GTDB taxonomy): Archaea > Halobacteriota > Halobacteria > Halobacteriales > Haloferacaceae > Halorubrum. The sequence continues at coordinate 2,855 of CAZKXC010000011.1, forward strand.
GTACACCGTCCACGACGAGGCCGTTATTTCTCGCGGACAGCTGTACACCGCCGACGAGCTGTTCTTCACCGGCTCCGCCGCGGAGGTGACGCCCATCCGGTCGGTCGACGACACCGAGATCGGCCGCGGCACCCGCGGCCCCGTGACCGAAGACCTCCAGAACGCCTTCTTCGACGTTATCGAACGCCGGGTCGACGACCACGACGAGTGGTTCACCTACCTGTGAGCTGAGCCGACGCGGCGGTCGGTGCCGAGGGCGAAACGCTGGCGCACCCGAGCGAGGCGCCGGCGTGTCCGGACGACGCGTCGATGAGCTACGAGTTCTGCGGTCCCGTCGGGTCGTCCGGAGAGCCGGGGTCCGAGTCCGCCGACGCGGAGGGTCGCCCGCTGACCCCGCCGTCGGGCCGTTCGCCGGCGGCAGACCCGGGATGGCCGACGCCCGGCCGATGGTCTTCCGGCCGGTCGTCGGCGGGGGGTCGTTCTTCTTCGACCGGGATCTGGTGGGGTGACTCGCCGAACCCCGCCGAGAGAATGCGAGTCATCCCCTCTTCGACGGTCTCGCCGGTGTCTTCGACCCGTTCTGGCTCCACCTCGATGACGAAGCCGGTCGTGATGTTCGGAGCGGTCGGCATGAACAAGACAATTTTGCCGTCGCGGGTCTTCTTGCCCGTGCGGAACGCCGTCATGCGGATTCCGGGCCACGTTTCGAGGTACACCGGGTTCTGGAGCTCGTCGGTGCCGGAGATGGCGGTCTCGACCGCGAGCTTCGAGGCGTTGTACACCACGCGCAGCGCGGGGATCCGGTTTATCGCGTCGTCGACTTTCGTCTCCGCCAGGCGGCCGAGCGTCGTGCGCATGAAGTATCCGACCGCGAGCACGAGCGTGGCGAACACCGCGACCGCGATGATCACCCGCGAGACCGGTTCCAGCGGGCCGGGGATGACCGCCGGCTGAAGCGCGTCGATCAGCGGAATCGACGCGATGTGCAGGTAGATCCACCGGATGACCAACAACAGAACGAGGAGGGGCGCCAACACGATGAGCCCGCTGGCGAAGTCGCGTTTCCACGTGGACATCTATCACGTCGGTATGTGGGGTGGACGCTTAAGAGGGCTTCTACGCGCCTGGCGGGTGAACGCCCGGCCGAAGGGCTCTGTCCGTCGCCGGCCGTCAGGTCAGCGTCCGACGACCGCCCGGGCGGCGAACGCCAGGTTCTCCTTGCGCTCGCGCACGCGACGATAAAAGTACGAGAGCCACTTGTCGCCGTACGGCGCGTACTGTTTCACGTCGACGCCCTGACGCGCGAGGTCGCGCTGGGCGTCCTCGCGGACGCCCATCAGCATCTGAATCTCGAAGTCGGTGCCGTGTTCGTCGGCGAGGCGGGTCGCCAGCGACACCATCTCGGGGTCGTGGCTGCCGACGGCGACGCCGCGGTCGCGGTGTTCGAAGAGAAACGCGATGTCGTCTCGGTACGCCTCGTCGACGGCCGTCTTCTCGGTGTACGCGACCGACGACGGCTCGTCGTACGCCCCCTTCACGAGCCGGATGGTTCCCGGAACGTCGACGAGCCGCTCGAGGTCCGCGTGAGTGCGCTTGAGGTTCGACTGGACACACTGACCGACGCTCCACGGGTAGTCGGCCGCGATCGACTCGAAGGCGTCGAGCGTGGCGTCGGTCGTGTCGGCGTCTTCCATGTCACACCAGACGAACGCGCCGCGGTCGTGGGCGTGTTCGACCAGTTCGCGGTAGTGCGTCTCGAAGAGTTCGGCTGAGATGTCGAGTCCGATCTGTGAGGGTTTCACCGAGATGGACGCGTCGAGGCCGCTTCCGGCGATGTCGTCGAGAAGGCGTCGGTAGGCGTCGACGTCCGCGCGGGCGTCGTCGGGGTCCTCGTAGTGTTCGCCGAGCAGATTCAAGAGCACGGTGATGCCGTCCGCGTTACACGCCCGCGCGTGTTCGAGCGCCGCCGGGACGGTCTCGCCGGCGACGAACCGCCGAGCGATCGGAGGTATCATACCGGCCGATTGGGGCCGGTGATATTGAGCGTTGTCACCGAATCGACCCGGCGGTCGACGAGAGACGGCGTCGGTGACCCGCGGTTTATATGACCCGGTGGATCGTGAGAACGGGTATGGTCGGCTCGCTCGTCGCGACGGCGTTCTGGGCGATGTTGCCAGCGTACGTGCCGAACAACGCCGCCGTGCTCGCCGGCGGCGGCCGCCCCATCGACGGCGGCCGCGAGTGGCGCGGCGCGCGCCTCCTCGGCGACGGAAAGACCTGGCGCGGCACCGCGGTCGGCACGGCCGCCGGGGTCGTGCTGGCGCTGGCGCTCAACGCCGTCGTCGACCCCGTGAGCGGGGCGGTCGGCGTCGACCTCCCGGCGTTCGAGCTTCCCGCCGCGGTCGCGCTCGCGGCCGGCGCGATGGCCGGCGACATCGGCGCGTCGTTTCTCAAGCGGCGGTCGGGCCGCGAGCGCGGCGCGGCGTTTCCCGGACTCGACCAGCTCGATTTCGTCGTCGGCGCGCTGGCGGCCGTCGTTCTGGTCGCTCCGACGTGGGCGACCGCGGTGTTCACGCTGCCCGTCGTCGCCGTCGTCGTCGTGATGACGCCCGTGTTCCACCTAGCGACGAACGTGGGGGCGTACGCGCTCGGGGTGAAAGCCGAGCCGTGGTGACCGCGAGCCGTGGCGACACGCGAGCGCGGCAAGAACGGACCCGTCGGGGCCGACACCACAGAAAGATACTTATGCGGCTGTGGTATACGTTACCACGCAATGTCTAGCACACCCAGCACGAACGACGACGTGTTCGACGAGTTCCTCTCTGACCGTGGCCACGAGACGGAGATCGTACGCTGGGAGCGATCGTATAACAAGCTTCAGTGCCCCGAGTGTGGCGCGCTTCACTCGGAGGGGGCCACGGAGTGTAGCGTCTGCGACTGGCGGCCGGCCTGACGCCGACGAGAAAACGCGACAGACTTCTTTCCGTGTGTTGTGGGCGGTAGTATTATGTATAACGATTAGTTAGTGGGGGATATGCCGACCTGCCAGAACTGCGGTTCGTTCGTGACGACGGATTACGTCCGGGTGTTTACCCCCAACGACGTCGACCGGCCCCGTGTCTGTCCTGCCTGTGAGGACCTCGTCCGCGACGGCGCCGACGTGCGGGAGGCGCGTGCGACCCGAAGCAACTGATCGATCCCCGCTCTTCTGTTCCGAGACCGCCGCAGACCCCCGAGCGACCCCGTTCTCGAGCCATGGCGTTTAAGATGAACGGCGATCAGTGATCAGTAATGAACGAGCCTACGACAACGCGATTGTTCGGCGGCCCCGGAAGCGGCAAGACGACCGCGCTCCTCGACCGCGTCGAGGAGATCCTCGCGGCCGACGGGGTCGACGTCCGCGACGTGCTCGTCGTCTCGTACACCCGCGCGGCCGCCGCCGAGATCCGCGAGCGGCTCGCCGAGCGGCTCGACGTCTCCCCGCGGAGCCTCCAGGGAAACGTCTGTACGATGCACGCGAAGGCGTACGAACTGCTCGACCTCTCGCGGGGCGACGTGGTAGGCGAAGACGACAAGGAAGCGTTCTGTGAGGAGTACGGCATCGAGTTCGAGGACCAACACGGCGGCGCCGGCCGCCGAACCGCGCGGTCGACGACGATCGGCAACAAGATCATCGCCACCTCGCAGTGGCTTCAACGCACCGAACGCGAGGTGGCCGACTGGTACGACGTGCCGTTCCAGTGGGACGTCGAGGAGGTCAGACTCCCCCCCGAGGAGGACCCCAACGCCCAGCAGGGGAACAAGTACACCCCGACGTGGTCCGCCGACGACGACCGGATCGACATCCCGGAGGCGATCCGCGCGTGGCGCGGCTACAAGGGCGACCACGGGCTCGTCGGCTTCGCCGACATGCTCGAACGCGTGGCGGAGCGCTCGCTCGTGCCGAGCGTCGATTACCTGGTGATCGACGAGTTCCAGGACATCACGACGCTTCAGTACGGCGTCTTCGAGGAGTGGCGGCCCCACATGGATCGGGTGCTCATCGCCGGCGACGACGACCAGGTCGTCTACGCCTGGCAGGGCGCAGACCCCGACCTGTTGTTGGAGACCGACGTCGACGAGGACGTCGTGTTGCCGAACTCCTACCGGCTCCCCTCACAGATCCTCAACGTGGTCAACGCGGAGATCCGCCACATCGACAAGCGCCAGGAGAAGGACCTCCACCCCCGCAAGGAGGGCGGAAGCGTCGAGGCGATCGAGGCGCCGTCGATGCTCGAGTTGGTCCGGAACGTCCGGTACACCGTCGAGGACGACGACGGGAGCGTGATGTGTTTGTTCCGGGCGCGCTACCAGATGTTCGATTTCATCGACGAGTTCATCGACCACGGGATCCCCTTCACGATGCTGACCGACGGCCGAATGTGGACCGACCGGGTCCAAGACTACGTCTCGGCGATCGAGAAGGTCGACGCGGAAGAGCCGGTCACCCTCCTCGAGGCCCGGCGGCTGGCGGACATGCTGCAGGAGTCCGCCTTCGGCACGAACGAGCGCGACGCGTTCTACGACTTCATCGACGACCGCGAGGAGGCCGCCGACGCCGAGGACATCTCGCTCATCGAGGTGACGACGGAGGAGCTGCGCGACCACATTCCGTTCCTGCCCGACGCCGCCAGCGCCGACGACATGGTCCGGAAGGTGACGAGCTTCCAGCGGAAGTCGATGGGCGCGTACTTCGACGGCGAGTACACCGACGTCGAGCCGGGCCGGGTCCGCGTCGGCACCATCCACTCCGCGAAGGGGCGCGAGGCCGACCACGTGTTCGTCGCGACGGACCTCACGGAGAAGGTGGTCGAGCAGATGGCCGCCTCCGTCGATGACCCGACCGACGTCGACGGCGTCGACGAGTTCACCAAGACGACGAGCCCCGTACCGGTGCTCACCGACAACGAGCGCCGCGTGTTCTACGTCGGGATGTCACGCGCCCGCGAGCGGCTCGTGATCTTAGAAGGGCTCGTCGGCGGCGCGCCGACGCTTCCGGTCAGCGTCCTCCTGTTCAACGAGCTCCGCGATGACCCTCCACAGGAGCTGATAACTGAGGTGCAGTCGGAGCTGGCGGTGCCGGAACCCGAGCCGTGAGCGACGCCGGCGCTCCGGAGCGCGACGGTCCGGCGCGTCTCCCGCTCCGAACCGACCTCAACCCCGTCGTCAGCGCGGTTCGAGCGGCCGGCGCCGAGGCGTTCGTCGCCGTCGCCGACCGTGCCGACCGCGACCTCCGATATCTCACGCGAAGCGGCAGGCCGGAGCGACCGTACGGCGTCGTCGTGACGCCCGAGTCGGCGGGGGCGCCCGCGACGGCGACGCTGCTCGCGCCCGCACGATCCGGGCCGGCGGGCCGCCGGTTCGTCGACGCCGCGACCGCCGACGGGGCCGGCGTCGACGGGGCCAGCGTCGATAGCGCCGACGCGACTACCGGCGCCGCCAGTGCCGACGCGGTCACCGGGGCGGCCAGCACCGACGGGGCCAACGCGACCCCCGACGCCTTCCACGACGGGATCGTCCGTGCGGTCCGGACCGACCGCGCCGGCGACCCGGTCGGGACCCGCGCGGCGGCGGTCCTCGACGAGCGCCGGTCAGGCGGAGACGAACTGCTCGTCCCCCGCTCGATCCCGCACGACGCCGCCGTCTACCTCGAGCGTGCCGGCTACGTCCTCTCGTCGACCCCGGTCGTCGCCGAGACCCGCGCGGTCAAGACACCGGCCGAGATCGACCGAATCCGTCGGGTCCAGCGCGCGGCCGCCGCCGGGATGGCGCGCGCGGAGACCGTTCTCGCCCGAAGCGAGCCGGGATCCGAGACCGAGGACGGCGGCGAAACCGCCGATTCGCCGGGGGTGCGAGCCGCGCTTCGGTGGAACGGGGAGACGCTCACCGCGGAGCGGCTTCGGCGGGCGGTGAACGCGACGCTCGCCGGCGCGGGCGTCAGCGACGCCGACAACACCGTGATCGGCGCGGGGCGAGCCGCGGCGGCGCGGCGTGCCGGCGACGGCCCGATCCGAGCCGGCGAGACGGTCGTGGTCGACGTCGCGCCGCGGGGACCGGACGGCTATCACGGCGGGCTCACCCGAACGTTCGTCGTCGACGGCGACGGCGGCTGGGCGCGGCGGGCGTACGTCGCGGTCGAGGCGGCCAGGGAGGCCGCGCTCGCCGAGGCCGAGCCGGGGGCCCCCACGGCGACCGTCCACGGAGAGGCCGCCGCCGAGCTGGCCGCGTACGGCTTCGACCCGGACGCGGCGAGCGGCGAGGCGGGCTTCGCTCACGGCGCCGGCCACGGCGTGGGGATGAGCCGCCGCGAGCCGCCGTCGCTGCCGGGCGACGACGCGCTCCGTGCCGGCCACGTGCTCGCGGTCCGGCCGGGCGTGTACGACCCCGCGGCGGGCGGCGTGCGCGTGGCGGACGTCGTCGTCGTTCGCGAGGACGGATACGAGGTCCTCGCGGAGTACCCGTTCGGGACCGCTCCGATCGCCCGCGAGTGAGTCTCCGAGTGCGCCGGCGAGACCGCGATCACTCGTCGGGGGAGTCGGTCTCGGTCTCGGTGCCGGGGTCGTCGCTCCCGCGGAGCTGCCGCGGGAGGAGTCCGCGCGCGAGTCCCCGGAGGACCCGGCCGGGATCGAGAAAGTACTGCGGGAGCACGACCATCGCGACGGCGATGACGAGCAGTCCGCCGCCGAGACCGGTCTTGCCGGCGAGCAGCCGGTCGACCGCGAAGTTGGCGAGCGGTAGCGCGAACACCAGCGATCCCGCCAGTCCGATCATGTCGAACACCCCGAGTCTCATCGTCGGTGCTACCGCCTCGGTCGCAATAAGGGTGTAGGCCGGCCGGGGCGTGGCAGCCGACCCCGGCGTGAGGCGTCACCTTTCAAGTAAATCGAACCTGTTGGTGACCGTATGTTCGACCGAACGACCGCCGTCGTTCTCGCGGCCGGCGCTGGGCGTCGGCTGAGCCCGCTGACGGACCGGCGGCCGAAGCCGATGATACCCGTCGCCAACAAACCCCTCTTAGAACACGTGATCGACGCCGTGAGCGACGCCGGCGTCGACGAGATCGTCCTCGTCGTGGGGTACGAGCGCGAACGGATCCAGACCCACTTCGGAGACGGCGACGACTGGGACGTGACGATCCGGTACGTGGTGCAAGACCGGCAGCTCGGGACCGCACACGCGGTCGCACAGGCGGAGCCGCACGTCGACGCGCCGTTTCTCGTGTTGAACGGTGACCGGATCGTCGAGCCGTCCGCCGTGGCCGACGTGCGAGACGCGCTGACCGAGGGAACCGCGGCGGCCGCGATGGCGGTGACCCGAAGCGACCGACCCGACGCGTACGGCGTCGTGACCGTTCGCGGCGACCGGGTGGAGACGATCGTCGAGAAGCCGCGACACCAGGCGGCCTCGGAGGTGATCAACGCGGGCGTCTACGGCTTCACGCCCGCGGTGTTCGACGCGATCGAGCGGACGGAGCCCGCCGCCGACGGCGAGTACGAGCTTCCCGACACGGTCGGGCGGCTCATCGACGAGGGCGGCGTTCGCGCGGTCAGGTACGACGGCGGCTGGCACGACGTCTCACACCTCTGGGACCTGCTCGCGGTCACCGACGACGTGCTCGACCGCGACGGAGGCGCGGTCGAGGGGCGGGTCGCGCCGGGTGGCGAGGTCGACGACAGGTGTGTCGTCGCTCCGACGGGGTCCGTCGGGCGGAACGCGGTCGTCGCCGGAGGGACGGCGATCGGAGCGAACGCGCGGGTGGGCCCGAACGCGACCGTGGAACGGTCGGTCCTGCTGCCGGACGCGAGCGTCGAGGCCGGCGCGGTGATCCGGGACTGCGTCGTCGGCGCGGGCGCGGTCGTCGGCGCGAACGCCACGGTCAGCGGCGGCACCGCGGCGGTCGTCGTCGAGGGCGAACTCCACGAGAACGTCAGACTCGGCGGCGTGATCGGCGACGACGCGGCCGTCGGCGGCGCCGCGGCGGTGGCTCCCGGGACCGTTCTCGGCACCGACGCCGTCGTCGGCGACGGCGCGGCGGTGAGCGGACGAGTTGGCGACGGCGTGACCGTCAGGAGGGGATAATCATGTGTGGAATCATCGGCTACGCCGGCGACCGGTCTGCCCTGCCCGTGCTCTCCGCGGGGCTGTCGAACCTGGAGTACCGCGGATACGACTCCGCGGGGATCGCGCTCACCGGAGACGCGTTGTCGGTGTACAAGACGGCCGGCGAGGTGAGCGCGCTCGAAGCGATCCTGCCCGAGTCCGCCGACCACACGCAGGGGATCGGCCACACCCGGTGGTCGACGCACGGCCCGCCGACCGACGAGAACGCGCACCCACACACCGACTGCACGGACCGGGTCGCGGTCGTCCACAACGGGATCATCGAGAACTTCGACGCGCTGCGCGACGAGCTCGCCGGCCACGAGTTCACGAGCGACACGGACACCGAGGTCGTCGCACACCTGATCGAGGAGGCGCTCGACGGCGGCGCGAAGCCGCAGGCGGCCGTCGAAGCCGCGATCGACCGGCTCGAAGGGACCTACGCGCTCGTCGTCACGATCGCGGGCGTCGACGAGCTGTACGCCACCCGTCGGGACAGCCCGCTCGTGATCGGCCACGGCGCGGACGGCACGTTCGTCGGCAGCGACGTCACCGCCTTTCTCGAACACACCCAGGAGGTGACCTACCTCGAGGACGACGACTTCGCGGTGATCGACGACGACGGGCTGTGGCTGTACCGCGACGGCGCGGCGGTCGACCCCGCGATCGAGCAGCTCGACTACGAGGCCGACGCCGCCGAGAAGGGCGGCTACGACCACTACATGCTCAAGGAGATTCACGAGCAGCCGCGGGCGCTCAGACAAACGATCTCGGGGCGGATCGACGCCGACGCCGGTACCGCAGAGATCGAGTTGGACCTGCCGTCGGAGTACGTCGACTCGATCGCGGAGATCCAGGTGGTCGCCTGCGGAACCTCAAACTACGCCGGCCGCTACGTCGCCGAGCTGCTGGAATCGGTCGTCGGCGTTCGGACGACGGTCGAGATCGCCAGCGAGTACACGTTCGACGGCGGGCGTGACCCCTGGCGGACGCTCGTCGTCGCGGTGACACAGAGCGGCGAGACCGCGGACACCCTCTCTGCGATCCGGCGGGCGAAACGCGCCGGCGCCCGGACGCTCGCGGTCACCAACACGCTCGGAAGCACCGTCGTCAGAGAAACCGACGACAGCGTGTTCATCCGGGCGGGACCGGAGATCGGCGTCGCGGCGACGAAAACGTTCGCCTCACAGGTGGCGACGCTGACGCTGCTCGCGGTTCACATCGGCCGGATCCGCGGGTCGCTCTCGTACGGTCGCGCCCAGGAGCTGCTCGAGTCCGTCCGTCGGCTTCCGAGCGCGGTTCAGGCGGTTCTCGACCGCGAGGACCGGGTGCGGGAGGTCGCCGCCGAGTACGCCGACTCGGAGGCGTTCTTCTTCGTCGGCCGGCGTCTCGGCCGCCCCGTCGCGCTGGAAGGGGCGTTGAAGCTCAAAGAAATCGCCTACGACCACGCCGAGGGGTTCGCCGCCGGCGAGTTGAAACACGGGCCGCTCGCGCTCGTCACCGAGGAGACGCCCGTGCTCGCGGTGTTGACCGACGGGTCGCGGGCCGACGAGACGCGGAACAACGTCAAGGAGGTTCAAGCCAGGGGCGCGCCGGTGATCGGCGTGACCGGCGGCGACGAGACCGCCGGCTCGGTGGCGCTCGACGTCGACCTCCCCGTGCCCGAGACGGGCGCGTTGGAGCCGCTCGTGGCGAACGTCTACTGGCAGCTGTTCGCCTACCACGTCGCCGACGAGAAGGGGCGTCCGATCGACCGACCGCGCAACCTCGCGAAGAGCGTTACCGTCGAGTGAACGCGGTGTGGCGGGGCGGGCGGCGCGGTCCGCGCCGAAACCCAGAACCGATATCCGTCGGGCGTCCGCAGTGTGAGTATGTTCACCGGCATCGTCGAGGGGACCGGGACCGTCCGCAGACGGACCACGACCGACGACGGCCTCCGGCTTCGGATCGGCGTCGACGGGTTCGACGACCTCCACCACGGCCAGTCGATAAGCGTCAGCGGCGTCTGTCTGACCGTCGAGGAGTTCGGCGCGCTCGACACCGAAGCCGCGGAGCCGAGCGGCGAGTGGTTCGAGGTGTTTCTCGCGAGCGAGACGGTCGCGAAGACGTACCTGAGCGACCTCGACGAGGGCGACGCGGTCAACGTCGAGCGCGCGATGCCCGCCGACGGACGCTTCGACGGCCACGTGGTTCAGGGTCACGTCGACACGGTCGCGACGGTTCGGGCGGTCGAGCAGATCGGCGAGGACTGGCGGTTCACCTTCTCGATCCCGGACGGCCACGGCCGGTATCTCGTCGACAAGGGGTCCGTGACGCTCGACGGCATCTCGCTCACCGTCGCGGAGAAACACGCCGACGAGTTCGACGTCGCGATCGTCCCGACGACGTACGATCTCACGACGCTCTCGGCGAAGTCGCCCGGCGATCCGGTTCACCTCGAGGTCGACGTGATCGCGAAGTACGTCGAGAACATGGTCGAGGGATACGTCTGAGAGGCGGTACGGCGAGAGGACGTCTCGAAGCTCCGGTCGACCCTGCGACGCCGAGGGCGAGACTTCGGCGGGCGTCCCCAGAGCCCCAGCCGTGAGGCCGTGCGTCGATGGCGACTGGTCGACCCGGAATACCGACAAAGCCCCAGCCGTGAGGTAGGCACACGCTCGGTGTGCGCTTCGGTCGCTCGCTACGCTCGCTTCTTTCAGTGCTCACATCGCCTGCGCCCGCCGCACGGCTGCCCATTTGGTCCCTCCTCGTCCCGCCCCGCTCCGCCCAGCACAGCACCTCACGCCTCCCCAGCCTCGTCGGCGGTCCTCCGCTTCGCTCCGGACCGCCGACTCCCTCGCACCGGCGGTTCGCGGCCCTTCGGGCCGCTCACCGGGGCGCGCCGACCGCGTCAGCGATCCCGTTTCTGGCAGATCGATTCGCTCCCGCACGGAGTCATCCGCGAACGAACCGAACGAAGTGAGAGAGGGAACCCGAAGAACGAGGCTCGGTCAGGCGTCGTGCGCGTCCTTCGCGCCCTTCACCGTCTCGCGGACCGCGTCGACGCCCTCCTCGTGGAGGAGGTCGCCGACGACGATCACGTCGCTGTGTGACGCCATCGCGTTCGCGGAGTCGTAGTCGCCGATCCCGCCGCCGTAAAACAGGGTGGCGTCGTCTAACGCGTCGTGAGCGGCGGCGACGACGTCGGTGTCGCCGAAGGTGCCCGAGTACTCGAGGTACACGATCTCCTGGCCGAACATCCGCTCGGCGATCGTCGCGTACGCCGCCACGTCGTCGCGGTCGAGGTCGCAGTTGGCGTTCGTGAGCTCCGCGACCGCGGCGTCGGGGTTCAAGACGATGTACGCTTCCGTGTGGGTCCGGTCCCAGTCGAGGTCGTCGATGCGGACCCATTCTTTGTGCGCGCCGGTGATCCAGAACGGGCCGCCCGCGTTGAACACCGTCGGGATCAGGTACCCGTCGAGCGCGGGCGAGTCGATGACGACGCCGGGGTTCGACGGCTCCTGGTACAACGGGACGTCGTACGCCGCCGCCGCGTCGATGACACGGGTCATCTTCTCGGTGGTGATATCGAGCGTGCCGCCGATCTCGATCGCGTCGGTTCCGGTTCGGCAGACGTCCTCGAAGGTCTCTTCGCCGCACAGCTGTTTGTCGGGGTCGACCTTCAGCACGTGGTCCCAGTCGTCCCACGGAGTACTCATCGGATATCGGTCCGCCGGGCGGAACCAAAAAGGTGCGGAAGGACGCCCGTCCGGGCGTCCGGCGGGCGGTCGCGCCGGGAGCGACGGCTTATATTCGAAGCCGACGCCACCCGGCGTATGACGAACTCGACGGAGGCGACCGGTCGAATCCGAGCGGACGCCACAGAGCGCTCGGCCGACGACCCGACGGGAGCGGCGGCGACCGAGCGCGCTCGCCTCGACGAGCGGCTCGCCGCGGTCGAGCGCGCGCTCACGGAGACGGACCGACCGCCGGCCGACATTCCCGAGCGGGCGGTCGCGGCCGACGAGCGCGAGGCGCTCGGCGACCGGCTGGCGGCGCTCGAGACCCGCGTGACGGAACTGGAAGCGGCCGTACAGGCCGTTCGGGGGTACGCGGGCGCGATCCGCGCCGTCAACCGAGAGGTCGAGCGACGGGCCGACCTGGCGCTGGCGCGTGCGACCGCCGCCCGCGCGGAAGTCGAGCCCGGAGCGGAACCGCCCGACGAGGAGTTACCGGACGAGGCCGCGCTCGCCGCCGCGGTCCCCGGCGACGCGCCGCCGGCAGCCCGGGATCCCGAGGAGTCGGACGCCGATCGAGCGGAGCGCGCCGAGGGGATCGGCGAGCGCGGCGGGACGAGCGAGGCGGCCGACCCGACGGGCGGCCCGCTGGAACGCCTCCGTGACGCGTTGTGACGCGGACCGCCGCGGGCGGACCGACGGCGGGATGAGACCGTGATCCGCGTGGTGGTGACCGTCCTCCTCGCGGTCGCGCTGCTGGCGGTCACGACGCCCGCGCTCCAGGAGGCCCGGACGGACACGACGGTCGAACGGATCGGAACGGAGGCGGATCGGCTCGAGCGCGTCGCCGCCGGGCTGGCGGCCGACTCGGTCGCCGTCGGCGACCCGGCGCTCGCCGCGCGGACGTCGGCGGTCGTCACCGCGCCGAGCGGCCTCACGGCGGCTCGACTCGACCGGCTCGCGCTCGCGAACGCGACGCGGACCGACTCGGCGCTCGACGGTCCGGCGTCTCGGCGAACCGTCGTGCTGGTGTATCGGCTCCGCGGGGAGCCGCGCCGCGGTGTTCCCGTCCCGGCTCCGACGGACGGGGTCGGTATCGTCGTCAACGACGGACCGATCGAGCTCCGGCCGGGCGGGGAAAGCCGGCTTGCGTTCCGGCTCGTCGACGGTCCCGACGACGGCCCGACGATCCGGATCTCGCGGACCGGCTGATCCGAGGCCGACGCCGGATTCGGGCGCGGCTGGCGGGCGGAGAACAAAACCCGCGAACCGACCGCTTATCTACTATGCCGCGGCCACGGCGGTCATGGGACTCGATCTGCCGTCGTTCGTGCGGGGCGGAGACGACGGCGAGTGCGGCTGTGACGTCTCGTTCGACCGGCCGGTGGGCACCGGCGTCGACGACCGCGTCGTTCTCGAGGTCGACGCCGAAGCGTGTGCGGGCGGCGGCGACCTCGCGGCGAGCCCGGCGTGTCTGGCGACGGTAATCGAGGCGCTCACCGACCGCGACGCGGACGTCGTCCGGACCGAACACGGCGGGCGAGAACGCACGTACGCCGGCCGAGCCGCCGCGTGTCTGCTCGCCGCCGGGCGGTTCCGCGAGCGGATCGGGTTTTACGAGACGCGGCTCGCCGACCGCGTGGCCCGCGACCCGGTCGGAGCGGCCCGCGAGGCGGCAGGACGGGCCGGGCCGCCGCGCCGCCTCGTCGCCGAGACCGGGCTGGCGGAGGCGGTGGCGGGCGCCGACGGCACGGCCGACGTGCTCCGAGCACACGTCGGGCCGACCGTGGCGGCGACGCGGATCGCGTCCGAGCCCCCGCCGGGAGCGACCCTCGTCGACCGATGGGAGGTCGAGACGGGCGCGACCGTCAGGCTCTACGAGGGGACGGGAGCCCTGGCCACGTATCACCTCACCCCGCCGTCGGCGGCGCTCGACGCGGACGCGATCGGTACCCTCGACGCCGCGACGGACCGGCTGCTCGCCGACCCGACGGGCGGCGACCGGGCGCCCGGGCGGGCGGTGCGAGCCGTGGCGGCTCCGGACGACCCGGTGGCCGCGATCACCGACACGCTGCGCCGACACACGCACGGCTACGGCGCGCTCGAACACGTGTTCGCCGACGACCGCGTGAGCGACGCGACGTTCTCGGCGCCCGTCGCCGAGAACCCGCTCCGGGTCGTGCTCGACGGAACGCGATGTCACACGAACGTCCGGCTCCCGCCAGAAGGAGCCGCCACGCTGGCGTCGCGGCTCCGCCGAACGAGCGGACGGGCGTTCTCGCGGGCGACGCCGACGCTCGATGCGACGATCCGGACGGCGTCGGGATCCGTCCGGGTGGCAGCGACGACGGCCCCCGCGAGCGACGGACTCGCGTTCGCGTTCCGGCGCGGCGATCCCGAGGCGTGGACGCTCGCCCGGCTCGTCGACGTCGGTACCCTTTCTGCGGCGGCGGCGGGCCTCCTGTCGCTCGCGGTCGAGCGCGGTGTCACCGGGCTCGTTGCCGGCGGCCGTGGGGCCGGAAAGACGACCGCCCTCGGCTCGTTGTTGTGGGAGCTTCCGCCGGCGGCGCGGGCGCTCCTGATCGAGGATACGCCGGAGCTTCCGGCGGCCGCGCTCGCGAGCGCCGACAGGGACGTCCAGCGGCTCCGCGTCGGCGACGGCGCCGAGCCGACCCCCAGCGAGGCGGTGCGGACGGCCCTCCGGCTCGGCGGCGGCGCGCTCGTCGTCGGCGAGGTCCGCGGCGAGGAGGCGGCGGCGGTGTACGAGGCGATGCGAGTCGGCGCGGCGGGCGAGACCGTCCTCGGGACGATCCACGGCGCGGATCCGGCGGCCGTGCGCGAACGCGTCGTCACCGACCTCGGCGTGGCGCCCGCGTCGTTCGCCGCGACGGACCTGCTCGTCGTGATGGCGAACCACCGCGTCGAGACGATAGTCGAGGTGGTCGGCCGCGCCGGCGAGGTGAGCTTCGACGCGGTGTTCGAGCGCACGGGCGAGGGTCTCGCGGCAACCGGACGGATCGACAGAGGCGAGAGCCGGCTCGTCGGCGGCCTCGCGGAACACGGCGAATCGTACGCGGCCGTTCGGGCGGCCGTCGGGCGACGGGCCGACCGCATCCGCGAGGCGGTCGCGGCGGGGCGGACGGAGCCAGAACGCTACGTCGACTCGGAGCGATGACACGGACGCGATCGGCCGAGCAGCGAGAACGTGACGCGACGGCCGAAGGCGGGATCGCCGACGCACCCGGGGCACCCGATACGCCAGACGCGTCCGGGGCGGAACGGACGGAGGGTGACGGAGTGGCCGCCGCGGCCGCGATCGCGGCGGCGGCGAGGCGGATCGTCGCCCGAGCCGTGAGCGACGACGGCGGAAGGACGGCCGACCCGTCTGCCGAGCTTCGCCGTGCGGTCGCGTTTCTCGGCTGGACGGGTGGCGCCGACCGCGTCGTGAGAACGGGATACCGTGCCGGACTCGCCGCAGGGCTCTGTGGGGTCGTCGCCGGAACGCTGCTCGCCGGCGCGGCTTCGGGGCTGCTGGCCGGCGTCGCCGGCGGACTCCTCACAACGCACCTCATCCATCAGGGACCGGTGTGGCTCGCGGCGCTCCGTCGGACCCGGGCGCTCGGCGCGGCTCCGGGGCTCGTCGGCCGGCTCGTGTTGCGGATGCGGCTCGACCCGTCGACGGAGCGGGCGGTGCGGTTCGCCGCTCGCACCGGCCGCGGACCGCTGGCGGCGGGGCTGCGGCGACACGAGCGCCGGTGTGTGACCGGGCCGACGAGCGGGTTAGGGGCGTTCGCACGCGAGTGGCAGCCGTGGTTTCCGGCCATCGAGCGGGCGGCGACGCTGGTTCGAACCGCGGCGGCCGCGCCGCCGGAACGGCGTGGCCGGTGTCTCGACCGCGCGCTCGACGCGACGCTTTCGGGCACCACCGAACGGTTGGCGGCGTTCATCGGAGACGTCCAAGGGCCGGTGTCGGCGTTGTACGCCTTCGGCGTGCTCCTCCCGTTGGCGCTGGTCGCGTTGTTTCCCGCGGCCGCCGCGTCCGGCGTCTCGATGCCGCCGACCGCCGTCGCGGGCGCCTATCTCGTTGCGCTCCCGGGCGGGCTGGTCGCGGCGGCGGCGTGGCTCCTCTCGAAGCGACCGGTCGCGTTTCCGCCGCCGCCGATCGGTGCCGACCATCCGGCGGTGCCGGAACGGCGGCGCCACGCCGGTCTCTCCGGCGTCGGTGCGGGCGTCGCCGCCGGCGTCGCGGTCGACGCCGTCGTCGCCCCGTGGGCCGCGCCGATAAGCGGGCTCGGCGTCGGGATAGGGATCGGGCTGATCGTGTTCGTCCGGCCGCGCAGAGCCGTGCTCGCGAACGTCCGGTCGATAGAGGAGGGGCTTCCGGACGCGATGACGATCATCGGCGGGGACGTGGCCGAGGGCGTCGCCGTCGAGCGGGCCGTTTCGAACGCCGGAGACAAACTCGCCGGAGCGACGGGCGAACTCTGTGACAGAGCCGCTCGTCGCAGCGACACGCTCCGCGTGGACGTCCGCGAGGCGTTTCTCGGCGCCGGCGGGCCGGCGGCGACGGTTCCGTCGCCGCGGGTTCAGGGCGCCGTCGCCCTGTTGGCGATCGCCGCACGGGAGGGACGGCCGGCCGGCGACGTGTTGTTGGAGCTCGCAGACCAGCTCGAACGGCTCCGCGAGCTCGAACGCGACGCCCGCCGACAGCTGGCGACGGTGACGGGGACGCTTACGAACACCGCGGCGGTGTTCGCTCCGCTGGTGGGCGGCGCGACCGTCGCGCTCGCGACGGGAATCGACGCCGCCGGAGCCGGCGGGCTCGAGGCGACGGCCGCGATCGCGAGCGATCCGCTCGCCGTCGACGGGATTCCCGAGACGGCGTCGGAAGGCACCGAGGCGGCCGTCGGCGCGCTCTCGGTTCCGGTTCTCGGTCGGATAGTGGGCGCGTACGTGATGCTGCTCGCCGCGATCCTCACGGCGCTGGCGACGGGGCTCGAGCGCGGCTTCGACGCGACGCTCGTGGCGTATCGGATCGGGATCGCTCTGCCCACGGCGACGACGACGTATCTCGTCGCCTTCCTCGGAGCGGGCGCGTTGTTGTAGCTCCGTGTGAGCGTTTATATCGGAAGCCGAAGCCACCCGGTCCATGTTCGAGACCCAACTCGACGCGGTTTACGCGTGGTTCGGCCTCGCGCTCGTGAGCGTCGTGGTCGTCGGGGTAGTGGCCGCGCTTCCGGCGGCACCGCCGCCGGACGCGGACGCGGTCGCGTACACGATCGACTCGGTCGCAGACACCGAGTACGTCGCGACGGCGGAACACGGGATCGTCGCCGACCGAATGCGGCTCACGACGCGGACGGTCGCGCTCGCGAGCCGCGGTGAAACGGCCAGCGCGACGCTTCGAGGGGCGCCGATCACCCCCGTTCCGCCCGACGCCGCGGGCGCTCATTCCGGGCTACGACGGGTGCTCGACGGCGCGCCGCCCGGAGCGGCGTTCGACGGACCCGACGCGTTCGCCGCCGCGGCGGGACGGGCGCGGGCGAGCGAACACGGGTGGACGACGGCCCCGGACCGGCTAACCGTACGACAGGTCCACTACGGAGAACACCGTGTCACGCTCGTCGGATGACGGGAACGGCGCGGCCGACCGCGCCGCGGTCGAGCCGGTCGCCGCGCTGATCGCCGTGCTCGCCGTGGGCGCGGCGCTCGGGCTGTACGTGACGGCGCTCGACGGCGCGGCTCCGGAGCCAGACGGGCGGGCGAGCGCCGCCGCCCTCGACCGGATCGAGCGCGACCTGACCGTCGGCGGAATCGTGCGCCCCGAGCGGCTGGAGACGCTCGCGGACGGGCGAACGCCGACGACCGTCGAGCTCGCGACGAAGCGCCGGACGTGGCGGGTCGGGGTGGGCGGAGCCGACCCCATCGAGGGAGAGTTAGGCGGGCGGCGGGCGACGGCGGTCGCCGACCGGCCGGTGACGGTCGCCGTCGCTCCCGGCGAGACCGTTCGTGGCGTCCTCCGGGTGGCGGTTCACCGATGACGAGCACCGTCCTCGACGTGGCGATCATGCTGCTTTGCGTGTCGGCGAGCGTCGTCGCGCTCGGCGCCGCAGAACGCGACCTCGGAGCCGACGGAAGACCGTACACCGCCGCCGACGCCGCCGACCGGCTCGTCACGGAGACGGCGACCGTGACGTACGACGTCGACGGGACGGACCACGAGACGCGAACGGTCCACGCGACGCTCGTCGAACTGCTCGGCATGGTCGTGGAGACGACGCGCGACGGCGAGACGGCCGATCGCTTCCGTTCGCAGGCGCTGGAAGCCGTCGAGGACGCGCTCGGGACCCGAACCCGCGTCGACGTTCGCTACGAAGCGGAGAGACGGGGTGGAGCCGAAACCGTAACCGATCGCGACCCGAAGCCGCGGCGGATCGCCGTCGGGACCGAGCCGCCGCGGAGCGCCGCCGTCACTGCCGCCGTCGTCACGCATCCGGCACCGGCCGCGTCCGGCGACGACGCTCCCGAGCGTGTGCGGTTCGTTGTGCGGGTGTGGTAGCGATGGCGGGCACGCGCCGCGGCCGCTCGGTGTCGTTCGCCGACGACGAGCGGGGCCGTGTGCCGTTCGCGCTGATCGGGGTGTTGTTGCTGGTGACGAGCACCGCGTACGCCGCCGGGGTCGTCGACCAGGGGCTCGTGAGCGAGGACCGAAGCGTCGAACGCGCCGTCGAGCGAGCAGACGCCGACGCGACGGCGGCGCTCAGACACGCCGCGCGCGAGGCGGCTTACGACGCCGCCGCACGGCCGGTGACCCACGCGCCCTCCGAGACCGGCGGTGCCGGCCCGGCCGCCGCCGTGCGGCCGGCGACGGCCTTCGAGGACGCCTTTCGAATTCGGCTGGCGCTCGCGGGGATCGAGGCGCTCGCCGCGGTGAACGCGGAGGTCGAGGACGTCTCCGCGACGGCGACGCTTCGAGGGATCGACGAGCCGGTCGGCCCGGCGGACCTCGAGGCGCTCCGAGAAACGGTTCGGGTGGGACCGGTCGCGAACGGGACGGCGACGCGAGTCGTCTTCGAGAACGTCACGCTGACGGCGACGCGCGGCGGCCGAACGGTGGCCGAGCGGACGCGGACCCGGAGCGTCGTCGTCTCCGTGCCGACGCTCGCGGCTCACGAGCGGACCGAACGGTTCGAGCGGCGGCTGAACCGCGGTCCGGTCGAGGGACCGGGGCTCGGGCGACAGCTGACCGCCAGCCTGTATCCGATGACGTGGGCGCGCGGGTACGGCCAGTACGCCGGCGCGCCCGTCCAGAACGTGCTCGCGAACCGTCACGTCGAGCTGTCGACGAACGCCGGAATCGTGCGGACCCAACGGGACGTGTTCGGCACGAGCGATCCCGACGCTCGCGGCGGCCTCGCCAGGGCGACCGCACGGACCGGCCTGACCGACCTCCTCGCGCCGACGAAACTGGACGAGTCCGCGTGGAGCGCCGCCGTCCTCGGCGCGCCGACCCCGACGGCGACCGCCGGCGGAGACGGATTCGCGGCCGCGAGAACCCACGCGGACGAGACGCGACCGGTGTCGGTCGGTCACGCCGCGGACGTCGCCGCGGTGGCGGTTCACGACGACCTCGAGTCGGTCGTTCGCGAGAGCTATCGGGTCGAGGCGTCGCTCGCCGCGGACGCCGATCGGGTCGCGTACGGCGGGAGACTTCGGCTCCCGCGGCCGAGCGCTGCCGGCGAGGGACGCTGGCGCCGCGTCGACGTGAGAACCCGCGAGCGGGTGCGTGTCCTCCCCAATTCCGGGGCGCCGAGAGGGACGCCCGCGGGACCGGTCACCCCTCACGAGACGCTCGCCTTCGGCGCGGCGACGCGGACGGTGGTCGTCGAACGCAGCGTGAGAGGCCGGTGGAAGCGGACCGTCGAGCGGACGTTCGAGATCGCCAGCGCCGAGGGGCCGCCACGGATCGTGACGCGCGAGGTGGTCGTCGACAGCGCCACGACGGAGGACAGCGCGACCGACAGATATCGCGTCGACGTTCGGGTCACCGGCGCGTACGCCCCGACGGACGACGCTCCCGATCGGCCGATCACGACGTTCGGAGCGGCGAGCGCCGACGACCCCGACCTCGCCGGAACGCCGAAGGCGGCCCGAGCGGCACTCGGCGTCGGCACCGCCGAGAACGTCGACCGCGTCGCCCGCGAGGCGGTCGTCGACGGCGACGTGGAGCGGTCGACGGTCGTGTTCGGGCAGCGATCGGCGACGACGATCGACCGAATCGCCGCCGATCTCGACGGGCTTCGCGTCGACGTCCGCGCGGTCGAAACGGAGCTGTCGATGGAGGAGATGGCGGTCGGCGCGGCCGACCCGTACGGCGAACTCGCCGAGACGCTCCGGAATCGACGGAGCGACATCGTGGACGCGCCACGGACGTACGACGGCGCCGCCGACCGCGGACGGGCCGCGGCGCGGGCGGCCTACCTGTCGGCCGTGGTCGCCGAGTTAGACGCGGCCGCAGCCGACGGCGACGCCGCCACCGACGGGCTCCTCGAGCGGGTGGAGGACGCGTTCGGCGGCCCGTCGGTCGGAGAGGTCATCGCGAGCCGGGAGGCCGCACGGGAGACGGAGCGGTACCCCGTCGGAGCGGACGGTCCGGGAGGAGCGGTGACGTTCGTGCCCGACGGCTCTCCCGGCTACCTCCCGCGAACCGCCGTCGACGGGGCGACGATCGACGCCGTCGACGGAACGACGACCCGGCCGCTCGCGACGCGAAACCTCAACTACGTGACGGTCCCGTACGGCGACGTGTCGGGCGGGATCGTCGACCGGATCCTCGGGACCGAAGACACCGTCGGGATCGGCGTCGCGGGTCGGGTGCTTCTGGCAGCGGATGCGACCCTCGCCGAGCGGGCCGATCCGGACCTGCGGGCGGACAGGGACGCGCTCGCCGGCCGCGTCGCGGCGTCGAGGATGACGGTCGACCGCGCGCTCGTCGGCGCGCTCGCCGCCCGGACCTCGTTGTCCCGCGGCGAGCGGCGGTCCGTCGTCGCGGCGGTCGCCGCGACGTACGAGTCGCCGGGAGACCGGGCGGTCGCCATCGGAGACGGGACGTACGCCGACCGGGTCGCCGCCCGCGCCGCGCGGGTCGACTCGTTGTCGGCCGGCGACGCGGGGGCGCTCGCCGCACGGCTCCGCGTCGCGCTGCGGACCGCCGCCGGGCGCGATGCCGTGCGGGTTCCGACCCGGTTCGTCGACGGCCCGACGGAGGCGGTCCGCGGATACGTGCGGGGCGAGTTGGAGGGGGTCGTCGAGGACGGACTCAGGCTGGCCGCCGAGAACGCCTCCGAGCGGTGGGCGCCGAGCCCCGTGCGTCGCGTCGGCGCGGGGCTTCCGGTGGCTCCCGTCCCCGGATACTGGGTCGCAACGGTGAACGCCTGGCGCGTGGAGGTGCGCGGCGAGTACCCGCGGTTCGCGCTCACCGCCGACGTCGGCGCGCCCGACCGCCGGTTCGAGTACGTCCGCGAGGCGGCGACGGTGACGGTGTCGGTCGGGGGCGAACGGGTCCGGCTGGGCCGAACGGAGCCGGTTCGGTTCGAGAGCGGAACCGTCGTCGTCGTCGCGGTGCCGGCCGGACCGCGTGGGGTCGGCGACGTGGACGGAACGAGAGACGAGATGTCGGCCGGCTGGTGAGACCGCCAGCGACCGGAGGCGTTTTGAGACGCGACCGCCGATCGCGGGTATGTTCCACGAGGTCGTCGACGGCGCCGACGGAGCCGACCCGGCCGACGGTACCGGCGACACCGTCGAAGCCGCGGCGTTGGTGGCGTCGTTCGAGGCGTTGGTGAGAGAGGCGGTCGAGGAGGCGGGGCGCGACCGGATCGTCGACCGAACCGGCCTCGGGACGGCGACGGTCGAGGCGGCCGCCGGCGGCGACGCCGCCGACCTGACCCTCGAGGAGGGTGCGTCGGTGCTCGCGGCCGCCGCCGACCGCGACGCCGACGCGGTCGTCGCCGAGGTCCGGGACCACCTCCTCATGGGGATGGCCACCGCGGTGCTCGACGTCGACACGATCTCGACGGCGATCGACGCCGACCTCACCGGCCAGGAGGTCCAGCAGGTGCTCGAGGGGCGCGCCGCGATGACGCTCGAACAGCTCGCGGAGGTTATGGCCGTCATCGAGACGCGCAAGCCATGAGGGTCACGGTCGTCGGCTGCGGCTACGTCGGACTGGAGCTGGCACGACAGCTCGCCGACCGCGGCCACGACGTGACCGGCGTGCGGCGGTCGGACGAGGGGCTCGAGGCGGTCGACGCCGTCGACGAGAACGTCGATGCGGTTCGGGCAGACGCGACTGATCCCGACTCGCTTCGGTCGCTTCCGGACGCCGACGCGGTCGTGTTCGCGGCCAGTTCGGGCGGGCGAGGGGCAGCCGCGGCGCGAGCGGTGTACGTCGACGGACTGCGGAACGTTCTCACGGAGTACAAAACCCGCACGCGGCCGCCGGACCGGCTGATGTACACCTCCTCGACCGGCGTCTACGGCGACCACGACGGCGGGTGGGTCGACGAGGAGACGCCGCTCGATCCGACCACGGAGAAGACGGAAGTGCTCGCGGCGGCCGAGCGGGTCGCTACCGCGGAGGCGGCCGAGGCCGGAATCGACGGCACAGTCGCCCGTTTTGCGGGCTTGTACGGCCCGGACCGATACCGGCTCCGGCGGTACATCGACGGGCCGGTGACCGCCGGCTACCTCAATATGGTTCACCGCGACGACGCCGCGGGCGCCATACGTCACCTCCTCGAGACGGACCAGGGTCGGGGGGAGGCGGTCGTCGTCGTCGACGACGACCCCGTCGACAAACACGCGTTCGCCGACTGGCTCGCCGACGAGTGCGGCGTCGACCGGCCCGAGAAGCGTTCGAAGGCGGAACGGATCGCGGCCGGCGACCTCTCGGCGGCGGCCGAACGTCGGATCCGAACGAGCAAGCGGTGTTCGAACGACCGGCTGCGTGCGCTCGGGTACGAGTTTGCGTACCCCACGTTCCGTGCGGGGTACCGCGACGCGATAACCGAATTCCGGCGCTCACACGGGTGAGAATCGGGAACAGGCGCCCGTGGGCGGACGATTCGACGGTGCCGGAAGAGTAGAACTCCCACGAAGGTTCTTGTGCCGTCGGTGACTCCGAGGGAGTATGTTGGCCACGAGAACGGTCAGCGGGGCGCTCTCGGAGGCGGAGGCGTTTCTCCGAGAGAACCCCGAACTGGTCGTCGTCGCGGTTCTCGGCGTGGTCGTCGTACTTGCGAGCACGTACGCGCTCGTGCGGGCGCGCCGGTCGGCCGGCGCCGAGTTCCGCCGAATACTGGCCGATGAAGAAGAGATTACCGTGTTGATGCACCCCAATCCGGATCCCGACGCGATGGCGGCGGCCATCGGGGTGTCGTCGCTGGCGAGCCAGCTCGGCGTCGACGCGGCGATCCAGTACCCGGGACAGATCCGTCACCAGGAGAACCGGGCGTTCCGAACGGTGTTAGACCTAGGGCTCGACCGGATCGACCACGTCAGCGACCTCGCCTCCGAGTCCGTCGTGCTCGTCGACCACAACGAGGCGCGCGGCTTCGCGGGAGCGGACGGGGTGTTGCCCACGGCCGTCGTCGACCACCACCCCGGCGACGGGCGCGGCGACGAGTTCACCGACGTGCGAACCGACTACGGCGCGACCGCATCCGTGATCGCCGAGTACTTCGACGACATCGGTGCCGTCCCCGTGCCGCCGGACAAACACGCGAGCGAGACGGGCAGCGACCTCGTGTTGGGGACGCGGACGGCGACCGGGCTCTTGTACGGGATTCTGACCGACACCAAACACCTCACCGTCGGCGCGAGCGAGCCGGACTTCGCGTCCGCGGCGTACGTGTACCCCGGCGTCGACCAGGACCAGCTGGACCGGATCGCCAACCCCTCCGTCGACGCCGAGGTGTTGGAGGTGAAAGCGCGGGCGATCGCGGGCCGACGGATCGAGGGCTCGTTCGCGGTCGCGGACGTCGGCGGAGTGAACAACGTCGACGCCATTCCGCAGGCGGCCGACGAGCTGATCCAGCTGGAGGGCGTCAGCGCCGTCGTCATCATCGGCGAGCGCGACGGAACCATACACCTCTCGGGGCGTTCGCGCGACGACCGGGTACACATGGGCAACGCCATCGACGCGGTGTTGTCGGAGGTGGACAACGGAAACGGCGGCGGCCACTCGCGGATGGGCGGCGGGACGATCACGCCGACGGTCGACGCGACCGACAACGGAGAACCGGACGGGATGGACCGCAACGAACTCGCCGACGAGATGTTCCGCGCGATGTCGGGCGACGTCTAGCCGGCCGCCGGGCGCTCGGCGGCCGTGACGCGGTTACGACCTCCCGACCCGGTCGGCGGGAGCGACGGACCCTCGCGATCGAGTCGTCGCTCTCGAGGGTCTCTCTCGTCGCGGCGAAAAACCGTCGGAGAATTACGCGAACGCCAGCGAGTCGTCGGCGTCGGCGTCGTCGTCCTGTTGGAGCTTCTCGTACGCCTCGAGGAAGTCGTCGAGGGTGACCTGCGTCCGGTCGTCGCGGATCGCGAACATGCCGGCCTCGGTACAGATCGCTTTGATGTCCGCGCCGGAGGCGTCCTCGACCATGGTGGCGAGCCGGGAGAAGTCGATGCTGTCGGCGAGGTTCATCTTCCGGGTGTGGATCTGGAAGATGATCTCTCGGCCCGCGGTGTCCGGCTTCGGCACCTCGATGAGGCGGTCGAACCGCCCCGGCCGGAGGATCGCCTCGTCGAGCATGTCGAAGCGGTTGGTGGCGGCGATGATCCGGACCTCGCCGCGCTCGTCGAAGCCGTCCATCTCCGAGAGCAGCTGCATCATCGTGCGCTGCACCTCGGCGTCGCCGGAGGTCTTCGAGTCCGTCCGCTTCGAGGCGATGGCGTCGATCTCGTCGATGAAAATGACGGCGGGCTGGTTCTCGCGGGCGACCTCGAAGAGGTCACGGACGAGCTTGGCGCCCTCGCCGATGAACTTGTGGACGAGCTCGGAGCCGGCCATCTTGATGAACGTCGCGTCCGTCTCGTTGGCGACCGCCTTCGCCAGCATCGTCTTTCCGGTGCCCGGCGGGCCGTACAACAACACGCCGCTCGGCGGCTGGATGCCGACGTCCTCGAACATGTCGGGATGTTCGAGCGGCATCTCGACGGTCTCGCGGACCTCCTGCATCTGGTCTTCGAGCCCGCCGATGTCGGCGTAGGTGACGTCCGGGGAGTGTTCGACCTGCATCACGCGGGCGCGAACGTCGGTCTCCTTTTCGAGCTTCTTGACGACCGACAACGAGTTGTTGACCGCGACCCTGTCGTCCGGGTCGATCTCGCTGCGCATCTCGTCTGTGATCTCGGTCAACGCCTCCTGGTTGTTGCCGTGTTGTTTGATCACCGCCCCGTCTTCGGTGAGTTCTTGGACGGTGGCGACGAACAACGGCGACTGCTTGAGCTTCTTGTTCTCGTGGGTGAGCCGTTCGAGCTTTTGTTGGTACTTGTTGTTCTCCGCGTTGGCGTCGAGCAGCTTGTCGCGCATCTCCTCGTTTTGCGACTCGAGCACCTCGAGCCGGTCCTGGAGGGTGTCGATCTTTTCTTGTCTCGACGCCGACCCATCGTAGGGCATGTCGACGTCGTCGACGGTATCACTCATTACCTGCATTGAGGCGTCTCGCGGATAAGAGGCTTCGGGTGGGGGCACTCCGCGAAACGCCGTCGAAAGAATCGATGCTCTGTGGTAATTAAGATGGATAGCAAATATTATTTGTCGGCATTAGCTATGGGTACTCACGCATGAGCACCACGGACGCTGTCGCCGCCGACGACGAGGGGTCGGACCGCTGGGAGCCGGTTCGCGATCTGCCGCCGAGCGCCAAGCTCGTCGCGAAGGTACTCGATTACAACGACACGCTGACACAGAGCCAGCTCGCCGAGGAGACGTTGCTTCCGCCGCGGACGGTGCGATACGCGCTCTCCAGGCTGGAAGAGGAGGGCGTCATCGACGCCCGGTTTTCCTTCACCGACGCCCGCAAGCGGTTGTACTCGCTGGCGGTGTGAGCCGCGCGGCGGTCGTCCGGCCCGATCGTCGGGGCTCCGCGTTCCACTCACGCGGGGAGGCCGAACCGAGGGTTCATCACCGATGCCGCGCCAGACGACGCGTGGTTTCGACCGACGACGTCAAGCGAGCGCTCGCCGCACTGGCGGCCAGAACCGACACCGCGACCCGGCCGTACGCGGCGGTGATAACCGAGGCGGACGCCGCCCGCGAGGACCTCCGCCGGGCGGCCGG
Source organism: uncultured Halobellus sp. (assembly GCA_964556645.1). GTDB lineage: Archaea > Halobacteriota > Halobacteria > Halobacteriales > Haloferacaceae > Halorubrum. The sequence goes on from CAZKXC010000011.1 coordinate 29,060, forward strand.
GTTCGTCGAGGCCGTCGGACTCGACCGGCTCTCGGCGGCGGTCGACGAGGCGGACCGCGACGGCGACGACGACCTCGCCGCCAGCGGACGCGAGGCCCTCGACGCGTACCGCCGGTTCCGCACTGCCGCCGGGACTGACGACGACCGACCGACGGCCGCGGGGTCGCCGCCCCGGAACCCCTAAACCCGCCACGGGCCAACCACCGGACCGATGACACGGGTGATTCACACCGGCGACACCCACATCGGGTACCAGCAGTACCACTCGCCGGTCAGACGCCAGGACTTCCTCGACGCGTTCGGAGCCGTCGTCGACGACGCGGTCGACGGCGACGTCGACGCGGTCGTTCACGCGGGTGACCTCTTTCACGACCGCCGGCCCGAGCTGTCTGATCTCATGGGAACCATCGCCGTTCTCCGCCGGCTCGCCGACGCCGACATCCCCTTTCTGGCCGTCGTGGGCAACCACGAGGCGACGCGGGACGGCCAGTGGGTCGACCTCCTCGAGCGGCTGGGGCTCGCCACGCGGCTCGGCGCCGCGCCGACCGTCGTCGGCGACACCGCCTTCTACGGGCTCGACCACGTTCCCGTCTCGCGGCGCGACGAGTTGACGTACGAGTTCGCCGCCGGCGACGCCGACTACGCGGCGCTCGTCGCGCACGGGCTCTTCGAGCCGTTCGCTCACGCCGACTGGGACACAGAGACCGTCCTGGCCGAGAGCGACGTCGACTTCGACGCGTTGTTGCTCGGCGACAACCACACCCCCGATCGCGCGAAGGTGGCCGGAACGTGGGCCACGTATCCGGGCTCCACGGAGCGCGCGAGCGCGAGCGAGCGAGCGGGGCGCGGGTACAACGTGGTCACCTTCGACGAGGCGGCCGTCGGCGGCGACGACCGCGTCGAGATCCGGCGGCGCGCGATCGAGACCCGGACGTTCGCCTTCGTGAGCGTCGAACTCACCCCCGGCGAGGGCGAGCCCCGGGTCCGCGAACAGGTTCGTCAACACGACCTCGAAGACGCCGTCGTGCTCGTCGAGATCACCGGCGAGGGAGACCCGATCACGCCGGCCGCCGTCGAGGAGTTCGCGACCGACGCCGGCGCGCTCGTCGCGCGCGTCACCGACCGGCGGACGGTCGACACCGACGAGGAGTTCGACGTGAGCTTCGCCGACCCGGCGGACGCCGTTCGCGAGCGGATCGAGGAGATGGGGTTGTCGACCGCCGCCCGCGACGTCGACGAGGCGGTGCGGTCCGAGACCGTCGCCGACAGCAACGTCCGCGAGACGGTGAAACGCCGAGTCGAAGAACGGCTCGACGACCCGGCCGCGTTCGTCGCCGCGAACGAGACCGACGGCGAAACGGACGCCGACGGCGGCGCAGAGGCCGACGACGAAACGGACGCCAGCGACGACGACAGCGCCGAGTCCGACGACGAAACGGACGCCGACAGCGACGACAATGGCACCGAGTCCGACGACGGCGAGGCTGACGGCGCCGAGCCCGACGACAGCACGGCGACCGACACGGGCGGCGACCGGCCGGACGA